>DASSPO010000069.1:0-3209 GCA_035699585.1 Bauldia sp.
CTTGATCCACTTGATCGCGGCCTTCATCGCCTCGCCGTCGTTGGAGGCGACCTTGACGGTGCCGTCGTCCTCGATGTTGACCTTGGCGCCGGTCTTCTCGACGATCTCGCGGATCACCTTGCCGCCGGTGCCGATCACTTCACGGATATTGTCGGTCGCGATCTTGAAGGTCTCGATTCGCGGCGCGTATTCGCCGAGCTCGGCGCGCGCCGCGGTCAGCGCCTTGGACATTTCGCCGAGGATATGGATGCGCCCTTCCTTGGCCTGGCCAAGCGCGACCTTCATGATCTCCTCGGTGATGCCCTCGATCTTGATGTCCATCTGCAGCGAGGTGATGCCGGCCTCGGTGCCGGCCACCTTGAAGTCCATGTCGCCGAGATGATCCTCGTCGCCGAGGATGTCCGAAAGCACCGCAAAGCGCGAACCTTCCAGGATCAGGCCCATCGCGATGCCGGCGGTCGGCCGCTTGAGCGGCACGCCCGCATCCATCAGCGACAGCGAGGCGCCGCACACCGAGGCCATCGACGACGAGCCGTTGGATTCGGTGATCTCCGAGACGACGCGGATCGTGTAGGGGAATTCGTGGTGCGGCGGCAGAACGGGGTGAATCGCGCGCCAGGCCAGCTTGCCGTGGCCGGTCTCACGCCGCTTGGTGCCGCCGAGACGGCCGGTCTCGCCGACCGAATAGGGCGGGAAGTTGTAGTGCAGCAGGAACGTTTCCTTGTACGTCCCCGACAGCGCGTCGATGTACTGCTCGTCCTCGCCGGTGCCGAGCGTGGTGACGACCATCGCCTGGGTCTCGCCGCGGGTGAACAGCGCCGAGCCGTGGGCGCGCGGCAGCACGCCGACCTCGGCGACGATGTTGCGCACGGTCTTGGAATCGCGGCCGTCGATGCGCTTGCCGGTATCGAGGATGTTCCAGCGAACGATCTTGGCCTCGAGCTCCTTGAACACGGCGGCGATGCGCAGCTTGTCGTATTTCGGCTCCTGCCCTTCCGGGAAGTAGTGCGCGATCACCTTTTCCTTGACCTTGCCGACCGCGGCGTAGCGATCCTGCTTGACCGGAATGGCGTAGGCGGCGCGCAGATCCTGCTCGACGATGCCGAGCATTTCCTTCTCCAGCGCCGCATTGTCGATCGTGGTGACCTCGCGCGGCTCCTTCGCGGCCTTCTCGGCGAGTTCGATGATCGCCTTGATCACCGGCTGGAAGTGGCGGTGACCGAACATCACGGCGCCGAGCATGATGTCTTCGTTCAGTTCCTTGGCTTCCGATTCCACCATCAGCACGGCGTCGGCGGTGCCGGCTACGACGAGGTCGAGCTGGGTGTCGACCATCTCGTCCAGCGTCGGGTTGAGGATGAACTCGTCATTGGCGAAGCCGACGCGCGCGGCGCCGATCGGACCCTTGAAGGGCGCGCCGGACAGGGTGAGCGCGGCCGATGACGCCACCAGCGCGACGATGTCGGGATCGTTCTCCATGTCGTGCGACAGCACGGTGGCGATCACCTGGGTCTCGTTGCGCCAGCCGTCGACGAACAGCGGACGGATCGGGCGGTCGATCAGGCGGGAGACCAGCGTCTCCTTTTCGGTCGGGCGTCCTTCGCGCTTGAAATAGCCGCCGGGAATGCGGCCCGCGGCATAGGTCTTTTCCTGGTAGTCGACGGTGAGCGGCAGGAAGTCGACGCCTTCGCGCGGCGCCTTCGCGGCGACCACGGTGGCGAGCACGACGGTTTCGCCATAGGTGGCGATCACGGCGCCGTCAGCCTGACGGGCGATCTTGCCGGTTTCCAGTTTGAGGGGACGTCCACCCCAGTCGATCTCGACGGAATGCTTATTGAACATATCGGTTTCTTTCATGGGTTCACGAGAGAGCGGGGCCCAAAAACATAAAGACCATGCGCAAGATGGCGGGACGCTGATCGCAATGCGAGATCAGCATCCGGCGATCCTGCCATGGTCTTCATATTCCGGATGGCGTCCATCCTCTCGGCAGTCACGGGCATCTTGCCCTGTCCAGCGGCCGGATTGCTGCTGGACGTTGTCGGGCACGATCCTGACCGGACGATGCCCGTTTGCGCATGATCGTCTCCAGAACGGAGTCCGTTTTCTTCGGATGACCATGCGAAAACGCGCGCAGGCTGCGCGCGTGTACTCTCAAATCAACGACGAATGTTATGCTTTTCGAGCAACGCCTTGTAGCGCGCCTCGTCCTTCTTCTTGATGTAATCGAGAAGCGAACGGCGCGTCGACACGAGCTTCAGAAGGCCGCGGCGTGAATGATTGTCCTTCACGTGGGTCTTGAAGTGGCCGGTCAGGTTGTTGATGCGTTCCGACAGGATCGCGACCTGGACCTCGGGCGAGCCGGTGTCGCCGGCTTTGGTGGCACTCGTCTTGATGACTTCCGCTTTGCGTTCGGCGGTAATCGACATCGTCAAACTCTTTCATTGCTGCGACCGGGACTGGCAGTCAGCCCGGTCAGGTTGAACACGCGCTTGGGGATGAGTTCGCCATTGCCAATTTCGGCGAGGGCCAGAAGCCGGCCTGCCACCGTGACATAGACTGTGCCGCTACTATTGGGCGCATCCCGTCCGCGCAACAAAACGGCCTGGCCCCGGTGGAGCCTTGCCGCATCAGCCCGTGTGACGGCCAGTGCCGGGATGTCGTCCAGCGCGGTCTCAACGGGCAAAAGCGCGTCGGCGAGGCTTCCCTCGCCAGACGCGGCTCTATTGCACAAAGCCTCCAATTCTTCCAGCGGAATCATGTCCGCTTCGCGGAATGGGCCGACCAGGGTCCGCCGCAACGCGCAGATATGGCCGAAACAGCCCAGAATCCGGCCGATATCGCGGGCCAGAGCCCGGACATAGGTGCCCTTGCCGCACTCGGCCTCGAACACGGACTGGCCGTTATCGCCGTGTTCCACGAGGGTCAGTTCGTGAATCTCGACCGGACGGGGCTTCAGTTCGACGGTTTCGCCGTCCCGCGCCAGGTCATAGGCCCGTTCGCCCTGGACCTTGATGGCGGAATATTGCGGCGGGATCTGCTCGATCAGGCCGGTGAATTGCGGCAGCAGGGCCCGGATCGCCTCGGCCGACGGGCGGAGGTCTGACGTCCTGACCACGCGGCCCTCGGTATCGTCGGTGTCGCGTTCCTCGCCCCAGGCGACCGTGAAGCGGTAGCGCTTGCGGCCGTCCATCACGAACGGCACCGTC
>DASSPO010000070.1:0-4812 GCA_035699585.1 Bauldia sp.
GGGGCCGAACGAACACTGGGCGACGTGACTGGCTTTGTGGTTCAAAGTGCCGCGAAGAAGGACCTCATCTACGTCACCGGCGACACGGTTTTCTACGACGGGGTGGCCGAGGTGGCCCGTCGCTACAAGCCTGACGTGGTGATCGCGTTCGCCGGCGCAGCTCGCACGCGCGGGCCATTCAACCTCACGATGGGCAACAACGACCTTCTGGAACTGGCCAGCGTCTTTCGGGGGGCCAGAATCATGACCGTTCATAACCGTGGCTGGAAGCATTTTACCGAAGGGCCAGACTCGGTAGCTGCGGCGGCTGAAATATTTGCTCCGCAGGGACAGGTGCAGTCGTTGGTGCCCGGACGGAAGTTGGTGCTCTCGGTGGACTCTGGCACGCCGCCGAGCGATCCCCATGCGAATTAGCGCGAGCGTGCTCGACGCCATCGGCAACACGCCTTTGGTTGAGCTGAAGAGCGTAGTTCCGCCAGGTTGCGCACGCGTGGTCGTGAAGGTTGAAGGCTCAAACCCGACTGGCAGCATGAAGGATCGAATGGCGCAGGCGATGATCGCGCGCGCCGAAGAAGATGGCCGGATCCGTCCGGACTCGACCATCGTCGAATATTCCGGAGGGAGCACGGGAGCTTCACTAGCCCTGGTATGCGCTGCCCGGGGATACAAGCTTCGCATTCTCTCGTCCGATGCGTTCAGCGAGGAGAAGCTCGTTTTGATGGCCGCGCTCGGCGCCGACGTTCGCGTCATTCCGAGCGGGGACGGCCTGACCACCAAAGGTCTGATCAACCAGATGATCGCTGCAGCCGAGGAAGCGAGCCGGCAGGCAGGCTGCTATTGGACAGACCAGCTTAACAATACCGATAGCGTCTCAGGATATCACTCGCTCGGTGAAGAGATTTGGCAGCAAAGCGGCGGAAAGATCGATGCGTTCGTTCAGTCCGTAGGGACTGCTGCGTCGCTTATCGGAACGACGAGCGTGCTACGGCAGCATAACCCTTCGTTGAATGTGGGGGCGGTCGAGCCGGCCGAGTCCGCGGTCCTTTCCGGCGGAAAGCCAGGTGCTCACAAGATCGAGGGCATCGGCATCGGCCGCCACCCTCCTCTTTGGAGATTTGCGACAGTTGATGAAGTGTTCGCCGTGTCGACCGTGGACGCGGACTCGATGGCTCTCCGGCTCGCGCGCGAGGAAGGTCTCTTTGCCGGCACCTCCTCCGGAGCAAACGTCATCGCTGCAATCCAAATTGCACGGCGTCTCGGGCCGGGAAAAACCGTAGCAACCCTCCTTGTCGATACGGGCCTTCGCTATCTTCAGTCGTACGGGACACAGATCAAGTCCGCTGGCAAGCTGAAGTGGTTGTGAGAAGCTGTCGACATTAGCAGAGGCCAGAAAGGCGATGTCTGTTCTCGACCCATTGCGGACATTAGCGATTAGCTGTTGAACGCCCGTCCCGACCCAATCGGGTGGAAGTTGATGCCATGGCTGGTCAGCGACGGATTCGCCATTCCCTCCTTGACCCTTCGCTCCCGCCACATGGGATCGCCGATGCCATTTTCCCGAAGCAGGCACTATCTCCTTGCCGACTTTTGCGACAGCTTTGTTGCGTTTTAACAAAGTAGTGTAGTCTTCTCGACTCGTCTCGGCCGTGCATCGGGGAACTCGGCCCCATTGTCGCGTGAGGGGGCAGCGAGTGGGAGCAGTCGGTCATTGGCACGTGTGTCTGTGCGCCGTCGCACTAACGATCAGCTCACGATCATTCGCATCCTCGGCGGATCGGGCGCCGCAGCCGCCTACACCTTCTCCATCGGATAGGCTCCATCCCGCAAAAGAGCGCGACACCGCCGCGCCGATCGTGATCACCGGTTCACGCATTCCGCGAGCGGATCTGACAGCGGTCAGCCCCGTCACGACGATCAGGGGCGAAGAGTTCAAGCTGCAAGGCGCGACGAACGCCGAAGAGGTCCTGAATCAGCTTCCCCAGGTCAATCCATCCGAGGTCGAGTTCGTTTCCGCGGGTGCGACAGGCGCCGCCACGATCGACCTTCGCGGCCTGGGGTCGGTCAGGACGCTCGTGTTGATCAACGGGCATCGCCTGATGCCGGGTGACCCGCGGTATCCCGTGGCGGACATCAACAGCGTCCCAACGTCGATTATCCAGCGCGTCGAAGTGCTGACCGGCGGCGCGGCTTCCGTCTACGGTTCAGACGCCGTCGCTGGCGTCGTCAACTTCATCCTCGACACGAAGCTCGAGGGCCTGAAGGTCGAGGGGCAGATCGGCGCTTATCAGCATAATAACCGGGACAAGTTCGCGCGGTCTCTGCTCGGCCAACGTCAGCTCCCCTATCCGAAGGGAAGTGTCCTTGATGGCTCGCGCGAGAGCGTTTCCGCAGCATTCGGGCGCAGCTTCTTCGACAATCGTGCGCACTTCACGATTTATGGTGGGTATCGCAAAATCGACGCGGTCACGCAGGATCAGCGCGACTATGGCGCCTGCCCGATCACCGCCAAGATGGTCGATCAGAGACCGACGTCCATCCTGGAATGCGGCGGTCCGCTCGTCTCCTATCCCGGAAACTACTTCGACAATCTCGACAATATCTACCAGGTCACGCCCGACCGGACGTTTGTGCCCGGGGTGAGCCGGTTCAATTACGCGCCATGGAATCTCTATCAGCGGCCGGATAAGCGATACACCGCCGGCGGATTCGGAAGTTTCGATCTTTCCAAAGCGGTCCAGGCATATGCCGAAGTCATGGCGATGAAGGACCGGTCATTTTGGCAAATCGGTCCATCGGGAGACTTCAGGGACACCGAGACGATCAACTGCGATAATCCGTTGCTGTCCGACCAGCAGAGTTCGCTGATTTGCCGAACGGGCAATTTCGTCGGCGAAACTGCAGTTCTGGACGCCAATGGCCAACTGATACAGGTCACCGGCACGCCGACGTCATTCGTCGATCCGGTCTCGGGCTCGACATATTCCCGCGCCTGGCTCCTCATCTCGCGGCGCAATATCGAAGGCGGCTCAATCCAGGACGTTCTTGAGCATAAGAGCATTCGGCTGCTCGGAGGCATCAAGGGCGAAGTTGGGCGCGGTGTCAGTTTTGACGCAAGCTATCTGTTCGGCCACGTCAGTCTCGATCGGCAATATCGCAACAACGTATCGATCTCTCGCCTCGGCAAAGCACTCGACGTAGTTTCCGACCCGTCGACGGGCCAGCCGATCTGCCGCTCGGTGCTGATTGCGCGCGCGCTTGGTCCTTTTGCGGCCGGGGCGGATGCGGACTGCGTGCCCTGGGATGTCTTCGCGACCGGGCAGGTGACCCCTCAATCCACTGCTTACCTGTCCATTCCCCCATCAATGAGCGGGTCATTCAGGGAGCAGGTGGGCAACGTGAATGCCACCGTCCGGCTCGACCGCTGGGGAATCGGCAGCCCATGGTCTGACGAAGATTCAGTAATCAATGTCGGCGCAGAGTTTCGAAAGGATACTGTCGAATTCGATCCTGATGAATTTGCGCAAACCAACGACATCGCCGGTTTCGGCGAACAGGTTTTCCCCATTCGCGGCTCGATCGATACCAGAGAGATTTTCGGGGAGGCCCGCATTCCGCTGCTCACCGAAAGGCTGGTGCAACGGCTGGCCTTCGAGGGTGGATTTCGCAAATCCCGGTACAGGAACTCCCGAAACAGTTTCTCGAGCAAGACTTATAAGCTCGCGCTCGATCTGACCGCCGTTAGCGGATTGCGTCTTCGCGCAAGCCAGCAGGGGGCGAACCGGGCCCCGAACGTTCAGGAACTTTTCGCTCCGTCCCAGCCCGATACGTTTCTTCGCGATCCCTGCGCCGGCGCCGCGCCCACAGCCTCGGAGACGCAGTGCGCCCTGACCGGAGTGACGCCGGCGCAATACGGACAAGTCGCCAGGGCCAACGGACTCTTCGACTACAATGCGATCACCGGCGGAAACGAAAACCTGAGAGCTGAAACGGCGACGACCCGGGCAATTGGCATCGTCCTGCAGCCCCGCATATTGCGCGGTTTCAACGCAACGATCGACTGGTGGAACATCAGACTGAAGGGCGCCATCTCGAGGATCGGCGCGCAAGCCATCGTCGACAGCTGCATTGCCAGCGGAGATCCCATCTTCTGCAGCCGCATCCATCGCGATCCGAACGGCGCGCTTTGGCTCGGTAATGGCTATGTCGATAATCGGCAGGCGAACCTCGGCAGCCTGAAAATCCGCGGGATCGATGGGAGCGCAGATTATTTTGTGCCCCTGGGTCGACTGGGCTCGGCGAACATCGAATTTCGCGGCAGTTACGTTCTGCGCTGGATCGTCGACAATGGCGGGCTTTCGACGCCGTACGATTGTGCGGGCTTGTTCGGTGCTCCGTGCGGCATGCAGCCGCGCTGGAAGCAGACGGCTCGAGCTACGTGGGACAGTTCACATGGAATTTCACTGTCGCTCCAATGGCGACACTTAGGTGGCGTGAAGCTTGCCGCCCTCGATCCCAAATTCAATCTGACGGATGAAATTGGCCCGGGGTTCACGAAGCTGCGGGCACAAGATTACTTCGACGTCGCGACAGTCTTCAGGGTCCGTAAGGGGCTCGAATTGCGGCTGGGAGTCAACAACGTCATGGACCGCCAGCCGCCGCTGGTCGTCAGCAACACCGCGGCTGGTGATGGACCGTACAATGCCAATACCTATCCCACATGGTATGATCCGCTCGGCCGCTACATTTTCGCCAGCGTCGCGATGGCCGTCAAACCTTAGCCGGAAGAGATTCTATTTCAGAGCAGCCAATAGT
>DASSPO010000071.1:0-3309 GCA_035699585.1 Bauldia sp.
TGGCAAACACGTTGTCGACGATCAGCCTGGCCTTGGCGTTGCGCGCGATCTCGGCAACCGCGGCGATGTCGATCACCTCAAGCGTCGGGTTGGTTGGGCTTTCGAGGAACAGTGCCCTGGTTCTGGGTGTGACCGCCTTCCGCCACTGATCGAGGTCGGTGCCGTCGACCAGCGTTGCCGCGATCCCGTATTTGGGCAGAAGTTCCTCGACCACGTAGCGGCAGGAGCCGAACAGCGCCTTGGCCGCGATGACGTGGTCCCCGGCCTTGAGGTGGGAGAGGAAGGTCGCCGTCACCGCCGCCATGCCGCTTGCCGTCGCCCGCGCCGCCCCTGCGCCCTCGAGGAGCCGCATCCGCTCCTCGAACATCGCCACGGTGGGATTGGAGAAGCGCGAGTAGATGAACCCCGGCTCGTCGCCCTTGAAGCGCGCCGCCGCCGCCTCGGCGCTGTCGTAGACGAACCCTTGCGTCAGGAAGATCGCCTCGGAGTTCTCTCCAAAATCCGACCGCAGGATGCCGCCATGAACCAGCGTCGTCGCCGGCCTCAGGGCCCTTTTCTTTGTCGCGCGCCTTGCCATCGCCTTCACGCTCCCAACAAAAAACCCGGCCGTGTGGCCGGGTGGGTTGCGTGCCCTCCGGCCTTTTAGCGATTTGTTTTACGTGGCTGCAAGCCGGCCGGCTCAAATGACCACGGACAGTCCGTCTCATAAGGCGCTCGGAACTTGGCGTCAATCGCAAGTTCGGTTAAGGCTCGCGGCCTGACGCGAGGTGCAGCATGGGCGGGGACAGGCCGGCCGGAATCTTGCCGGCCCAGAGGATCGCGGCGCTCGCCGAGGCCGGCGGCATCGTCGCGCCGCGACCGTTCGACGCTGACCAGATCCAGCCCGCAAGTCTCGACCTCCGCCTCGGCCCCGTTGCCTACCGGGTGCGCGCGAGCTTCCTCCCCGGACCCAACGCCACCGTCGCCGAACGCATCGCTTCCCTGACGCTCCACGAGATCGACCTCGCCAAGGGCGCGCTCCTCGAGCCTGGCCGGAGCGGCGGCGTCTATATCGTACCGCTCATGGAGTCGCTCGCGCTGCCGTCCGGGATTGCCGCCGCGACCAACCCGAAGTCATCGACCGGTCGGCTCGACGTGTTCACCCGCGTCATCGCCGACCACACGCGCGAGTTCGACACGGTGCCTGCCGGCTATGCCGGTCCGCTTTATGTCGAGATCAGCCCGCGCACTTTCCCGGTCATCGTTCGAGCCGGCTCGCGGCTGTCGCAGATCCGCTTCCGGCAGGGCAACGCGCGGCTCGATGACGTCGAGCTTGCCGGGCTTCACGCAAGCACCCCGCTGGTCGACGGCGAGTTGCACCTTGCCGGCGGCCTGATGCTCTCGATCGATCTTGCCGGTCGCGACGGCATCGTCGGCTACCGCGCCAAGCGCCACACCGGCCTGGTCGATGTCGACAAGCGCGGCGCGCTCGACGCCCTCGACTTCTGGGATCCGATCTCGACCCACGGCCGGCCGGAGCTCGTTCTCGATCCGGACCAGTTCTACATCCTCGCCTCGCGCGAGGCGGTGACCGTACCCCCCGACTATGCTGCCGAGATGGTCCCGTTCGATCCTCTGGTCGGCGAGTTCCGGGTCCACTACGCAGGCTTCTTCGATCCCGGCTTCGGCCATTCCGAGGCGGGCGGCACCGGCAGTCGCGCCGTCCTCGAGGTGCGGAGCCACGAGATTCCCTTCATCCTCGAGCATGGCCAGACCGTCGGACGCCTGGTCTACGAACGCATGCTGGAGCGCCCGCACTTCCTCTATGGCCGCGACATCGGCTCGCACTACCAGGCCCAGGGCCTGAAGCTCTCAAAGCACTTCAGGACATGACGGCCGGCTTCACCCGGGTGCGCAATGCCGACGGGCAAGACGGTGAGCCGCGGGCGCTGGGACTGACTAAACGGGGGGACTCCCGGGGTGGCGGCTCGGTTCGGCCGCCTGACCCTTACGCCCAACCGACCGCGAAGCGGCTTTGTGCGAAACGCGCGTCGAAGCGTGCATAGTCGCACGTGATCTCCTCGCCCTCGGCGATGTCGACGATGGCGATCGTGAGGTCGTCGACGTCGTCGCAGTTGGGCGTGTCGGAGTGGTTCATGAAGCGGGCATTGTCGCCGCAGACGATGTAGATCGGCTCGTTGGTGGGCTGGTAGCCGTAGCGCATCAGCCACTCGCGCGTGATCGTGTCGGAGGCCGGTATGTCGCGCATGTCGAGCTTGAGGTCGAGGCGCGGGTTGTAGCGCCAGACGACCGTCCCTTTCGGTATCGGCTCCGCGGCGAAGAGCCCGACTCCCTCGATCGCACTCGGACCGAGCCGCGTCTTGACGCACAGCATTTGCAAACGCCTCCGGAAGACGGCGGCGGGCCGACACCCTGCCGCCTGCTGTCCGGACAACAGGAACCACATGCCGGCTAATAACCGGCTGAGCCGAAGCGTAGAGTTTTAGCGATCCCGACGCCTGCACTTGGACCGGCTCCGCCGGAACGTCCGCGCGCGCAGGGAAGCCACCGGACGATCAAAGCGCCGCCTGCCGCGAAGTCCCGCGCGAAGCCGCTTGACTCCCACCACTGAACCTTGGTGAATCCGCTTCGGATGCGGGTGTAGTTCAGTGGTAGAACGTCAGCTTCCCAAGCTGAATGTCGTCGGTTCGATCCCGATCACCCGCTCCACCCGCGCTCATCGCACCCGGGCGTGGGGTTGAGCGCCCTTGATCTTCCGGCATCGGTCCGAGCCCCTCTGCTTTCCGGGCGCGGCGATCGGCGACCCGGCCGATCCATCCTGCCCGCTCTATGCTAGACTTGTTTGGTAGGAACGGAGCCGAGGAGGACGAGTCATGCCGATGCTCAAGGTGATCGAGGTTCTCGCCGAATCGAAGAAGGGGTGGGAGGATGCCGCTCAAGTGGCGGTGACGACGGCGGCCAAGACGGTCCGCGGCATCCGGTCGATCAACATCGACAACCTCCAGGCGACGGTCGATGCCAAGGGAAGGATCAATAACTACCGGATCAACGCCAGGATTTCCTTCGAACTCGAATAGGGCTCGGGGCCGTGGCGCAACGGCTCTTGATTCCTGAATTGTGATGAATTACAAAATTCGTCAGTAGTCATAGGGTAGCGCCATGAGTGTCGCGGTACGCGCCTCTCCGGAGGAGACCAGGGCCCGCATCGTTGAGACGGCCGAAGGGCTGTTTCGACGCCTTGGCTTTGCCAAGACGACGGTCGCCGACATCGCCGCCGAACTCGGCATGTCGCCGGCCAATGTCTATCGC
>DASSPO010000072.1:0-2996 GCA_035699585.1 Bauldia sp.
AGGCCTGCGGCGCGTAGGTCGCCGTGGGGTCCTGACCGGCTTCGGTCGCGAGCTTGGTGTAGATATCGGCCGACTCGCCCGCATAGGCGCCGGCGCGGGTGGCGATGAAGTTGCCGACATTGGCACCGGCGAGCGCATCGCCGATCATGCCGTCGCCGCCGAAGTAGGTGGTGAAGTTGCCGCTCTCGTTGGCCTGCTGAAGGATCGTGAGACCCGAGCCGGACACGTACGCGATGATCACGAGGTTCGGGCTCACGGCGAGCTGGCCGAGCTCGGCGCGGTAGTCCGCCTTGCCCTCTTCGTGCGCGACGTTGACCGCGACCGTCCCGCCGTTCTTGGTGAACTGCGCGGCAAACACGTCGGCGAGACCCTTGCCGTAGTCGTTGTTGACGTAGGTCAGTGCGACGTCGGTGACACCCTTGGCGGTGAGAAGATCAGCGAGCTTCACACCCTGGAAGGCGTCCGACGGCGTGGTGCGGAAGACGAGATCGTTGTCCTCGAGGGTCGTCAGGGCCGGAGCCGAAGCCGACGGCGAGATCTGGACGACATTGCCCGGGATGCCCGCGGTCGTCGCGGCGCCGATGGTCGCGCCGGTGCAGAAGGCGCCGACCATCGCCGTCACCTGGTCGGTGTTGACGAGCTTGTCGGCGGCAGGGCCGGCAACCGAGGGGTCGCAGGCGCTGTCGCCGGTGACGGTAACGATCTTGCCGCCGAGCAGGCCGCCCTGGGCGTTGACGTGGTCGAAGGCGAGCTGCGCGCCCGCAACGATCGGTGGCGCAAGGCTTTCGATCGGCCCGGTGATGTCGCCAAGGATGCCGAGCTTGACGTCCTGGGCGAGCGCCGGGGCCGCCGCGGCGAGTGCGGCAAACGCCACGGCCGCGCCGAGCAGAGTCTTGGTTTTTGTCATGATGTCCCTCTGTCTGGTTGACGCTTCGCGCGCCCGTTTTCCGGACGTCTTGACAGCGGCAACAACGAATGGGGGCACTACCCCGTGCCCCGCTGCGCCGGACACTGCCAAATTTGCTTCGGGAAGTCACGCCGGATTGATCGGTTTTTCATGACGCCACACGCGGTTGCTTAACGCCGCCGCTTTTGCCAAAGCATGGGCATGTTGCGCGCCCTGGCCGTTATTTCCACCCTTCTCGGACTTCTGTCCGCAGCCCCCGCGGCGGCACAGGAGCAGTCGGTCGTCGAGCTCGAGGCCCCGCCCCCGGTCTGCGGCACCGAGCCGGTGACGATCGCCCGGATGCAGTGGCCGTCCGCCGAGCTTCTCGCCGAGATCCACGCCCGCCTCCTCCGCCAGACCTTTGGCTGCGAGGTCACGGTGGTTCCCGGCGACATGGCCGCGACCGGCTCCTCGATGATTTCGACCGGTCAGCCGCAGGTCGCGCCCGAGCTCTGGATCGCGCGGATCGCCGAGATCTGGAACGCCGGCGCGGGCAGCCAGATGGTCCGGCAGGCCGGGGTCACCTACGCCGAGCCGGTGCTCGAAGGCTGGTTCGTTCCCGATTACGTCGTCGCCGAGCATCCGGACCTGACGACCGTCGCCGCGCTCCAGACGCAGTGGCAGCTCTTTGCGGGCGGCCTGCCCAAGGGCCGGTTCATCTCGTGCCCCTCCGACTGGGGCTGCTCGGTCGTGAACCGCAACCTCCTCAAGGCCAACGGCCTCGACCAGTTCTTCGAGATCGTCGAGCCCGCCAACCGCTTCGAGCTCGATACCCTGATCGCCGAGGCCGTGAGCCGGCGCGAGCCGATCCTCTTCTATTACTGGCAGCCCAACTCGGTGCTGGCGCAGTTCGCGTTCAAGAGCCTCGATCTGGGGCCCTACAACAAGGACAACTTCCTCTGCCTGGGCCGGGTCACCTGTCCGAGCCCACAGCCGACCGGATTTCCGCCAGAGCCGGTAATTATTGCCATTGCCCAGGTGATGTTCCTCGAGCGACCCGAGATCGCCAACTACTTCACCAGGGCACAGATGCCGGTTGCCGAAATGAACGCCCTCCTCCAGGAGCTGAGCCTTCAGGGCGCCACGGTCGAAGCCGTCGCCGACAACTTCGTCCTGAAGCGCCCCAATGTCTGGCGCCCCTGGGCCGGCCTGCCGCTCCTCGAAGAACCGGCCCCTTCGGTCACCGAGCTGCCCGCCACACCTCAGCAATAGGTGTGGTTGCGTCGCCTCAGGGCCGATGCGTATAAAGGCCCGGGATAGCTTCTCGGCAGTTCAGGAGTTTGCCGCCTTTGGAGATCAAGCGGATCGACGACCATGTGAGCGTTTCGGGGCAAATCCGCCCCGAGGACATCCCGGCGCTCAAGGCAGCTGGCTTCACCACGATCGTCAACAACCGTCCCGACGGGGAAGCACCGGACCAACCGTCCGGGGCTGAGGTCGAGGCGGCGGCCAGGGCGGCGGGCCTCGACTATGTTGCCATTCCTCTCGGCCGCGAGGGCGTGTCGCCCGACATGGTCGACAAGACCCGGGAGGTGCTCGAGGGGAGCACCGGGCCGGTTTTCGCCTACTGCCGTTCGGGCACGCGGTCGACAACGCTATGGGCGCTGTCGCAGGCGGGCAATGAAAGCGCAGACTCGATCATCAGCAAGGCCCAGAACGCCGGCTACGACATGAGCCATCTCGCGGGCCACTTGAGCCGGAAATAGACGCCTGCCCCAGCCGGCGCGAGAGCGCCGTCCCCCTCACGCTCGGGTCATATCCATGAAGATCAAAAAGATCCTCGTCGCCAACCGCAGCGAAATCGCGATCCGCGTTTTCCGCGCGGCCAATGAGCTCAACATCAAGACCGTCGCCTGCTACGCCGAAGAGGACAAGCTCGCGCTCCACCGCTTCAAGGCCGACGAGGCGTACCGCGTCGGCAAGACGGGGGAGCCGATCCGGGCGTACCTCGACATTCCCGGGATCGTCGGCCTGGCGTGCGATGTCGGTGTCGAGGCAATCCACCCCGGCTACGGGTTTCTGTCGGAGAACGCCGCCTTCGCGCGGGCCT
>DASSPO010000073.1:0-5100 GCA_035699585.1 Bauldia sp.
CGTCGATGGCGAGCGGGCGGGCGACCGGCGCTAGCGTTTTCTCGATCTCGCCGGCGAGCACCGCCTTCACCTCGTCCTCGCCGATCTCCCGGTCGTAGCGGCCGGCACGAAGCGCATCGGTGATCGCCGCCGCGGTGGCAAGCCCGAGGTCGGCCTTGATCAGCATCTCCTCGAACTCTTCGAGTGCCGCCGCATCGAGCTTCCGCTTCCGGAAGATCGTGGTGATGCCTTCGGAGATCGCGCTGGAGGAGCGCGCCAGTCCCGACTTGAGCCGCTGGAACCACGAGGTCCGGGGAGGAGGCGTCTCGGCGGCCGCTGGCGTCGCATCCGTCGTTGCCGGCTGCGGCCCGAGGCCGAAGACGCGGCGAAGCACGCCCTTCGGTTCAGCCATGATCCGACCCGTGGGTCCGCCCGTACATGATCGAGAGCACCGCCATGGCGCGAAGGCCGCTCACGCCGCCTCGGCCAGAAGCGCCCGCGCGGTGTGGCCGGTGACGCGCGCGGCGACCACGTCGCCGGGGTTGCCGAAGCCGATCTCCGCGGGGGTGAAGTGCTCGGTTCGACCGAGGCCATGGCGTTCCACCAGCACCCGCCGGGTCGCGCCTTGCTCCGCCGCGAGGTGGCGCGCCAACGCCGCGGCGCCGGCTGCGCGGAGCCGCGCCGCGCGCTCTTTCACCAGGCCGCGGTCGACCTGCGGCATTCGCGCCGCCGGCGTGCCCGGCCGCGGGGAGAACGGAAAGACGTGGAGGAAAGTCAGCCCCGCCTCTTCGACGATCGACAGCGAGCGGCCGAACATTGCCTCGTCCTCGGTCGGAAAGCCGGCGATGAGATCGGCGCCGAAGACGACGTCGGGACGGAGCCGTCGCGCCGTCTCGACGAAACGCAGCGCATCGGCGCGCGAATGTCGCCGCTTCATGCGCTTCAGGATCAGGTCGTCGCCATGCTGGAGGGAGAGGTGGAGGTGCGGCATCAGCCGCTCTTCCTCCGCGATTGCGTCGAGCAGCGCCTCGTCGGCCTCGATCGAATCTATGGAGGAGAGGCGCAGCCGTTCGAGTTCCGGCAGATTGCGGAGAATCGAGCGGACGAGCCGGCCGAGGCTCGGCCTGCCGGGCAGGTCGCCGCCGTAGGAGGTGATGTCGACGCCGGTCAGCACGACCTCGCGATAGCCGTTCTCGACGAGCCGGCGAATCTGCTCGACCACCGCGCCCATGGGCACGGAGCGCGAATTGCCGCGGCCGTAGGGGATGACGCAGAAAGTGCACCGGTGATCGCAACCGTTCTGCACCTCGACGAAGGCACGGGCACGCCCGTCCATGCCCTCGATCAGGTGTCCAGCCGTGTTCCTCACCGACATGATGTCGTTGACCCGGATCGGCGCCGCGTCGCCGACGCCGAAATCGCGATAGCCGCTTGCGGTCAGCTTCTCCTCGTTGCCGATTACGAGGTCGACCTCGGGCATGGCCGCAAAGGAGGCCGGATCGATCTGCGCCGCGCACCCGGACACGACTATGCGCGCGTGCGGATTCTCGCGGCGGGCCTTCCTTATCGCCTGCCTGGCCTGGCGCACCGCCTCGCCGGTCACGGCGCAGGTGTTGACGAGCACCGCGTCGGCGAGCCCGGCGGCCTCGGCGCGCGCACGCATCACCTCGGATTCGAGCGCGTTCAGACGGCAGCCGAAGGTGATGGTCTTCACTCCGCCGGCTTCGGGCCGGCCCCAACCTCCCCCTTCAGCGGAGGTCGAGACTGCCGCAGGCAGCTTCGGGAGGGGGTGCCTGACACCAGAATTGTCGGGCGACCGAGAAGAGGATGCCAACGACCCCCTGAGGAGATCGCTTAGCGCCTTCGACCTCCCATCGGGTGGAAGGTTGGCGCCACGGCCGTGACCGGCGCCGGCCATCACGCCGCGCCCTTCTCCGTCACCGACCAAGCGAGCGTCCCGGGGTCGAGCACGCCCTCGAACTCGGTCTCGACCGGACCGGTCATCATCACATGGCCGTCCTCGCGCCACTCGACGCGAAGCGGGCCGCCCGGCAGCGTCACGGTAACGACGCGGTCGCAGAGGCCCTTCCGCATCGCCGCCACCGCCGCGGCACAGGCCGCCGTGCCACAGGCCTTGGTGATGCCGGCGCCGCGCTCCCACGTCTTGACCGTGATCGCGTCGCGCGCGGTGACGTGCGCGACCGAGATGTTGGCGCGCTCCGGAAACATCGGGTGGTGCTCGAGAATGGGGCCGATGCGGGCAAGGTCGATGGCCTCGACATCGTCGACCCAGAAGATCGCGTGCGGGTTGCCCATGCTCACCGCCGAGGGCGAGGACAGGACCGGCGCATCGACCGGCCCGAAGCGGAGGTCGATGGCGCGGGTATCCTCGAAGGCCTGCGAGAGCGGGATCTCGCGCCAGCCGAAACGGGGCTTGCCCATGTCGACCGCGATCATCTTCGGCGCACCGGTTTCGAAGGCGCTGAGCAGCCCGGCATTGGTCTCGATCGAGGCGCTCTTCCGCCCGCTCTCGCCCATCACCAGCCAGCCGACGCAGCGCGTGGCGTTGCCGCAGGCGTCGACCTCTCCGCCGTCCTTGTTGTGGATGCGCATGAAGACGTCGGCCTGCTTCGGCGAACGCTCGAGCGTGATCATCTGGTCGAAGCCGATGGCGCCGTCGGCGCCGAGCGCGCGGATCGCCTCGGGCGCAAGACGCACCGGCCGCTCGCGCGCGTCGAACACGGCGAAGGCGTTGCCAAGGCCGTTCATCTTGCGGAAGGGGATAGGCGCGCCTGCCATTGGTTCGGGCCGGGGTGTGTCGGGATCCCCGTCTATATGGCGGAAACGGGGGGAAATTGCCAGCCTCGCGCCGGCGTGATCTCGTCCCGTGCCGGCTTCAAGGCCAATTGTCGGGACGGCCTGAAACAATCGGCGTAACCTTTGCGTAGCTCCTGCCGAACGGGAAGCGATAGACCCATCGGGAAGGCAAGCCATGCACCACGAATCAGGTTCAACCCGCCGCACCCTACTCTTCACCGGCGCCGCGGCGGCCGCCCTTGTCGCGGTCGGCATCCTGCCCCGGCTTTCGGCAGGCGCGGGCGCGACCCATCTCGGCACGCCTGGCGAGGTCGAGATCGAGGAGTTCGACGCAGCCGGCATGAGCCTCGGCAGGAGGACGGTCGCCAAGATCGTCAAGTCCGAGGAAGAATGGCGGCGGCAACTTTCCGAGATCGCCTTCGCCGTCACCCGGCAGGAGGGCACCGAACGCGCCTTCACCGGCCCATGGCTCGACAACCACGAGAAGGGCATCTACCGCTGCGTCTGCTGCGAGACGGCCCTGTTCTCATCGGAGACCAAGTACGAGTCCGGCACCGGCTGGCCAAGCTTCTGGGCACCGATCGCCAAGGGGAACGTCCTCGACATCGAGGATCGGAGCCACGGGATGGTGCGGGTCGCCAATTCCTGCGCCCGCTGCGAAGCGCATCTCGGCCACGTCTTCCCCGACGGGCCGCCGCCGACCGGGCTCCGATACTGCATGAACGGCGTCGCGCTGTCCTTCGTGCCGTTCGCCGCCTGACTCTCACCCCATATCCCGCGAGGATCGCCCCATGAGCCGAAGCAGCCGCGAGTTCGCAATCGACCGTGTCGTCCCCTTCGTCCTTGCCGGGCTGATCGCCCTCCCCGTCTTGGCGCTCGTCTCGGCGACCGGAATGGTCGGCGCCGCCGAGGAGGCCGTTTCCATCCCGCCGCCGGCGGTCGACGCGGGGCCGCGGGAAGGCCTCGCCACCGCGGTTGTGGCCGGCGGCTGCTTCTGGGGCGTTCAGGCCGTTTTCCAGCATGTGGAAGGCGTCGAAAGCGCCGTCTCGGGCTACGCCGGCGGGACCGTGGCCGACCCGACCTACACGCAAGTGACCACCGGCACCACCGGCCATGCCGAATCGGTCGAGATCACGTACGACCCCGCAAAGATCAGCTACGGCAAGCTCCTGCAGATATTCTTCTCGGTCGCCCACGACCCCACCCAGCTCAATCGCCAGGGACCGGACGTCGGCACCCAGTACCGCTCGGCCATCTATTTCACCGATGCCGAACAGCAGAAGGTGGCGGAAGCCTACATCGACCAGCTCGATGCCGCGGGCGCCTACCCCGCGCCGATCGTCACCGAGGTAGCGCCGCTCGACGTGTTCTACCCGGCTGAGAACTACCACCAGGACTACGCCTTCCTCCATCCCGACCAGCCGTACATCATGTGGAACGACCTCCCCAAGGTCGCGAACCTCCACGAGCTGTTCCCCGATGTCTGGCGCGACGAGCCGAAGTTGGTCTTCGCCGAGAACGCGATGTGAGCACCGCGGCCGTCATGTGGCCGTCACCGACTCGCGTCTAGATCGGCGGCGTTTGGGAGGTGGCCAAGTTATGGGTCTCTGTCCGGCCGGCGTCTTTTTCGCGCGCCGGCCGGCGGACCTGTTCTTGGCGCACGGCTACGCGCGAAGGACGGTCTTCGTCGCCTTGCGCCTGAGATGGTCGGCGGGAAGGCCCAGCCGCAGGCAGGATTGCGCGGCGGGCGTCGCATCGCCGACCAGGCCGCCAAGCGCCCGCAAGGCCGTGGCGGCGCCCCGGGTGAGCCCCGGGCCGCGGTCAAGGGCCAGACGTCGACGAAGGTCTTCCGGGACCAGGCCGATCGCACCGCGGACCAGCAGTCCCTGGATGGGCCGGAACGGGGCGGGCAGGATGGGAGCGCGGCGAAGCACGCCGAGCACTTCCAGGATCGCCTCATTCGGGCAAAGAGAAGCACTCATCGCCTTCATGAAGGCATCGCTGTCTTTGATCGACGTCGGGGCGCCGGACGCGCCGAAGAGATCTGAGATCCGCGCGCCCTCGGCGTAAAACCTCTCTCGGTCTCCTTCCGTGAGGCCACCGGCGAAGGCCCGATGGGCCTCGACCATGCCGAAGGATACCGTCGCCCGCACCCAGTTCAGAAGCTCGGGATCGGACGCCGAATAGGCTTGGCCGGCGGCCGTCACCCCCCGCACGCTCTCGTGCCTCCGGCGAACGTTCTCGGCGAGCCTTTCGGCCGCGCTCCGGGGTCCGTACACCAGCACCATTGCCGAATAGGCCGTT
>DASSPO010000074.1:0-13691 GCA_035699585.1 Bauldia sp.
CCGAGATTGGCGTGCACGGCATGACCGTCACCGAGGTGAAGGGCTTCGGCCGCACCGGCGGCAAGAAAGAGGTCTACCGCGGCTCGGCCTACGTCGTCGACTTCGTTCCCAAGGTGAAGATCGAGGTCGTCGTCGCCGACGAGCTCGTGCACGACGTGCTCGACGCGGTCGAGAAGAGCGCGAAGACCGGACGCATCGGCGACGGAAAGATATTCGTATCCAATATTGAGGAGGCGGTCCGTATACGCACTGGCGAAAGCGGGATGGACGCGATCTGAAGTCCCACCGTTTTTGCGATCAACTCACCCCCGTTTACCCGGCGGCACTTTGGTCCGCCGGCCGTTATCCGTGAACAACCCGCACGCTTAGGAATGAGAAGGAGACCCCATGGCGACCGCCAAAGACGTCCTTAAGCTCATCAAGGACAAGGACGTGAAGTATGTCGATCTGCGCTTCACCGACCCTCGCGGCAAGTGGCAGCATGTGACGTTTGATCAGTCGCTGATCGACGAAGAGGCGTTCACCGAAGGCCTCATGTTCGACGGCTCGTCGATTGCCGGATGGAAGGTAATCAACGAGTCGGACATGAAACTCATGCCCGATCCGAACGCTGTCGCCATAGATCCCTTCTTCGCTCAGACCACGCTTTCCATCGTCTGCGACGTGCTCGAGCCGCTCACCGACGAGCCCTACAGTCGCGACCCACGCTCGATCGCGAAGAAGGCCGAGGCCTATCTCAAGCAGACCAAGATCGGCGATGCCTGCTACTTCGGTCCCGAGGCGGAGTTCTTCGTCTTCGACGACGTGCGCTACTCGGCCACGCCCTACAACACCGGGTTCAGGATCGACGACATCGAGCTTCCCATCAATTCCGACACCGACTACGAGATGGGGAATCTCGGCCATCGCATACGCACCAAGCTGGGGTACTTCCCGGTGCCGCCCCAGGATTCCCTCCAGGACATGCGCTCGGAGATGCTCGGGGCGATGGCCTCGATGGGCGTCAAGGTCGAAAAGCACCACCACGAGGTGGCTTCCGCCCAGCACGAGCTCGGCATGAAGTTCGGCCCGCTCGTCACGATGGCGGACCATCTGCAGATCTACAAATATTGCATCCACAACGTCGCCAATTCCTACGGCAAGACGGCGACATTCATGCCCAAGCCGATATATGGCGACAACGGCTCCGGGATGCACGTCCACCAGTCGATCTGGAAGGCAGGAAAGCCGCTTTTCGCCGGCAAGCTCTATGCCGACCTGTCGGAGGAGTGCCTGTTCTATATCGGCGGCATCATCAAGCATGCCAAGGCGCTCAACGCCTTCACCAATCCGCTGACCAACTCCTACAAGCGACTCGTCCCGGGCTTCGAGGCGCCGGTCCTCCTCGCCTACTCATCCCGGAACCGCTCGGCCTCATGCCGCATTCCGGTCACCAACAACCCCAAGGCCAAGCGGGTCGAGGTTCGCTTCCCCGATCCGGGCGCGAATCCCTACCTTGCCTTTGCGGCGATGCTGATGGCGGGTCTCGACGGCATCAAGAACAAGATCCATCCCGGCGATGCGATGGACAAGAACCTTTACGACCTGCCGCCCAAGGAACTGAAGAAGATCCCGACGGTCTGCGGCTCGCTCCGCGAGGCACTGTCGAGTCTCGACAAGGATCGTGCTTTCCTCAAGGCGGGCGACGTGTTCGCCGACGACATGATCGACTCGTTCATCGAACTCAAGATGGAGGAAGTGATCCGGTTCGAGCACACGCCGCACCCGGTCGAATTCGACATGTACTATTCGGTGTAGGCTTCACGCGTCCGGGGTGGGACGCGGCAATGGACGGGGCGGCTTCGGCCGCCCCGTTTCGTTTCCCGCCGATGCAAGCCGATCCCGCAAGACCCGGCTGCTGCGGAGTCGGACCGCCTACCGCTTTGACTTCCGCTCGTCGGTGAGGTGCCGGCCATAGGCATGCTCGCGTTCGTCGCGCACGCGAACGATTTCCTCGTACTTCTTCGTCGCCTCTTCTGAGAGCGTGACGTGCTTCACGCCTGTCCCCTTCTTGCGCGGCTTGGCGCGCCGGAAACGTCCGCTGGTGTCGCTCACATCGTTTCCCTCTGTTTGCCCGGGGAAAGATCGTGACTGAAACCGGCGCCTCCCGATATGACACGCGACACACAAAGGCTCGCCTGCGGGATTATGCCGCGCCGCGCAGTGCGCTCACCACGGGCTCCCGGTAAAGTAGCGCAGCCGGCACGATCGCGAGCAATGCACCGATGGCCGCGACTGCCGCGGCAAGCCCGGCCTCGGTCCAGCCGATGCCGGAATCGAGCGCGATTCCGCTCGCCTGCGCGAAGAGGGCCGAGACGATCCCGGTAATCCCCGCCGCGACGCCAAGGCCGATGACGCTGCCCCCTGCGATCAGCACGAAGGCGAAGCACCAGGCGACCGCAAACACGTAGAGGCGCGACGCTCCCAAGGCGCGGAGAATCGCGAACCGATGACGATAGAGCCGCATCAGAATGAGAATCCCGCAGAGGATGGCGCCGACGAGGAGCAGCTCGGTCGCAATGGCAAGGCCGCTCATCACGGCCCTCATGTTCCCGAGGAGCTCGTAGAGCTCGACCAGCACCTCCGCCGGGAAGAATGCCATCGTTTCGCTCGTTCGCCATTCGCCGCGGAGGCCATAGGCGTCGGCGAGGGTCGCCGGCTTGAGCACCGCGGCGGGAATCCCGGGCAGTGTCGCGAGGTCGAATGGCGGGCCGATGGCCGAAGGGTGCTCCTCGTGGGCCTCCGGAGCGCCCGCCCCCTCCTCCCCCTGTGGTGGGACCGCGCCGTGCCCCGTGCCGAGACCGTGGACGTCCCACACGAATTCGATCGGCACGATGACGGCACGATCCCACGGAGACCCGGTTGCCGGTAGCCTGCCCACGACTGACACAGTCTGCCCATGCTGATCCCCGAGGAAAGCCTCCTCGCCGTGGCCGTGCGTTACCTGGAACGACTCGCCGATCCCGAGCGGCGATGCCGCGCCCACGACGGCTTCATCGATCGCGATGAAGCTTCGTCCCTCGAGCCGGCCGGAGGCGAGATGATCGACGAGCGCCGCCGTGGTGCCGACCACCGGGTTGCCCCGGTAGGAGTCCCCGAACCCGACCGGCGCGACGAACTCGGCGCGCGCCTCGCTCATCAGCCGCCGCAGCGGTTCGCCTTGAAGAAGTTCGACCGAGCCCGGTTGCAGGAAGACGACCCTGAGGAGGACGTCGGTCTGGCTTCCGGGTGCGGCGACGATCAGGTCGAACTTGTCGGCGGCCCGGGCACTGCCGCTCCGGAGCGCCCGCTCCTGCGAGGTGATCGCCGCCGCCAGTCCTACCGCGAGCGCAATGAGCGCAACGAAGGCAGCCGAAGTCCCGACGTCGCGTCGCAGCATGGCAAGGACCAGCGGCATGGGGTTCATTCGGCGGCCATCGGAAATCCTGCCGTGGGTCGGCCATGGTCAAGGCGAAGGGTCGCGTCCGCCGCCGACAGAACCGCATCGTCATGGCTAACGACCACGACCGTCCGCCCTTCGCCCGCAAGGCGTTTCAGGATGGCGCGCACGTCGGTCGCGGCGGCGCCGTCGAGGGAAGCGGTCGGCTCGTCGGCCAGAATGACCGGCGGATCGAATGCCAGTGCGCGCGCGATCGCTACGCGCTGTTGTTCGCCCCTCGACAGCATGCCGACTGAGCGCCGATCGGTCGGCACACCGAGTGCGACGAGCAATTCCGAGGCACGCCTTCGGCTGCCGGGGCTACGCCCGAAGGTGGCCGGGAGCGCGACATTGCCGACTAGCGAGAGTTCCGGAATGAGATGGAAATCCTGAAACACGAAACCGATCGTCCGACGCCGCCAGGCGTCGCGCCGGCTCTCGCCGAGGCTGTAGATGTCCATCCCATCCGCAGTGACGCGCCCTGCTTGCGGCGGCTGCAGTCCGGCAAGCACGTAGAGCAGGGTCGACTTTCCCGATCCGGACGGCCCGGCGATCGCCGTGAGCTTCCCGGGCTCAGGGCGGAACGTGTCGATGTCGAGGGCAGTGAAGGAGGTTCCACGGTGGTCCGAAAAGGCGAGACGAATCCCCTCGGCGAAGAGCATCACAGTCTTTCGAACTCGGCACCGACCAGCCTGATCAGGCTGACGAAGCCGGTCTCTTCGTCCCTGAGGAATCCGGTTTCGAGGGTGCCGCGGACCCTGATCGGTCGATTGAAGGGGACCGCACTGAAAGGTTCGCCGGTAATCACCAGGACAATATCGTCCGGCCACTGCGCCTCGGTTTCGCAGAAGGGGCAAACCGCCATCGGCATACTGGTCAGCACAAAGAAGTCGGCCTCGGCCTTCAGCGGCGGCGCCATGAAGCCTACCATCTCGACGGCCTGTCCGGTCAGATCGCGGCACCGTTTGGCGAGTACCGCGTCGCCGGCATAAAGCTCGTCGAAAGCAAGGGTGTTTGCGGCGGTCGCCCGCCGAGGGACTCCCGCCAAAATCACGGCGCCAAGGCCCACCAGAGCATCTCGCCGCGTCGTCATGACCGCCTCCCATAGCTCCGGCGGGAGGCGCCGCAGCCGACGCCCCCCACACGTCTGTTCGCCGCTTCTAGTTCTGCGCCGCCTCGTCGAAGCCGAGAGCGTGAGCCAGAACGTGGTAGATGAGGTTCTGCTCGACGGTACCGGTCAGGAGATGCGCCTGCGGGCCCCAGGCGTAGATCGCGACGTCATCGCCGGTGTGGGTCTCGGACGACATCGGCACCAGCGCCTGCTGGACATAGTCGACCGAGGTCGTGTCGACGCCAGTGAGGTCAGGGCGCGCGCCGGCGGGCTCGGCGGCGGTCGATCCCTCGGCAAGCGCCGGAAAGACTCCGCCGGGGCCGTTGGCGTAGCTGATCGTCGTATAGGGCTTCCCGTCCGCACCGAGTGCGAGCGTGTCGCCGACTTCGGTAACGAGCCCGAGTATCGGGTTGCCGCGCTTCGGGTAGCCGTTGATCGTCATGGAATGGCTGTGGTCGGCGGTAACGACGATGAGCGTTTCTTCGCGGCTGGTCATCTCGATCGCCTTGCTGATTGCCGCGTCAAGGGCAATCGCATCCATGAGCGCTCGATAGGCATTGCCGGCATGATGCGCATGGTCGATGCGGCCGCCCTCTACCATCAGCACGAAGCCGTCGCCGTCGCGCTGGAGGATGTCGATCGCCTTTGCGGTCATGTCGGCGATCGATGGCTCCTTCGCACCGTCCTTCTCGCGGTCCGCCTCGTATTCCATGTGGCTCATCTCGAAAAGGCCGAGGACCTTAGGGTCCGACGCAGGATCGACCGCGTCGAAGCCGGCCTGGTCGTAGACGAAAACGTGGTTATTGCCCTTCCCGGTCCACTCTTCGGTGAGATTGCGGTTGTCCGTGCGTCGGCCGGTCTTGCCCGCATCTTCCGGGTCAGGCACCGATTCCGGCAGGAAGTAGGCGCGTCCGCCGCCGAGCGCGACTTCGAGCCCGTCGCCGTAGGGCCAGTTGACGAGCTGGTCGGCGATATCCTTGCACCCCTGTGCCGCGGCCTCGCCGAGCTCCTTGTCGCTCTCCCAGTCCCGCATCGGCGTATGGGCGTACATCGCGGCGGGAGTCGCATGCGTAATGCGCGCGGTCGAGACCACACCGGTCGCCAAGCCCCGTTCCTCGGCCATCTCGAACAGGGTCTTCACGACATGGCCATCTACCGCCGGGCAGTCGCCTTCCTTCACCGTCTGGTCGACTCCGATCGTGCCGTTGTTGAGCTTGACCCCGGTGACCATCGCGGTGGCCGTCGGGGCCGAGTCGGAAACCTGGCCGTCATGGCTGTAGGTCTTGGCGAGCCCGGTGAACGGGAACGTGTCGAGCATGAGGTCGTTCGACTCGCCGTCCGCGCCGCGCATCTGGCCGGCCATGATCCGAGCTGCCGTGACGGTCGGGACGCTCATACCGTCGCCGACGAAAAGGATGATGTTCTTGGCCTTGCCGGTGATCGGCTGCCTGGCAAGCTGGGCCTGCAACTCGGCCTGGGCGGCCTTGAAGTAGGAATCGTTGGCCTGCGGGAGGTCCTGGGCAACCGCCGCGGACGCCATTGCGACGATGGAGCCGCCGGCGAGCAGATGCGCAAAGGAACGAGTCATCGTGGATTCCCCTAGCGTGAGGTGGGTTGGCGCTGGTCCGCGCCACGCCGGGGTAGTCCCGCGTCGTTACACTGGTGTGACCGCCAGATGACAGTACACGGCTGAAAACAAAGGCGGCCCCGGCGATGCCGGGGCGCGCACGCCTGTGTCCCGTCCTAGAACGTGATCGCTCGGGCCGCCGCGAACGGCACTTCGTAGTCGTGACCCTGCAGCGTCTGGCCAGGCTTGTCGAAGAACAAGCGGCCGCCGGCGAACAGCTCCCATCCCGTGCCGACGTCGTTGGTGTAATACGTGGCATCGGCGAAGATGCTCGCCATGGTCCCCTGGAAGCGATGCTCGGCTCCTGCCGTGAGCATCCACGCGCTGTTGTAGTCGTTGAAGCTGACCAGGCCGGTGAACTTGGTATTGGGATTCCAGTACCAGCGTGCCTCCGCGGCCGCCGACCAGAAATCGGGAAGACCGCTTTCGCCCCAGCTATAGGCGAGAAGGCCGACGAAGCTGGTGGTGGGCAGGAAGACCGCGCCCTCGGCACCAACGGTCAGGGCGCCATCCCCGCCGATGCTCGATGCGCCGAGAAGCAGGCCGGCGGCGGATCCGGGATTCTTGAAGTAGGTGTGGCTGAACGCGCCGTAGGTGTAATAGCTGTCGCTCTCGAACCCGGCGAGCCCGGACAGCTCGATCTCTTCGTTCCACACGGCCCCGAACGGGATATTGACGCGGGCCGAGCCCCAGACCTCGCCGGTGTCCGAATCGACACCGTCTTCCTCGTCGTCCCACCAGAAATAGCCGATGGCCAAGCCGACGTCGGCGGCAATCATCGGCTCAGCGGCATAGACCGGACTGCCGCTTGGCGGCGGCGCCGCCTCATAGACAAGGATGTCCGCCGCCATCGCCGGAACCGTGAAAAGGGCGGCAGAAATGCCAATCGCGATTGCGTTCCGGTTCATGTCACGTCCCCCTCTACCCCGACCGTCCAAGGGATAAAGCGTGTCCATGCTAAGCCCTGGACCGGATGGGCGTCGTCCACCTGGCACAAGTTATCCACAGCTAGGCGGGCGACGCAACCGAAAGCTAGTCCGACTCCGGCAGCCGCGCCAGCGCCGCCTCGGTCCGCGCGAGAAGCGCCTCGGCTTCCTCGCGCCGCTCCCGTTGCTCCTCCACGACTTCCTCCGGCGCCTTCGCCCTGAACTGCTCGTTGCCGAGCTTGGCATCGATCTTGGCGATTTCCTTGCGCGTCTTGTCGGCTTCTCGGGTCAGCCTTGCCTTCTCCGCCTTGAGGTCGATCACCCCCGCAAGCGGCAGCGAGATCGTCGCCTCCCCGACCAGCACCTGGACGGCACCCGACAGCGGCATGTCGGCGAGGGTAATGCCATCGCTGCGCGCCAGCCGCTTGATGACCACGTCATGTTTACGCAGACGGTCGACGGTGTCGGCAGAGGCGCCGGAAACCAGAAGCGGCACCATCGCACCGGCCGGCACGTTCATCTCGGATCGCACCGACCGCACTTCCGAAATCAGGCCGATCAGCCAGTTGATCTCGCTGGCGGCAACATCGTCTTCGAAGCCGGGATCGGGCCAGGGGCCAAACGCAAGCAGCGGCCTCTCCCCACTTCGCGCCCACAGCTCCTCGGTTATGAACGGCATGAAGGGATGGAGGAGCGCTACGATCCGGTCGAGCACCCATGCCACGGTAGCCCGCGTCTCTTCCTTCGCTGCGGACGCCTCGCCGTTCAGCACCGGCTTGATCAGCTCAAGGTACCAGTCGCAGAACAGGTTCCATGTGAAGCGGTAGATCGCGCCGGCCGCCTCGTTGAATTTGTAGGCCTCGATCGCCGTGGTTACCGACCGGGTCGCAAGCGTCAGCTCAGTCGCAATCCAGCGGTTGAGGGTCTCGGTCGCCCCGGAAGGGTCGAATCCATCGATCGGCCGGCAGTCGTAATGCTCGGCGAAGCGCGCGGCGTTCCACAGCTTGGTCGCGAAATTGCGATAGCCCTCGACCCGCGACTCGGCGAGCTTGATATCGCGTCCCTGGGCCGCCATCGCCGCAAGCGTGAAACGGACCGCGTCGGCGCCGTATCTGTCGATCAGCACGAGGGGATCGATGATATTGCCCTTCGACTTCGACATTTTCGCCCCCTTCTCGTCGCGGACGAGGGCGTGGATGTAGACGTCGCGGAACGGCACTTCCTTCATGAAGTGGAGGCCGAACATCATCATCCTCGCGACCCAGAAGAAGATGATGTCGAAGGCGGTGACGAGCACGGATGTCGGGTAGTACCGGGCGAGTTCCGGCGTCTCGTCGGGCCAGCCGAGGGTCGAGAACGGCCACAGCGCCGAGGAAAACCACGTATCGAGCACATCCTCGTCGCGCTTGAGGGGGGTATGCCCGCCGAAGCGGGCATCGGCCTCGGCCTGGGCCTCCCTCTCCGTCGCGGCGACGAAAAGCGTTCCGTCGGGTGCGTACCAGGCAGGGATCTGATGGCCCCACCAGAGCTGGCGCGAGATGCACCACGGCTGGATGTTTTCCATCCAGTCGAAGTAGGTCTTTTCCCAGTTCTTCGGCACGAAGACCGTGCGACCCTCTCGGACCGCCGCGATCGCCGGCGCGGCAAGGGTCTTGGCGTCGGCGTACCACTGCTCGGTCAGGTACGGCTCGATCGGCACGCCGCCGCGGTCGCCATGAGGCACCGTGTGGACATGGTCCTCGATCTTCTCGACGAGGCCTCGATCCTCCATCATCGCGACAATGCGCTTGCGCGCCGAGAAGCGATCGAGGCCGTGGAGCGTCGCAATCGTCGTCCGCAGCTCCTCACCTGATGGTACGCCTTCGACGAAGTCGGCATTGCCGTCGAGTGAGACGTTGGCCACGACATCGAGAATGTTGATGGCCGGCAGCCCGTGCCGCTTCCCGACCTCGAAATCGTTGAAGTCGTGGGCGGGCGTGATCTTGACCGCGCCGGTACCGGCTTCGGGGTCGGCGTACTCGTCGGCGACAATCCGAATCCGGCGTCCGACCAGCGGCAGGATCGCGTAGCGTCCGACCAGGTCCTTGTAGCGCTCGTCATCGGGATGGACCGCGACCCCGGTGTCGCCAAGCATCGTCTCCGGGCGCGTGGTCGCAACAACGATGAAACGCCCCGCCTCGCCCTCGATCGGATACTTGAAGTAGTACAGCTTGCCCTTGGTTTCGACCTGCTCGACCTCAAGGTCCGAAATCGCGGTCCGGAGTTTCGGGTCCCAGTTGACCAGCCGCTTGTCCTTGTAGATCAGGCCGGCGCGGTAGAGCTCGACGAAGACCTTGGTCACGGCCCGCGACAGGCCCTCGTCCATGGTGAAGCGCTCGCGGCTCCAGTCGCAGGAGGCGCCGAGCCGCTTGAGCTGGTTGATGATCTGTCCGCCGGACTCGGCTTTCCACGCCCACACCTTTTCGACGAACTTGGCGCGGCCGATCTTGTGACGGTCCGGCTCCTGCCGCTCCATCATCTGCCGCTCGACCACCATCTGCGTGGCGATGCCGGCGTGGTCCATGCCGGGCTGCCAAAGCACGTCCCGCCCGCGCATCCGCTCGAAGCGGGCAAGCACATCCTGAAGCGTATTGTTCAGCGCGTGCCCGATGTGTAGCGAGCCGGTGACATTCGGCGGCGGGATGACGATCGAAAACGGCTTCGCACCCGGTTTCGCGCCAGCGCCCGCGCGGAACGCGTCAGCCTTCTCCCAAAGCGCTGCAATCCGCGGCTCGACATCCGCCGCGTCGAAGGTCTTCTCAAGCATTCACCGGCACCGTGTCAGGAAAAAGCGCGGCCCCTCGTAAATCGGAAGGGTCAACCGGTGTCAACCGTGCCACAAGCGCTCGGGTCGCGGCTCAGCCCCGGTCGCGGAATTTGTTGACGATCGGGTAACGGCGGTCGCGGCCGAAATTCTTGCGCGTGATCTTGACGCCCGGCGCCGCTTGCCGGCGCTTGTATTCGGCGACGTAAAGGAGCCGCTCGACCTTCCTGACCGTCTCGATGTCATGGCCGCGAGCGACGACCTCGGCAATGCGCATCTCGCCCTCGACCAGGCATTCGAGGATATCGTCGAGGATATCGTAGGGCGGGAGCGAGTCCTGATCGGTCTGGTTCTCACGGAGCTCTGCCGAAGGCGCACGAGTGATGATGTTCTCGGGGATGACAGGACCCGCGGGGCCCAGGGCGCCGGCCGGCTTGTGGGCGTTCCGCCAGCGGGCCAAGGCATAGAGTTCGGTCTTGTATAGGTCCTTCACGGGGTTGAAGCCGCCGTTCATGTCTCCATAAAGCGTGGCATACCCCACCGACATCTCCGACTTGTTCCCCGTGGTCAGCACCATCGGCCCGAACTTGTTGGAGATCGCCATCAGCAGCGTCCCGCGGGCCCGGCTCTGGAGATTCTCCTCGGTGATGTCGGGGGCGCGGCCGTCGAAGACCGGCCTGAGCGCCGCCTCGAACCCCTCGACCGGGGCGTAGATCGGCACGATGTCGTAGCGGACGCCGAGGGTTTCGGCGATCGCCGCGGCATCGCTCAGGCTCTCGTTCGAGGTGTAGCGATAGGGCAGCATCACGCAATGGACGCGCTCCTTGCCGAGGGCATCGACGGCCATGGTCGCCACCACGGCCGAGTCGATGCCGCCGGACAGGCCGAGCACGACGCCCGGAAAGCCCGTCTTGTTGACGTAGTCTCGAAGCCCGAGGACGCAGGCGCGCCAGTTGGCTTCCTCGAGACCGGGCAGTGCCGCAAAGCGTCCATCGAGGCAGCGCCAGCCGAGATTCCCGTCCCGCTTCCAGGTGACGGTCGCGATCGCCTCCTCGAACTGCGGCATCTGGAATGCAAGCGTGCGGTCTCCGTGAAGGCCAAACGACCCTCCGTCGAACACAAGCTCGTCCTGTCCGCCGCATTGATTGACGTAGACCATCGGCAGCCCGGTCTCGACCACGCGGGCGATAGCCACCTGCTGGCGAACGTCCGCCTTGCCCTGCCAGTACGGCGAGCCGTTGGGCACGACAAGAAACTCGGCACCCGTCTCGAGGAGGCACTCCGACACCTGCTCGAACCAGATGTCCTCGCAGATGGGGAGGCCGAGGCGAACGCCGCGGAAGCCGATAGGGCCTGGCAGCGGCCCGACAGCGAAGACACGAAGCTCGTCGAAAACGCCGTAGTTGGGCAGCTCCACCTTGTAGCGTACGCCCTGCACCTTGCCTTCGTCGAGGACGGCCACCGCGTTGTAGACCTTGCCGTCCTCGGGCCAGGGCGTGCCGATGGCCACGCCGGGCCCGCCGTCGCCGGTGTCCCTGGCCAAGTCCTCTACCGCCTTGCGGCAGGCGTCCTGGAACGCCGGCTTGAGGACCAGATCCTCAGGGGGATAACCGGCAACAAACAGTTCGGAAAGCACCAGGAGGTCGGCACCCTGGGCGGCGGCCTCCGCGCGCGCGGCGCGCGCCTTCTTCAGGTTCCCGTCGATATCGCCCACGATCGAATCGAGCTGGGCAACGGCGAAGCGGATCGTGTCGGTGATCTTGGCCATGGCGGCCGGATGTAGCGCGATAGCGGCGAAGCGGCAATGCGGCCTATCCCACGTGCAGCCTCAGGAACGCGATGGTCCTTTCGCGGGCCACCCGCGCTGCTTCGCCGCGCCAGGCGGCGCTCCCCTCGCGATTGAAGGCATGCCCGGCGTCCTTGTAGGTGAAGACCTGCACCCGGTTCGGGTCGACGGTCGCCTTGATTTTCGCGACATCGCTCATCGGGATGCCGGGATCGTCCTCGCCGAAGTGCAGCATCACCGGACAACGCGGCGTCTCGCCGAGATTAGACGCGATCGCTCCGCCATAGTAGCCGACGGCGGCGGCGAGCCCTTCAAGCCGGCACGCCGACAGCCATGCGAGTGTTCCGCCGAGGCAGTACCCGACGATGCCGACCTTTCCCGACCCGCGAAGCCGCTCGATGGCGGCGGCAATGTCGGCGATCATATGCTCGATCCGAACCGCCTTTCGAAGGGCAGAGCCCCGTTCCATGTCGTCCCTGTCGTAGCCCAGCTCGACGCCACGTTCTGCCCTGTCGAAAATCGCCGGCGCGATCACCCGATAACCTTCTTCGGCGTAGCCGTCGGCGACGCGGCGGATATGGGCATTGACGCCGAAGATCTCCTGGACAACCACCAGCCCGCCGCGAACCGTCCCGGAGGATGGCGTCTTCTCATAGGCGCTGAGGTTATGACCGTCATGGGCGGTCAAGGTGATGGTCTGGCCCATCGGTAGCCTCCTTGCATTTTGGCCAGACCATATACCATCGGAATCGTGAGAGGGGCGGCCACGGTCGCCCCTCCGCCGCAGGACCGATCAGGCGCCGGCCGTTCCCGTCCTCCCTATGCCCTGATCTCCTGCCGCTGGAACGCGACATACGCGATGGTGAAGACAAGCGTCACCGCCGCCACGAGCCCCGCGAGGTGGGGCCAGATGAGAAGCGCGCTCTGCGAGAAGGGAAGCGGCGCTCCGACCAGCGCGCCCTGAAGCTGGCTCCAGAAGACGACTCCCAAGGCGCGCGTCGCCGGATTGAGCAGGGCGAGCGTCATTTCGCCGTAAAGCGTGTTGGGCGAAATGCGCGCGACCGCCCTTTCCCACTCGGCGTTGGCCACTGCCGTCATCGGGTCGAGCGGGTCGACCGGCGCGACCAGGTTGGCGATCAACGGCGCGATCATCGACCAGAAGACCGTGAACACCAACCAGAGCGTCAGCGCGGCGAGCGCCGAGGTGGCCGGCGAACGGAAGATCGTTGAGAACAGAAGCGCTGCCGCCAGCCAAACACCGGCATAGGCGGTCGAGCAGATGAGGAAGGCGATGCCGCGGAGAACCTCCTCCCCGCTCGGCGGCAGGCCGAGGAGCAGTATTCCCAAACCCGTCATCAGCAACCACAGCGTCACCAGGCAGATCGTCAGGACCAGCAGACCGCCGAGGAACTTCCCGGTGAGCAGTGCGTCCCGGTAGATCGGCTGCGACAGGATGCGGCTCATGGTCCTCCGGCTGTACTCGCCATTGATGGCATCGAAGGCGAGTGCGATTGCCACCAGTGGCAGAAGGAAGCCGAGGAAGGCGACGAAGGACGGAAGCGGCGCCTGTGCGGTGGTGAACAGGCGAAGGAACAGGAAGGGATCCTGTCCGACGGTTTCCTTGATCTGCCCGATGGCCGCGTAGATCGATCCACCCGCGGTGAGCAGGATGAGCAACATCACCAGGTGGAGCCTCGCGCTCGTCAGATGATCCGCCGCCTCCTTCAGCGCTATCGTCGACAGACCGGTGAATGGCGAACCCTCACGCCGCATCCTTTGCCTCCTCCATCTGTTCGAAGTAGCGGGCGTAGACCTGGTCGAGACTGGTCCGGCTTATCGACATCGAGCGGAGGGCCCCGCCCGCGGCGACGATCCGCCGCGCGATCTCCGGGCGCACGTCGGCGGCAGTTTCAATGCGCGCTATACCCCGCGTATCGATGTCGATGCGACCGACACCGGTCAGTCCGCCGAGCGCTTGCAC
>DASSPO010000075.1:0-16620 GCA_035699585.1 Bauldia sp.
GATCATGGTGCGTCAACAGACCCCACGATGCCGCCTTTCACCCTCTAGGTGGGCGATCTGCTTTACGTCCTGATTGGTGAACTGGCCGGCTCCCCCCCTTTTACCCGTAACCAGTCCGACGTCATTTCATCGGACGATCGCAGTCTCCAACACAATGCGCTCCGCGACGCGGCCACTGGTCACTGATGCGCCGCGCGCACCCTGCTCGCTAGGGCGTCGACCGCAGTCTGGGAGACTGACTGCCCCTCAAGTTCGGGGGGCACGCGCCAACCCGGATCGACGCCCTCCATGTTCGGCAGTTCATGCGCGATCCCCTTGTGGCAGTCGATGCAGGTCGCATCGCCGGACAATAGGTACCGAGTATGGATCTCGGCGGCGCGCGGCGCCTGTCGAGACAGGTCCATGGCGACCGCCGAATGACAGTTCCGGCACTCGAGACTGTCGTTCGCCTTGAGCCGGGCCCACTCGTGCTTCGCCAGCCTCAGCCGTTCGTCCAGGAACTTCCGTCGCGTATCAATAGTGCCGAAGAGGTGGCCCCAGACCTCCTTCGAGGCCTGCATCTTGCGTGCGATCTTGTCGGTCCATTCGTGCGGAACGTGGCAGTCGGGGCAGGAGGCCCGGACGCCCGAACGGTTGCTATAGTGTACGGTGCGGGTCATCTCCTGGTAAACGTTGGCCTCCATCTCGTGACACGAGATGCAGAAGGCCTCGGTGTTTGTGACCTCGAGGGCGGTATTGAATGCCCCCCAGAAAAGGACCCCGCCGACGAATCCTCCAAGAGTGAGAAACGCCAAGCTGAGCGTCGCGGCAGGTCGCGTCAGGACACCCCACACCCAGGCTGCAGCGGAGCGGAGGCGCTGCACGATCTACTCCTCCCCGGCCGGGCGAAAGCCCATCTCGCTCATATCGATGAAAGTGTTGCCGACGAGTGGCCGACCATCGGCCTGTGGGACATGACAGGCGGTGCAGAAGTAGCGCCGCGGCGAGACGTCGGCGAGCATCTGCCCTTCGCGGTCCATGTAGTGCGTGACGCTGATCATCGGCGCGCCGGAGCCCAGCGTGAACTCGCGCTTGTGACAGGACAGGCAGCGATTGGTATTGACCGAGAGCTGATAGCCCTCGATCGAGTGCGGAATGACGGGCGGCTGCTCCGGATAGGCGCGCATCCGGCGGACGTCATCCGTCACCCACCGGGGCAGCGGCTCTGCGGGCGCAGTATCTAGATAGGGCACGTCGCCGCGGAGCGCGCCGCCCATCTCGGCCAGCGATGCCCCAACGGTGGCGAGAATGATCGTGCCCGCGAGCACGGCGAGCCAGGCCCTCAGGCCAACGCGATCCTGACCGCGCATTTCTTGAAATCCGTCTGCTTAGAGATGGGATCGGTGGCGTCGAGCGTGACCTTATTGATGAGGTGCCGCGCGTCGAACCATGGAACGAAGATCACGCCCTTCGGCATCCGGTTGCGACCGCGCGTCTCAAGCCGAAGGCGGACTTCGCCGCGCCGCGATATCACCCGGACTTCGGCACCCTGGTTCAGTCCGCGCGAACGGGCATCGTCGGCGTTCATGAAGCAGACCGCATCAGGAAAAGCCGCATAAAGCTCCGGTACCCGCATCGTCATGGAGCCGGAATGCCAGTGCTCGAGCACGCGGCCGGTAACCAGCCAGAGGTCGTACTCCTTGTCCGGTGACTCTGCCGGCGGTTCGTATGGGACGGCGAGGATCACGGCGCGACCGTCGGGCTGGCCGTAGAACTTCAGCCCAGCCCCGGCCGGCACGTAGGGATCGTAGCCCTCGCGATAGCGCCAACGTGTCTCCTTGAGATCGACCACAGGCCAGCGGAGGCCACGGACCTCATGGTAGGTGTCGTAGGGCGCGAGATCATGCCCGTGGCCGCGGCCGAAGCCGGCATACTCCTCGAACAACCCCTTCTGAAGATAGAACCCGAAGTCCTCGGCCTCGTGGTTGCGATAAGCAGGGTCCATCTCCGCCAGGGGAAAGCGGTCCACCACCCCGTTGCGGAAGAGGACATCGTAGAGCGTCCGTCCACGGTATTCGGGATTGGCGGCGAGCGTTTCCTCGGGCCAGACCTCGTCGGTCGTGAAGCGCTTCGAGAACTCGACGATCTGCCACAGGTCGGATCGCGCCTCACCCGGCGCCGGCACGAGTTCATGCCAGACGTGGGTTCGACGCTCGGCGTTGCCATAGGCCCCTTCCTTCTCGACCCACATCGCGGCGGGCAGGATGAGGTCGGCATTGACCGCGGTGATCGTGGGGTAGGCATCGCTGACGACGATGAAGTTCTCCGGATTGCGGTAGCCGGGATACGTCTCCTCGCTGGTGTTGGGCGCGGCCTGGAGGTTGTTGTTGACCTGGATCCAGTAGAAGTTGAGCTTGCCGTCCTTAAGCATCCGGTCCTGCAGAACGGCATGGTACCCGGGCTCGGCCGGGATGGTGCCCTCCGGCAGCTGCCAAATCTCCTCCGCCAGCCGGCGGTGCTCGGGGTTCGTCACCACCTTGTCGGCCGGCAGCCGGTGCGCGAAGGTGCCGACCTCGCGGGCGGTGCCGCAGGCCGACGGCTGGCCGGTCAACGAGAACGGGCTGTTGCCAGGTTCGGAAATTTTCCCCGTGAGGAGGTGGAGATTGTAGATCATGTGGTTGGCCCAGACGCCGCGGACGTGCTGGTTGAACCCCATGGTCCAGAGGGACATAACCTTCTTCCCGGGATCGGCGTAGATTTCGGCCAGTTCCTCGAGGAGGTCGGGCTCGACCCCCGAAAGTTCGGAGACGCGTTCGAGTGTGTACTCCGAAACCAGCTGGCGGAACCCCTCGAAGTCCGTCGCCTCCATCGCGCCCGCCGTCGCCGCCCCCGCCGCCGCCGTTTCGAGCGGATGCTCGGGACGCAGGCCGTAACCGATGTCGGTCGTGCCCTTCATGAACTTCGCGTGGGTGCCGACGAAGGCCTCGTTGGCGCGGCCCGTCTCGATGATGTGGCGGGCGATGTAGTTCATAATCGCGAGGTCGGTGCCAGGCTGGAACACGATCGGAACATCCGCGAGGTCCATGCTGCGATGCGTGAATGTCGACAGCACGGCGCAGCGGACATGCGGATGGCCGAGGCGGCGGTCGGCAAGTCGTGTCCAGAGGATCGGGTGCATCTCCGCCATGTTCGAGCCCCACAACACGAAGGCGTCGGCGTGCTCGAAGTCGTCATAGCAGCCCATCGGCTCGTCCATGCCGAAGGTGCGCATTAGCGCATAGGCCGCCGATGCCATGCAGTGCCGCGCATTGGGGTCGAGGTTGTTGGAGCGGAACCCGCCGCGCATCAGCTTGGTCGCGGCATAGCCTTCGAAGATCGTCCACTGGCCCGAGCCAAACATCCCGACGGCGGTTGGTCCCTTCTCGCGCAAAACGCGCTTGGCCTGCTCCGCCATGACGTCGAAGGCCTCGTCCCAGGACACCGGCTCGAACTCTCCGTCCTTGGCATAGGCGCCGTCGCGCTTGCGAAGCAGAGGCGTCGTGAGCCGATCTTCCCCGTACATGATCTTCGACAGGAAGTAGCCCTTGACGCAGTTGAGGCCGCGATTGACGTCGGCCTGCATGTCGCCGTGAGTGGCGACGACGCGGTCATTCTTGACGCCGACCATCACCCCGCACCCGGTCCCGCAGAAGCGGCAGGGCGCCTTGGACCATTTGATCTTCAGCGTGTCGACGCCGCCCGGTACGGTTTGCGCCGCCACCGGGCCCGCGATGCCCGCGGCGGCTGCTGCGACCGCGGCGGCTTGTGCCTTGAGCACGTCGCGGCGGGAGAGCGCGGTCATGACACTGCTCCGTCCGGCTGGTCGCGCTGCTCGTAGACCATGGCGGCGGAGATCACGCCCTCCATCAGCGTCATCCGGTTCAGCATTTCCCCGAGCTTGCCGGCCGTGGGGGCCTCCATGACGACCACGATCCGCGGACCGTTGCGGCCATGGACCTCGATGCCTGGCTCTCGGGACAGGCGGCCGACAACGGCGTCAGCATCCGCCGGCTTCGCCAGCACCACGGCGCTCGAGATGTGGATGGGATCAGGAGCGGTGCCTGCCAGGAGCAGGTCGCGCCGCGTGGGTGGGGCGGGGTCGCGTGCCATTTTCAGACCTCAGTGCAGGCTGCGGGGTGGCCCCGGGGGACCGAAGACGATCTGGTACATCCACACCAGGAAGCCAAAGCCGCCGACCACGGCGACAGCCACCACCGGCCAGATCGCGAAGGCAAGGATGAAGAAGGTCAACAGCTCCCGGCGGCGGCTCGGCGTAGCCGCGGGGGCCGAAAAATCAGTATGCGGCGGTGTCATATCGTGCCGGGGTTTGCCCACGATCGGACATCTGAGCTTCCATTATTGAACAATGCCAGGAATACGCAACCCGTGGCTTACTTACCGCTGCGGCTCTGACCGTAGTGTCGGTTCATGAGCCGACGCGCCGTCCCCACAAGACGGGCGCATAACGGATGGCAAACAGCAGGAAAGCCGCGCTCCATAACCCGCCGCCGGCCAATAGGACCGCGAGGTACCAGCCATCTGCAAATGGTGCGGCTACACGGAGCAGCGCTCCCAGCGTCACAAAGCCGTAGATGCCGAGCGTTGAATGATCGGCGATTATGGGTCGGCCCGTATGGCCGAGACTCGCCCGAGTCATCACTGCGAGCGTCATCGTGCCTACTGCGCCGGCCGCAAGGGCATGGAGCCCGGCCTCGGCGGGGAAAATGCCGGGGGCAACCGCGGCGAGACCCAATAGTCCGAGCGAAACGGTGAGCCAAGCATATCCGATATGAAGGATCAGCAGAATTGGCTCGGACAGTGTGGCGACGCCGCGCCAGCGGAAGAGACGTAGCCCGACGAGAACGCAGGCCACGAGGAGAACCAAGCCCGTCGCCGTCGCATCCGGTGCCACCACCCAGCCAAACGCCGCGCCGACCGTCGCGACAATTGCCGCGCTGTCGAGCCTACCAAAGCTTGCCGGAAACCGGGTCGCTCCCTGCTTGGCCAGCCAGTTACGCGTAAAGCTCGGAACGATCCGCCCGCCGACCAGGACGATCAGTACTGTCGCGACCGCGAGCGCCAGTCGTGTTCCCAGCCGGTCCGGCGCATGGCCCATAGCCGCGAGGTGGTCGATACCGGTGGCGATGCCGAATGACGTGAGCATCAACGCGATAGGCGCGTTCTTCCAGTTCCGGCCCGCCAGCACCTCGCGCCAGACCGCTATAGCCAACACCGCGGGGAACGCCAGATCGAGCGCCATCGCCGGTGTTGGCGCCGGCACGAGGGCACAAGCGAGGCGGCCCGCAAGCCAGAGCCCGACGAGGCCAGCCAGCGGCCAGCCACTCAACGGCAGGCGACCGGTCCAGTTGGGAACCGCCGTTAGGATGAAGCCGGCGAGAACCGCGCCGAGATAGCCGAAGATCATCTCGTGTGCGTGCCAGGCGACGCCGTCGAAGGGTCCCTCCGGCGCCGGCCCTCCGACATATGTCCACACCCAGAACGGCACGGCAAACGCCGCATAGAGGGCTGCGGAGAAGAAGAACGGCCGGAAGCCGTATTGGAGGATCGGCGGCATCGCAGCGACCCTGCCACGTCCATCGCGCGAGGTATCGCCCGCCTTTCGTCGGATACGGAGCACCGAACGATCGCGCGTATCGACGCGGGAAGCTCCTTGTGACCGCGTCAATGTATGGAGGTCCACATACGCTGTCGCGCCACGGCCGCATCGACTGTCGACCAAGTCCCGAGAAGGCCCCAGTGCCGCCAGTGTGTGGGTTGCACCTGAACTCTTCGTCCAAAAGAGGCGTCACGCCATTCGCCGTCCTGAAGAACGACCGGGAAAGCCAAAGCGTGCACGTTTCCCCCCTCGATCACCGCAATTTCGAGCGGCACTCCGATGGGCGGATAGAGAACTGTAGTCCTTGATTCGTTCTGCGCCCGCATGTCTGCATCGTCCTTCAACAAAGAGCCGACGCCGCGATGCGCTCGCGACATCGGCAAGAATCCAGCCGCGGATCAGTGCGTAGCGGAGTCCATCTCCCCCATTTCCTGATGGGCCTTGAAGACTTCCGGGTTCTCGTCGCCCTCGACCACCAGCTGACCGACCAGGCCGCGGGCCGCGCGTGACAGCGCATGATCGACGAGCATGTAGGTGCCGGGCACCTCGACCTTGAAGTCGACCGCTGCGGCGCCGCCCGGCGGCACGGTGATGGTCTGGACGCTGGTGAGCGGCGGGGTGGTCAGCGAGGCGAGCTGGTAGGCGTTGTCGAAGATCTCGCCGATGACGTGGAAGCTCGAGGTCTTGTTGGGTCCGCCAACGCCGAAATAGATCCGAACCGTCTCGCCGACCTTGGCATGGAGCGCATTGTCGCCGGCAAGCGCATTGGCTGCGCCGTTGAAGACGTAGTATTCGGGCTGCTCGTTCATCAGCTTGTCGTAGCTCTCGGTGAGCTCGCCCTTCTGGCCGAACGCCTCCTCGGTATAGAGCTCGCCCTGCATCACGTAGAACTCGTGATCGACCGGCGGCAGCCCGCCCTCGGGCTCGACCAGGATCAGCCCGTACATGCCGTTCGAGATGTGCTGGGCGGCCATCGGCACGGCGCAGTGATAGACGTAGAGCCCCGGGTTGAGCGCCTTGAAGGTGAAGCCCTTCTCGGTGCCGGGATCGGCCACCGTGGCGACGCCGCCGCCGCCCGGACCGGTCACCGCGTGGAAGTCGACATTGTGCTGCATCCAGCTGTCTTCGTGGTTGCGGAGCGTCACCTCGACGGTATCGCCGACGCGGACCCGCACGAACGGCCCCGGCACCTGGCCGTTGAAGGTCCAGTAGCGGTAGGTAGTCCCGTCGGCGAGATCGGCGACGCGCTCGATCGTGTCGAGTTCGACCCGCACTGTCTGCGTATCGCGGCCTGCCACCGTCGCCGGGAGGTCGGTCGGCGCCATGACGATTGACGCCGGCATCGTCTCGTGGATGGTGTGGGCAAGCGGTGCATCGCTCGCCGACGCCCCGCCGTCGAAGAGCAATCCGAAGCCGCCGAAGGGCGCGCTAGTGGCGGCGATCACGGCGGCCGCGCCAGCCATCAGGCCGAGTCCGCCGGCCAATCCCCGGTCGTTCCGGTTTCTTGGGTATTTCATGTCATGCTCCATCGATCGTCCTGCAGATGTGCAGAACCTAAGGCGCATGGGCTCGTGCGGTCACTTCAGGTCATTCCACTAAGGGATCTTGCGTATGAGGATCCTGCACATCACTGTTAAAGGGTGCGTTGGAGAGTGACTCATGACGAAGACCGCCGTGAAGTTTTCATGGGTACAGTTTGGCCAAGAGAGATCCTAGGAGATGTGGCCTGATTCCCGACTACTGGACTTCTTCGGAATAGACGTACCGATCGTGCAGGCACCCATGGCGGGACCGGTGTTTGCCGACATGGTGATCGCGGTGGCGGAGGCGGGCGGTCTCGGTTCACTTCCCTGTGCCACGATGAGTCCGGACCAGTTGCGAAGCGAGTTCGAAGCTGTCCGTCGTGGCACCAACAAACCGATCAACGTCAACTTCTTCTGCCATGTCCCGCCGACCTTCGACGCTTCCCGTGAAACCGCCTGGCGCAACCGACTGCGGACCTACTACATCGAGTTTGGTCTCGATCCGGACGGTCCGGTACCGAGATCGAATCGCACACCATTCGACGACGCGACATGCGAGCTGGTCGAAGAGTTGCGGCCTGAGGTGGTCAGCTTCCACTTCGGCCTCCCGGAACAGCGCCTGCTCGAACGAGTGCGGGCGACCGGTGCCAGCATCCTGTCGTCTGCAACGACGGTGGAGGAGGCCCGCTGGCTCGAAGATCACGGCTGCGACTCGGTGATCGCGCAAGGCGTCGAAGCTGGCGGACACAGGGGCATGTTCCTAACCGACAACGTCGCGACCCAGATCGGAACCTTCGCCCTCGTACCGCAGATCGTCGATGCGGTTCGCGTGCCGGTTATCGCAGCAGGCGGGATTGCTGATGCACGTGGCATCCTTGCCGCCTTCGCCTTGGGGGCGGCTGCAGTGCAGATCGGCACCGCCTATCTGTTCACTCCTGAGGCGCGGATTGCGGGCCCGCACCGCGCCGCCCTCGTTGGCGAAGGCAGAAGCCGGACGGCGCTCACTAACGTTTTCACGGGACGGCCTGCCCGTGGAGTCCTCAACCGAGTAATGAGCGAGGTCGGACCGATGAGCGACTTGGCTCCCGCCTTCCCGCTCGCCGGCGGTGCTTTGGCTCCACTTCGTGCGGCTACGGAAAGCGCGGGGTCTGGCGACTTTATGTCCCTGTGGTCGGGCCAGGCCGCAGCACTCTGCCGCCCGGCGTCGGCCCGTGAACTAACCCAGCGGCTGGCTTCGGAAACACTGGCACTCCTTAAACAGTGGGGTTTCGAAGGGGGACCTAGGGGAATTCGATAGGCAGAATTCCGCCATTCTGCCCAGAGAACGTTGGACGGGGGTTTCTCTCCCTCCGCCAGCACCTCCATCAAAAAGAATATCGTGCGCCTGGGTGATCCGGCTGCGCGGCTGTCATCCATCCGCGGCGGCACACGTGACGCATATGGGGCTGTCATCGTGGCGTTCACTCCGAGCCGGTCGACCGCGTGATGACCGCGAATGACGCTCCTTGCAAAGGCGTGGATCAACCCTCGTCAAGAGGGGCCCCCTTACGCAATCCTTACACGTACTGGCCCAGATCCGAATGGCGCCTTGATAGGGGCGAGCGCCATTTTGTCGGATGTTGTCTGACGCACACATCATCGCTCTCGTGCCTCCCACCGGAAACGTTCGATCGCGATACCGCGCTGCCATTTCGATACCGACGGCCGCAAACGCCAGTGCTTGTCAGATGGGGAACCTCGCCATGATCCTTGACTACGTCCTGGCCGGTGCTGCGGCCGCCGGCCTCCTCGTCTACCTCACCTACGCGCTGCTCCGCCCCGAGTGGTTCTGACCGAGCACTCCAACGCTTCCGAATTCCGAAGACCGCTCCTATGAAGACCTCGACGCTTCGCAAGCGCATGCCGATCGCGACGCTGGCTGACCCGAAGATCATCGGGCCGGCGATCTTTGGAGCATTCCGCAAGCTCGATCCGCGAGCCCTGATCGGAAATCCGGTGATGTTCGTGGTCGAGGTGGCAGCCGCGCTGGTGACGATCCTATTCGTCCGCGACCTGATCGCTGGCGCCGAGAATCTCGGCTTCAGTTGCCAGATCGTCATCTGGCTCTGGTTCACCATCCTGTTCGCCAACTTTGCGGAAGCGGTGGCCGAGGGTCGTGGCAAGGCCCAGGCCGACGCGCTCAGGCAGACGCGCACCGAGACGCAGGCAAAGGTCCTCTCAGGTCCGGAGAGGACGGCGTACAGAATGGTGCCGGCGACCAGCCTCAAGCCGGGCGACGTCGTTCTTGTGGAGGCAGGCGATATCATCCCGTCCGACGGCGAGGTGATCGACGGCATCGCCTCCATCAATGAGGCCGCCATTACCGGCGAGTCGGCTCCCGTCATCCGCGAATCCGGAGGCGATCGGTCGGCGGTGACCGGCGGTACACAGGTGATCTCTGACTGGATCGTGGTGCGGATCACGGGCGTTGCCGGCTCGACCTTCCTCGACCGCATGATCCGGCTGGTCGAAGGTGCCGAACGCCAAAAGACTCCCAACGAAATCGCGCTCAACGTTCTCCTCGCCGGGCTCACCATGATCTTTCTGATTGCGGTCGCGACCATCCCGAGCTTCGCCGCCTATGCCGGCGGCAGCATCCCGATCGCCGTCCTCGTTGCGCTGTTCGTGGCGCTCATCCCGACCACCATCGGCGCCCTCCTCTCCGCGATCGGGATTGCCGGCATGGACCGGCTGGTCCGGTTCAACGTGCTCGCGATGTCCGGCCGTGCGGTCGAGGCGTCGGGCGACGTTGACACTCTCCTTCTCGACAAGACCGGAACGATCACCCTCGGCGATCGCCAGGCGACCGAGTTCAGGTCGCTCCGCGGCGTTACCGACGCCGACCTTGCCGATGCGGCGCAGCTTTCCTCACTCGCTGACGAGACGCCGGAGGGGCGATCGATTGTCGTCCTAGCCAGGGAGAAATACGGCATCCGGGGCCATGAAGTGGGAGAGGATGAGGCGAAGTTCATCCCCTTCACCGCTCAGAGCCGGATGAGCGGCGTGGAAATCGGTGGATCGTGGATCCGGAAGGGAGCTGTCGACGCGATCCTGGACTTCCTCAGACGCAACGGCAACAGCGCGGTGAGCCCTGGTGCTGCCCGCGAGGTCAATACCGTCGCCGATGAGATCGCCACCTCGGGCGGCACGCCGTTGGCGGTTGCCAGGGATGGCCGCCTGCTTGGTGTGATTCATCTGAAGGACATCGTCAAAGGCGGCATCCGTGAGCGCTTCGCGGAACTTCGCCGGATGGGTATCCGCACGATCATGATCACCGGCGATAACCCCTTGACCGCGGCGGCAATTGCCGCCGAGGCCGGCGTCGACGATTTCCTCGCGCAAGCGACGCCGGAGGACAAGCTGAGACTGATCCGCGAGGAGCAGGCCAAGGGCAAGCTCGTCGCCATGTGCGGCGATGGCACCAACGACGCCCCGGCACTGGCGCAATCCGATGTTGGCGTCGCCATGAACACCGGCACCCAGGCGGCGCGCGAGGCGGGCAACATGGTCGACCTCGACTCCAACCCGACGAAGCTCATCGAGATCGTCGAAATCGGCAAGCAGCTCCTGATGACACGCGGCGCGCTCACCACTTTCTCGATCGCCAACGACGTGGCCAAATACTTCGCCATCATACCCGCGATGTTCATCGCGCTCTACCCGGAGCTCGGTGCTCTCAACATCATGGGGCTCTCGACACCCGAGAGCGCCATCCTGTCGGCGATCATCTTCAATGCGGTGATCATCGTCGCGCTCATTCCATTGGCACTGAAGGGCGTGACCTACCGGCCTCTCGGCGCAGCGGCGATCCTTCGCCGCAACCTGCTCATCTACGGGCTTGGCGGCCTCATCGTCCCGTTTGTCGGAATTAAGCTCATCGACATCGTCGTCACCGCCCTGAACCTCGCCTGAGCGAAAAGATCACTCATGGCCATTCTCTACCTCCTCCTCGGCATCACGATCTTCGGCCTCCTCTTCTGGCTAACCTCAGCCATCGAGCGCGCCTGAGCCCGGCACTCTGGAGCTCCGCATGCCCATCTATTCGATTCTCTTCGTCGCCATCATCGTCGGCGGTACGGCGCTCGTCTCATGGCCGCTCGGCCGGTACATGAAGTGGGCGATGGATCCCGACTACCCGCAATCCGGCGCCGCCGGCCAGTTCACCCGCATCTTCCGGTTCATTGGCGGCCGGCTGACGGAGCCGTCGCAGAGCTGGAAGGCGTACGTGCTCTCCTTGCTCGCCTTCAATCTGGTGATGTTTGTCGTCAGCTTTGTCATCCTGGCGCTCCAACAGCACCTGCCGCTCAATCCCGACGCCAAGGGGGCGATCGACGGCAGCCTGATCTACAACACGGCCGCATCGTTCGCGACGAACACCGATCTCCAGCACTACTCGGGCGAGGTGTCGCTGAGCTACCTGTCGCAACTCGGCGCGCTGATGTGGCTGCAGTTCGTGTCGGCCGCCACCGGCATTGCCGCGCTGAGCGCGTTGGCGCGCGGTCTCGCCGGACGCGGCGGGATGGGCAACTTCTTCATGGACATGCAGCGTGCGTCGTTTCTCGTCCTTCTCCCCATTGCGACCGTCGTTGCCGTTCTGGCGTTGGTCGGCGGCGTGCCGATGACCTTCGAAGGGTCTGTCGTGGCGACGACGCTGGAGGGTGCCGAACAGATAATCGCCCGCGGACCGGTTGCGGCGTTCCTCGCCATCAAGCAGCTCGGCACCAATGGCGGTGGCTTCTTCGGACCAAACAGCGCCCACCCGTTGGAGAATCCCAACTTCTGGACCAACGCTCTGTCGATGATCGCGATCATCCTCATCCCGATGGCTTGCGTCTGGATGTTCGGCCGGATCGTCGGGCGGGTGCGGCACGCAGCGGTCATCTTCGGCGTCATGGTGTTCCTGGTCCTCGCAAGAATTGCCGGTGCCGTCGCCTTCGAAAGCGTACCGACCGAAGCCTTCGCCGGCCTCCCGATCGAGCGGAACGTCGGCAATCTCGAAGGCAAGGAGATGCGCTTCGGCGCGACCTCCGGTCCGACCTGGGCGGTGCTGACCACATCGACCAGCAACGGCTCCGTCAATGCCATGCATGACAGTCTCAATCCCTTGACCGGCCTGATGCCGATGATCGGCATGTGGCTGAACGAGGACTTCGGCGGCGTCGGCGTTGGCATGATCAACATGTTCCTCTACATCATCGTCGGCGTTTTCATCGCCGGCATGATGATCGGCCGAACGCCCGAGTACCTCGGCTGGCGGCTGGAATCGCGCGAGGTCAAGCTGGCGATCCTCGCGCTGCTGGCCCACGGGCTTTTCACTCTTGGCGGCACGGCGGTCTTCGCCGCGACCCCATGGGGCGTTGACACACTCAACAATTTCGGCCCGCACGGCTTCAGCGAGATGCTCTACGAGTTCAGTTCGGCAAGCGCCAACAACGGGTCGGGGTTCGAGGGTCTCGGCGACAACACGGTGCCGTGGAACATCGCTACCGGCACGGTGATGCTGCTCGCCCGCTTCATCTCCATCATCCTGCCGCTGGCAATCGTCGGCTCGCTGATGGCGAAGCGTCGTCAAGCGGAGTCTGCCGGCACGCTCGGCGTCGAGGACGGCACCTTCGCCGGCATGCTGCTTGCGACCATCCTCGTCGTCGGCGCACTCACGTTCTTCCCCGCCGCAACGCTCGGGCCGATCGCCGAGCATTTGGTCTACATGTGAGTCTCGCGGAGAAACGCCATGCAATCCCTGCTCGCCAGCGTCCGCCTCACCATCGTCACCATGGCGATCTGCGTCGCCGGGTATGCTGCGCTGATCTGGGCGATCGGACAGGTATTCACGCCGGAGACGGCCGGCGCCTCGCTGCTTCGCTCCGATGACGGTACGATCATCGGGAGCCGGCAGATCGCCCAGAACTTCACTGAGCCGCGATACTTCTGGCCGCGTCCGTCGGCCGTCGACTACAACGCTGCCGCCGCCGGCGGCAGCAACAAGTCGCCCGTCAGCGCTGATCTGAGGAAGCGCGCCGGGGAGATCGTCGCCCGCTACGGCGCCACCGCGGACACTCCGCTACCGCCGGAGCTGGCGGCCGCCTCCGGTGCCGGGCTCGACCCGCACATCTCCGAGCATGCGGCGCGCTACCAGGCTCGACGTGTCGCTGAAGCCCGCGGTATTCCCGTTGCCGCTGTCGAGAAACACATCGCTGAGGGCAGCTTCTCGCCGGGCTGGTTCCTGACACCCGACCGTCTCGTCAATGTGCTCGAGCTCAATCTTGCCCTCGACAGGATGGCTGCCACGGGACAATAGTCCGCGCCTGATGGCGGACGTCGACACGAGGCCCGAACCTGAGGCGCTGCTCGCCGAAGCGGCCAAGGAAGGGCGCGGCAAGCTCAAGGTGTTTCTTGGTGCTGCGCCCGGCGTCGGGAAGACTTACGCCATGCTTGAGGACGCCCGTCGGCGGAAGAGCGAGGGCACCGATGTCGTCGTCGCCCTTGTCGAGACGCACGGCCGCAGCGATACCGAGGCCCTGCTCGCCGGCATCGAGGCGGTGCCGCGGCGCCGCGTCCCCTATCGCGACCGTCTCCTCACGGAGATGGACCTCGACGCGGTCCTCGCGCGCCGGCCGCAACTGGCGCTGATCGACGAGCTCGCCCACAGCAACGTTCCGGACAGCCGTCACCCCAAACGCTGGCAGGATGTCGAGGAGGTACTCGAGGCCGGCATCGACGTCTACACAACGCTCAACATCCAGCACCTCGAAAGCCTGAACGACATCGTCGCGCGGATTTCGAAGGTGCGCGTGCGCGAGACGATCCCCGACAAGGTCCTGGAGCTCGCCGACGAGATCGAGCTCATCGATCTGCCGCCCGAGGAGCTGATTACGCGGCTTCGCCAGGGCAAGGTCTATGTCCCCGACCAGATTGCACGGGCTGTCCAGAACTTCTTCTCCAAAGGCAACCTGACTGCACTCCGTGAGCTCGCCATGCGCGTTGCGGCCGACCGGGTCGACGCGCAGATGATCGCGCATATGCGGAGCCGGGCGATCGCCGGCCCGTGGCCGACCGAGGACCGCATCCTCGTTTGCATCAACGAGTCGCCGGTCGCCAAGACTCTGGTGAGGACGGCGAAGCGCGCTGCCGAACGGGCGCGAGCCCCTTGGATAGCCGTCCACGTGATGACACCGTCATTCCAGTCGCTCCCCGATACCTCCAAGGACGCGATCGCCGACGCCACAAGACTCGCGGAATCGCTGGGTGCTGAGGTGGTCACGCTCAATACCGACAGCGAGGTTGTTGAGGCGATCCTCGACTTCGCGCGGTCGCGCAATGTGAGCCGAATCATCGTCGGTCGTCCGCGGCCGCGACGGCTTCTCGCACGCTTCTCGCGCGAGTCGGTGGGTGAGAAGCTGATCCACCGCGCCGAGGACTTCGAGCTCACCTTGGTTTCCCCTGAGAAGGAGCGGGCTCGGCAGTCGATCATCACAGCCCCGAAATTGACTCCGGAGCGGGATCCGGAGTCCTATCTCTGGGCGATCGGCGCCGTGGCGGCCGCGACCGGCATCGCATATCTGGTCGACGACATCTTGCCCGTCGAAAGCTTGGCGCTCGTGTTCCTCGTACCGGTGCTCGCCGTTGCCGCCCGACTGGGATTGTGGCCGTCGCTCTGTGCGAGCGTCGTGAGCTTCCTTGTCTACAACTTCTTCTTCACCGAGCCCCACTTTACGCTCAACGTGGCTGATGAAGGTGTCGTTCTAACGCTTTTCTTATTCCTGGCGGTGGCGATTCTGACGGGGAATCTGGCGGCGCGTCTGAGAAGCCAAGTCGCCGCCCAGCGGGGCATCTTCCGCCGGACGGCCAACCTCTACGCGTTCAGCCGCAAGATCGCCGGCGCGGCAAGTTTCGACGATGTTGTCTGGGCCGCGGTTCATCATGTCGCATCAACCCTGCAGTGCCGTTCGCTTGTCCTCAGCCCCGCCGCCGAGGGTCATCTGGCCATCGCCGGCGGCTATCCGCCCGAGGATCAGCTCGGAGCAAGAGACTGGGGCGCAGCGAAATGGGCCTGGGAGCGTGGTGAGCCGGCCGGGTGGAGCTCGCAGACGCTGCCGTCGTCCGAATGGTTGTTTCTGCCGCTCAAGACCACACAGGGCATCGTGGGGGTTCTTGGCGTATCGTTCGAAAGCGGCAAACAGCTCACTCCGGACGACCGGAGGCTGCTCGACACCCTTGTCGACCAAGTGGCGATCGCCATCGAGCGCGCGCGGCTGACTGCCGATATCGAGGAAAGCCGGGTACTCTCTGAAACGGAGCGGCTCCGCGCGGCACTTCTCTCCTCGGTGAGCCATGATCTCCGCACGCCGCTTGTCTCCATTCTTGGGGCCGCGACCAGCCTTCTCGAGTCAGGCAACACGCTAAGCCCGGACGGACAACGCCAACTCGCTGAAACCATCCGCCAGGAGGGCGAGCGCCTGAACCGCTACGTTCAGAACCTCCTCGACATGACGCGGATCAGCTATGGCGCGCTGTCACTGAAGACCGAGTGGATCGAGCCGCGCGAACTGGTTGGGCGGGCGATGCGCCAGGTTCGAGACGACCTCCGCGGCTACAAGGTGTCGATCGACGTCCCGCTGAGCCTTCCGGTCGTACGTGGCGATCCGGTGCTCCTCCAGCAGACGCTGGTCAATGTTCTCGACAACGCAGGAAAATACGCTCCTGCCGGAACGGAGATCACGGTGTCGGCGGCGAAAAGGGGAAACGCGATCGTTCTTGCCGTGACCGACCAAGGACCGGGTATTCCGGAGGCCGATCGCGAGCGTGTCTTTGACATGTTCTACCGCGTCAGGGGCGAGGACAGCCCGAACCGCGGCGGGACCGGACTTGGTCTTGCCATCGCGAGAGGGATTCTCGAAGCGCATGGCGGGACCGTGCGTGCACTCGCGGGACCTCGCGGCATGGGGACGCGGGTAGAGATCGAGCTGCCGCTTTCGCGAATAGGCGAGGCCGCACAGCCAAAGCCGGCACCGGTGTCCAGGCTCGACAATGATCGGGCCTAAGATTCTCGTCGTCGACGACGAAGCGCAGATCCGCAAATTCCTGAGGATCGCGCTAGAGGCCAATGGGTTCAACGTCGTCGAGGCGGCGCGCGGTAGTGAAGGTATCGCGCGTTGTGCCACAGAAACCCCCGACCTCGTCATCCTCGACCTTGGCCTTCCCGATCACGACGGTAAGGCGGTCGTCTCCCGGATCCGCCAGTGGTCTGAAGTGCCAATCCTGGTGCTTTCGGTGCGCCACGCGGAAAATGAAAAGGTTGAGGCCCTCGACACCGGGGCGAATGATTATGTTGTCAAACCCTTCGGTATCGCGGAGCTCCTGGCGCGCGTCCGCGCGCTTCTTCGCGGGAGCAGCCGCGCGAGCGGGAAGCCGGAGGTCGAGATC
>DASSPO010000076.1:0-7432 GCA_035699585.1 Bauldia sp.
GGCGCTGCGGCGGCCAACCTTGACGCCAAGCGATAGAGCGCCGTCGGGATTGAGCGCAAAGGGTACCGAGGGCTGGCCCACCTTTCCCCGCTGGCGGTTGCGCTTGACCACCAGCCCGTCAGCCTCAAGCGCTCGCATGATGATGGTTATCGTCTGAGGGGAGAGACCGGTAAGCCGCGCGATCTCAGCTTTGGGCAGGCTCTCATGGCGACGTATCAGCGATAGCACCAGCCGCTCGTTGTAGAGACGCACCCCGCTCTGATTGGTGCCGCGCTGAACGTTCCCTGCCGTCGGGAAAGTCGCCACCATCTCGCTCGCGCCATTCGACGCCTTCGATTTCCCCCTCCCGCGCATCCTCTGCCTCTCGAGCCACGGCCTTCGGGTGGTGACCCGACGGCGTGTCTTCTTGTCGGCACTCGCCGGCAATTGCAGTCCGGTAGACTGGTTCGGACGGCGGCTCGAACGATTGAGCACGGGGCCAACAGGAGTCAATAAGTAAATCGGATGGATTTATGTTGACACCAACCGGCCGTTTGTATTTTCGTCTAGCCCGGCGGGCGCCTGGCGGCTCCGGAAGGGAGGTGCAGGTGACCTGTCGGCTACAGGGAGGAAACCTCGTGCTTAGCAAATCCAGCCTGCTTGGAACTTGTCTCGCCGGCGCCGTGACGCTTGGCGTATTTGCGGCGCTGCCCGCGATGTCTCAGGAGGAAGTGATCGTCGGACTGATAACCAAGACGGAAGGCAACCCCTTCTTCGTCAAGATGCGCGAGGGGGCGCAGGAGAAGGCAAAAGAGCTCGGCATCACGCTCCAGACTTATGCCGGCAAGTTCGACGGCGACAACGAAGGCCAGGTGGCGGCCGTGGAGGGACTGATCGCCGCCGGTGCCAAGGGTTTCGCAATCGTGCCGAGCGATTCGTCCGCCATGGTTCCGACCGTCCAGAAGGCGCGCGAGGCGGGCCTGATGGTGATCGTGCTCGACACGCCGCTCGATCCGATCGACGCGGCCGACTACACCTTCGCCACCGATAACTTCAAGGCCGGCGAGCTGATCGGACAGTGGGCGGCCAAGACGATGGGCGACAACGCGGCAAACGCCAAGATCGCGATGCTCGACCTCGCTGTGAACCAGCCGACAGTGGACTATCTCCGCGACCAGGGCTTCATGAAGGGCTTCGGGATCGACATCAAGGATCCCAAGCGCTACGGCGACGAGGACGATCCCCGGATCTGCGGCCACGAGATGACCGGCGGCGCCGAGGACGGCGGCCGGACCGCGATGGAAACGCTCCTCCAGAAGTGCCCGGATATCAATCTGGTTTATACCATCAACGAGCCGGCCGCGGCCGGAGCGTGGGAAGCACTGAAGGCCGTCGGCAAGGATGACGGCTCGGTGCTGGTCGTTTCGATCGACGGCGGTTGCCCGGGCGTCAAGAACGTCCAGGCCGGCATCATCGGCGCCACTTCGCAACAGTACCCCCACAAGATGGCCTCGATGGCGCTTGAGACCATCGCCAACTATGCCAAGACCGGCGAGAAGCCCGAGATGAAGTCGCCCGGCCTCGACTTCTTCGATACCGGCGCCACCTTGATCACCGCCAAGCCGGTTGACGGAGTGCCTTCGATCAGCGTTGAGGAAGGCTTGAAGCTCTGCTGGGGCTAATTTCCTTCCGCGTTCAAAACGCATAGACTGCTACGCACAAGGAGAGAGCAACCGGCGACGGTTGCTCTTTCCGTCCTGTCCCAGGAAGACGACAGGGTGGGGGGATGGAGAACCAGACGGCCGGGCAGATCGAGTCCAACAAGTTCGAATCGGCATTGCCCGCGGTCGATGCGACCGTCGCGGTCTTCGAGGAGGAACACCGGAGTCCGCTCCGCCGGCTCCAGCACTTCCTCCACGCCTACCCGACGATGATCCCATTCATCGTCCTCATTTTGAGCGTGGTTGTCTTCAGCCTGATTGTCGGGACACGGTTCTTCGCACCGCTCAACCTTTCACTTGTGCTCCAGCAGGTGACGATCATCGCGGTGCTGGGCATTGCCCAGACGCTTATCATCCTCACCGCCGGTATCGACCTTTCCGTCGGCGCGATCATGGTCCTGTCATCGATCGTCATGGGCCGGCTGGCGGTGGTCAGCGGCGTGCCGGTCGAACTCTCGTTCCCCCTTGGCCTTCTCACCGGCGTCGCTTGCGGTTTCGTCAACGGCGCGCTGGTGACGCGGCTCAAGCTGCCGCCCTTCATCGTCACGCTCGGCACCTGGAGCATCTTCGGCGCCCTCGTCCTTTTCTATTCGAGGAGCGAGACGCTGCGTCAGCAGGATGTCGAGGCGGTCGCGGCCTTCCTGCAATGGACCGGCTATGCGCTCAACGACGGTCTCCGAAGCGTCTACGGCTTCGCCCGGGAGAATTTCGGCTCAGAGACCTGGCCAGAATGGCAGTTCCGGTTCAGCGGCGCGAGGATCACCTACGGCTCGATCCTGATGATCATCGTCGCCGTGGTGATCTGGTACATCCTCAACCGGACCGCCTTCGGCAGACATATCTATGCGACCGGCGACGATCCCGACGCCGCACGCCTTGCCGGTATCAACACCGATCGGACGTTGGTCGCCGTTTACACCATCGCCGGCTTTATATGCGCGATCGGCGGCTGGGTGTTGATCGGCCGCATTGGGGCGGTCAGTCCTCTCGCCGGGCAGATGTCGAACCTCGATTCGATCACCGCCGTGGTGATCGGCGGTACCAGCCTCTTCGGCGGTCGGGGATCGATCATCGGTACGCTCATCGGGGCGCTCATCGTCGGCGTATTCCGAAACGGCCTTGCCCTCGCCGGGCTCGATGCCCTCTGGCAGGAATTCGCAGTCGGCGTACTGATCATCGTCGCGGTCGCACTCGACCAGTGGATCAGGAGGGTGTCGGCATGAGTGCGGACGGAACCTCGAACGGCGCCATCCTGCAAGCGCGCAATCTCGTCAAGCGCTACGGGCGTGTAACCGCGCTCGACCACGCCGACTTTGACCTCAAGCCCAATGAAATCCTCGCGGTCATCGGCGACAACGGCGCCGGCAAGTCGACGCTGATCAAGGTTCTCGCCGGGGCCGTAATTCCCGATAACGGCGAGGTGGTAATGGACGGCAAGCCGGTAAACTTCCGCTCGCCGCTCGAGGCGCGCGAGGCCGGAATCGAAACCGTCTACCAGAATCTTGCCCTGTCCCCCGCCCTGTCGATCGCCGACAACCTCTTCCTCGGCCGCGAGCGCCGGAAACCGGGGTGGACAGGGCGATGGCTACGCTCGCTCGACCGCGCCTCGATGCGAAGAGAGGCACGGCATCACCTGAACTCGCTCGGGCTCCTCACCATCCAGAACATCAACCAGCCGGTCGAGACGCTCTCCGGCGGTCAACGCCAAGGAGTGGCGGTCGTGCGGGCAACCGCCTTCGGCAGCCGCGTCATCATCATGGACGAGCCCACGGCGGCACTTGGCGTCAAGGAATCGCGGAAAGTGCTCGAACTGATGCTCGATGTGAAGAAGCGCGGCCTGCCGATCATTCTGATCAGCCACAACATGCCGCATGTCTTCGAAGTTTCCGACCGCATACACATCCACCGCCTCGGCCGGCGGATCGCGGTCATCGATCCCAAGCGGTACTCGATGTCGGATGCTGTCGCGATCATGACCGGTGCCATGCCGCCCCCTGCACCCGAGGACTGGGCTGCGTAACGGAGGCGGTCGGTCGCGCGGGCGTGAAGCCCGTGCGCAGGACGTCCTATCCGCACTGCGAGGAGTGAAACGACGCGCGCCTTCCTGGCTGAGCGTCAACGGAGCACTTCTCCGCCAAATAGCTCTGCCAAGGCGCATGGAGCGAGCGCTATCGTCGTTTCCGGCAGCACGGAGAAGTTGGAACGCGCCAAGATGCTCGGCGCCGACCACGACATCGATCGCTCGGCCGAAGACTGGGTGGATGCCGTTTATCGTCTCACGAACGACCACGGTGCCGATCACATCCTGGAACTTGTCGGCGGACCGCATCTCGGCAACGCGGTACAGGCGGCGGCGGTCGGCGGCCGCATCTACCAGATCGGTGTAATGGAAGGATTCGACATCGCAGCGCCCGTGGGTCCCCTGATGCTGAAAAATGTGACGGTGCACGGCATTGGCGTCGGGCACCGCAGGGCGCTGGACGATCTTGTCGCGGCCGTGGATCGTGCGCGCCTGAAACCGGTGATCGACAGGACCTACCCGCTCGCTGACCTTTCGGCCGCGCTCGACCATCTCGATCGCGGCGCATTCGGCAAGATCGTCGTCGAAATGGCGTGAGGCGAGCTATGGCTGTACGCGAAAAGATGGGACCGCCGGGCAATGCGACGAACGGCGGAGCCCGGCGCTCCTTCCGGATCGTAGGCAGCCTCCGCTCGGCGGCGGTTGACAGGCCCGCGCTTCACGCCTATCGGGCCCGCTGGACGCGAATGAGAGGCGCCGGCCAGGCAATCGGGCCGGTCGCCAAGTGGGGAGGCATGGCATGCGTGCACTCGTCCTTGAGCGGCAGAGAGAACTCTCCCTCCGCGACATTGACCTGCCCGTCACGCCCGGGCCAGGCGAGGTAAAAATCAAGGTGCATACCGTCGGCATCTGCGGCAGCGACGTCCACTATTACACCCATGGCAAGATCGGGCCGTTCGTGGTGCGCGAACCGATGGTGCTTGGTCATGAGGCTTCAGGTACCGTAGTGGAAGTCGGGCCAGGCGTGACCAGTCTCAAGCCTGGCGACCGGGTGTGCATGGAGCCGGGCATCCCCGATCCGAACTCGCGGGCATCGAGGCTCGGCATCTACAACGTCGACCCGAGTGTAACCTTCTGGGCGACGCCGCCGATCCATGGCTGCCTCACACCATACGTGGTTCATCCCGCATCCTTCACCTACAAGCTGCCCGACAACGTCTCCTTTGCGGAAGCCGCAATGGTCGAGCCCTTCGCCGTCGGGCTTCAGGCGGCGTCGAAGGCGAGGATCTCCCCCGGCGACCTCGGCGTGGTCATTGGCGCGGGGCCGATCGGCATCATGGTCGCGCTCGCCGCGCTCGCCGGTGGCTGCAGCCGGGTCATCATCTCAGATCTTCAGCCGCAGAAGCTCGCAGTCGCGGGGCGCTATCCGGGCATCGTCACCGTCGACATTACCCGCGAAAAACTCGCCGACGCGGTGATGCGGGAGAGCGACGGATGGGGTGCTGATGTCGTGTTCGAGGCAAGCGGCAGCCCGAAGGCCTATGACGGGATTTTCGCCCTGCCGCGGCCGGGGGGCTGCCTGGTCGTCGTCGGCATGCCCGTCGATGCGGTCTCGTTCGACGTCGTGGCGGCGGCGGCGAAAGAGATCAGGATCGAGACGGTCTTCCGCTATGCCAATGTCTACGACCGGGCGATCGCCATGATCGCCTCGGGCAAGGTCGATCTCAAGCCCCTGATCTCGGACACGTTCCGTTTCGACGAAAGTGTCGCCGCCTTCGAGCGGGCGGCGGAAGGCCGACCCGGCGACGTCAAGCTGCAAATCAAACTCGACGAGCCCGCATAGAACGGCAACCACAGGGAGGGGCGCATGGATCTCGGACTGAAGGGCAAGGTAGCCGTCATCACCGGCGGCAGCATCGGCATCGGGCTAGCCGTCGCCGAGGGACTCGCCGCCGAAGGCGCCAACCTGGTGTTGGCTGCGCGGCAGGGAGGGCGACTCGAAAAAGAGGCGAAACGTGTCGCGAAGAAATACAAGGTGAAGGCGGTTCCGGTCGCCTGCGACGTCGCAACCGCGGCGGGTTGCGAAGCACTGATCGCCGCGACCAACAAGGCTTTCAAAGGCGCCGACATCCTGATCAACAACGCCGGGACCGGCTCGAACGAGACGATCCAGGAAGCTCCCGACGAGAAGTGGCAGTACTACTGGGATCTCCACGTGATGGCGGCAGTCCGCCTGGCTCGTGGCTTGGTCCCCTCAATGAGGAAGCGCGGCGGGGGTGTCATCCTCCACAATGCCTCGATCTGTGCGGTACAGCCGCTCTGGTACGAGCCGATCTACAACACGACCAAAGCCGCGCTGATGATGTTCTCGAAAACGCTGTCGACCGAGGTCATCAAGGACAACATCCGCGTCAACTGCGTGAACCCCGGCCTGATCCAGACACCCGACTGGGTGAAGACGGCGAAACAGCTCACCGCCGACAAGGGCGGCGACTGGCAGGGATACCTTCAGGGCGTCGCCGACGAATACGCGGCTATCCGGCGCTTCGCGAGCCCGGAGGAGCTCGCGCATTTCTTTGTCTTCCTCTGCTCGGACAAGGCGACCTACAGCGTCGGCTCGACCTACTTCGTCGACGGCGGCATGTTGAAGACGGTGTAGGAGTCGATCGGCCCCACTCTTCCGCGACTGATCGACCGCGCGGATCAATCTTGCGGGTGATCGGCGAGACAATTGTGCCCGCAATGCCTTCGCCGGAATGCATGGCCCCCATGCTGCGCGACTTGACGTTTGCCGGCGAGCCCAGAGAATGGTTCGAGGCCGAACCAGGGGATGTGAGTGAACGCCAAAGACCTCTTCGCCAGCGTGCCGTTTTTCGCCGACGTTCTCGATCAGCGGGATCTGATCGCCCTGGCGCTGGTCGCGTGGCCCGTCGAGTACGACGATGGCGCGGTAGTCATGCGGCAGGGCGCCCGTGGCGATTCGCTTCTCGTGATTGACAGCGGAAGCGTGAATGTCACGGTGGTGGGCAAGCCTCAGCCGGTCGCGGTTCTCCGCCATGGAGACGTGGTCGGCGAGATGTCGCTGCTCACCGGCGCGCCACGATCCGCCACGGTGGTTGCGGCCGAGCGGGTGACGGCATATCGGGTCGCCAAGGCGCAGTTCGGGCCAATCCTCGATCGCTCGCCTTCACTCTATGATCGCTTCGCGGCCATGGTGGAAAAGCGAAATGCCGAACTCGAACGGGTCTATGGCACCGGCATGGAAAAGCTCTATTTCGCGTCCCGCGCCCAGCTCGTGACGGCCATGCGCGCGTTCTTTGGTAAGGCGGATTGACGCAAGCGGCGCGACGGCTCTTCGGCGTGCCCCACACCCGGAAAAACCGCAGGTAAGCCGATTCGCGGACCGACCGGGAATCGCCGGGCCTTATCCTGAGGGTGGACCGGTGGACCGCCCGGGCGTTCGAAACGAGAGCGTTGACGAAGGGTCCGCCGCGGCCAGCACGGGAATCGTCGGCCGACGAAGTAGTCGGCGCCCCCGCAATAAGGCGAGGCGCGCTCCCCGCGTCGGGGAACTTCGCCCGCGCCGACCTTCGCCGAGAGCGCCTTACCTCAACCGCCCCGCATGGTAGCCTGGTAGGTCGCGAGGTGCTTCTCCTGCGCCTTGATGAGCTGCTCGCGGTAGACACCGTAGATGACGTCCGTGTCGTGGAGC
>DASSPO010000077.1:0-7396 GCA_035699585.1 Bauldia sp.
TGGCGGGTCCGGCATGGAGTCCTGCGGACGGCGCGGAGCGCGTTGCCTTCACGGCGCTCGCCAATCTCGTGGTGGGGGTGGGGGTGTCGCTGGTGCTCCTCGCGCTCATGGTGCTTAAGGGCAGCGCAATCGATGCCCGGCGGGGCCTCGTCTGGGGCGCGGCAGCGTTCGTCGCTGTGGCCCTCCTGCCATCGCTCGGGCTGCCGCCCGAACTGCCGGGAACCCCGGCAGGCGATCTCCTCAGCCGCCAGCTCTGGTGGGTCGGGACGGCGGTCGCCTCCGGGCTGGGGATCGCGTTGATCGCCTTCGGCGCTCACTGGGCGGTGAAGGTGGCCGGGGTCGTCCTGCTCGTTCTCCCCCATGCGGTCGGGGCGCCGGCGCCGCCGAGCCACGACGTGGCCTATCCCGGGGCGCTCGCGGGAGAATTCGTCGTCGCCTCGCTCGTGGTCAGCGCCGTGCTGTGGTCGCTCTCCGGCGCCGCGGCAGGATGGCTCTACCAGCGCCTGTCACGGGCGGCGTGAGGACATGGGCCTCGACGCCCATGTCCTCGTCCTCGGCGGCCGGAGGTCGGGCAAGAGCCGCTACGCCGAGAGTCTGGTGCTCGGCAGCGGGCTTGCACCGGTTTATGTTGCGACCGCCACCCCTGGCGACGAGGAGATGAAAGAGCGAATCGCGGCGCATCGCGATCGCCGCGGCGCGGGTTGGCGGACGCTGGAAGCGCCGGTGCTGCTCGCCGACGCCGTGGCCGGCGCGGCGACGGCCGCGAACGCCGTGCTCGTCGACTGTCTTACCCTGTGGCTCGCCAATCTGATGGAGGCGGACTTCGATATCGGCACCGAAACCGCGACGCTGATGGCGACCCTCGAAAAGGCTGCCGGGCCCGTCGTGCTGGTATCGAACGAGGTCGGAAGCGGGGTGGTGCCGGACAATGCGCTGGCGCGGCGCTACTCGGACGCCCACGGCATTCTCAACCAAAGGGTGGCGGCCGCCGTCGGGCGCGTCGTGCTGATGACCGCCGGCCTGCCGCTTCGGCTCAAGCCTTCGCCCCAGGGAAACATCACATTATGAGCGACCGCATCCCGGCCACCGTGGTGACCGGATTTCTCGGCGCCGGAAAGACGACGCTGATCCGCAACCTCATTCGCCACGCCCGCGGGCGGCGGATCGCGGTGATCGTCAACGAGTTTGGCGACATGGGATTTGACGGGGGGCTACTCTCCGACTGCGACGACGACGCGTGCCGGCCCGACCAGATCGTCGAGCTCACCAATGGCTGCATCTGCTGCACGGTGGCCGACGAGTTCCTGCCGACGATGGAGGCGCTGCTCGCGCGCGATCCGGTGCCGGATCACATCGTGATCGAGACATCGGGCCTGGCGCTGCCGCAGCCCCTGGTACAGGCCTTCAACTGGCCATCGGTCCGGCACCGGGTGACGGTGGATGGCGTCGTGACGGTGGTCGACGCGGTGGCGGTTTCCGAGGGCCGGTTCGCGCCGGAGGCGGCCGCGCCACCGGACCCGGCGCGGACTCACGACAATCCCGTCGAGGAGTTGTTCGAGGACCAGCTCCGCTGCGCCGACCTCGTCGTTCTGAGCAAGGCCGACCTCGTCGACGCCGATGCCTTGGCCGGCGTCGAAGAGGCGGTTGCGCGCGAGGCGCGGCCCGGCGTCTCGGCGCTGCGCAGTTCGGGGAACGGACTGCCGGCCGAGATCCTGCTCGGGCTCTCCGCTGCCGCCGAGGCCGACCTCTCGGGCCGCGAGAGCCATCACGAGCTCGAGGGCGAGGAGCACGACCACGACGACTTCGACAGCTTTGTCGCGACGCCAGCCACGTTCCCCTCACTCGACGCGCTGCGCCGCCGCGTCAGCGCGGCCCTGACGGTACCTGGTGTCCTCCGCATCAAGGGCTACGCAAGGGTCGAAGGAAGGGCCGCGCCAGTGGTCGTGCAGGCTGTCGGCGCCCGCGTCGAGACGTACTTCTCGCCGATGCCGGCGCGGGACGGGCTGGTGGTGATCGGCCTTCGCGACCTCGACCGAGCGGCGGCCGCGGCCCGGCTTGCGGGGTGAGTGATGCATCTTCTCGCCGGTGAGGTCGCCAGGATCGACGACGGGACCTCAGCCGTCGATCTGGCCCAATCGCCCGGCGATATCGTTGTGCTTTCGGCAGCCGACACCGAGCTTGCGCTCCTCGCGCAGGCGGTTCGGCGCCGGTCGGCCCGACCGAGCTTCCGGCTTTGCAATCTGATGCGTCTCGCGCATCCGATGTCGGTGGACCTTTACCTCGACAAGACGGCAGCGGCCGCCCAGCTCGTCGTGGTGCGGATGATGGGGGGCGCCGGTTACTGGTCCTACGGCCTCGACCGGCTTCGCGCGCTCGCCCGTGCGGGTGGCCCGCGGCTGATCGTGGTGCCGGGCGACAGCCGCTGGGACCCCGCGCTCGAGGCGTTCTCGACCGAAACGCCGGAGAGGTGCCGACGCCTCTGGCGGTACCTGGTCGAAGGCGGGTTGGTGAACGCGGCGGAGGCCCTGGCGTTCATGGCGGGACTGATCGCGACCGAGTCAGCGCCGTCCGAGCCGGTGATCCTGCCACGCTGCGGCTGCTACCGGCCGGGGCAAGGTGCGGTGTCGCTCGAGGCGGCGATTGCCGGCCTGCCCGAAGCGAGGCCGCTCGCGGCGATCGTCTTCTACCGCTCGATCCTCCAGGGCGGCGCCACCGCGCCGATCGATGCGCTCATAGCGGCGCTTGACGGCGAGGGAATTGCCGCTCTGGCGCTGTTTGTCGCCAGCCTGAAGGACGGCGACAGCCAGGATTTTGTAAGCGGAACCTTAGCGGCTGCGCCGCCATCGATTGTGCTCAACACGACCGCATTCGCCGTCTCGAGCATGGGCGCATCGCATCACGGCACCGTGCTCGATGCGCCGGGCCGGCCTGTGCTTCAGGTGATTCTCGCCGGGTCGAGCGAAGCCGAATGGCGGGAAAGCGCCCGCGGGCTTCTCCCGCGCGACCTCACGATGAATGTTGTCCTGCCCGAGGTTGACGGGCGGATCGGGACACGCGCGATCTCCTTCAAGGCCGAAGCCTACGATGCGCCGACCGACAGCCACATCGCCACCTACGAACCGGTGGCGGACCGGGTGCGGTTCGTCGCGAAGCAGGCGGCGGCCTGGGTGCGTCTTGCGGCGAAGCCGGCCCATGAGCGGCGCGTTGCCGTCGTGCTGTCCAACTACCCGAACCGCGAGAGCCGGATCGGCAGCGCGGTAGGGCTGGACACCGCTGCGTCGGCCGTCCGGCTTGCCGCGGCGATGGCGGACAAGGGATACCGACTCGATGGGTTTCCCGAACACCACGCGACGCTGGTCTCCGCGTTCCAAAGCGATGCGGCCGCCGGCCATCGGGATGGGGAGGCGCACGGCCAGGCATGGATCAGTGCTGAGGACTACGCGGCGTTTCTGTCGTCGCTGCCCATAGCCGCGCAGACCTCGATCGTCGCGCGTTGGGGACGGCCGGAGGACGACCCGGGCTTGGAGGCAGGCGGTTTTCCTCTGCGCGCCCTTCGCTACGGCAACCTGGTTGTCGCCGTGCAGCCGTCGCGGGGAAACGACGGCGAGGCGAAGGCGAGCCTGCACGACGCCGCCCTGGTGCCGCCGCACGGGTACATCGCGTTCCATGCCTGGCTGCGCGACATCTTCCGCGCCGACGCCGTCGTTCATCTCGGCAAGCACGGGAATCTCGAATGGCTGCCGGGGAAGGCGCTCGCCCTATCGGCCGACTGCTGGCCGGAGCTCTGCCTCGGCCCAACGCCGCTGATCTACCCCTTCATCGTCAACGATCCCGGCGAAGGCGCGCAGGCCAAACGGCGCACCTCGGCGGTGATCGTCGACCACCTCATGCCGGCGATGACGCGCGCCGAGCTGCAGGGACCGCTTGCCGCGCTCGAGACTCTGATCGACGAATATGCGCTCGCCGCCGGTGTCGACCGGCGCCGCCGGGAGCATCTCGAGCGGGAGATCGCCGCGACGGCGGCGGCTGCGGGTCTCGACCGCGAGCTCGGGCTTTCGCCGGCGGCGCCCGGCGAAACGCTTCAGGCGCTCGACGCCTATCTCTGCGAACTCAAGGAAATGCAGATACGCGACGGGCTTCACGTCCTCGGCGCGTCGCCAGAGGGGCGGGCACGCCTGGACACCCTGGTGGCCATGGCCCGCAGCCCGCGCCCCGGAGGGCGGCGCGAGGACGCCTCCCTCCACCGCGCGATCGCCGCGGACCTCGGCCTGGGCGGCTTCGATCCGCTCGACGGCGACCTCGGCACCGACTGGAGCGGACCGAGACCGGCGGCGCTTGCGGCAATATCCGACGCACCGTGGCGAACCGTGGGGGACACGGTGGAGAGGATCGAATCGCTCGCGCTGCGGCTCTTGGAGGCGGCGGCCGGCGAACGAGGGTCCGCCTTCGGTCCGGCAACACACGGGCCAAAGACAGGACCGATCACCAACCCTGATATGCGGAGGGGCGCGAGGGACTCAGGCCCGTCGCGGAATGATGGAGACGCGGGGCCCCCAGGTCCCGCGACCGCGGCCGTACTGGACTGGATCGGGCACGAACTCGCGCCGGCCCTCGACGCGTCCGGCAAGGCGGAACTGGAGGCGGTTCTTGCCGCTCTCGACGGGCGGTTCGTGCCGCCGGGGCCCTCGGGAGCGCCGACGCGAGGGCGGCCGGAAGTCCTGCCGACGGGCCGGAACTTCTACACCGTCGATATCCGCGCGGTGCCGACGCGCGCCGCCTGGGTGCTCGGTCGCGCCGCCGCCGATGCAATGGCGCTGCGATACTTCCAGGACGAGGGCGAGTGGCCGCGCTCGGTCGCCATTTCGGCCTGGGGTACGTCAAACATGCGGACCGGCGGCGACGACATCGCAGAAGCGATGGCCCTGATCGGAGCCGAGCCGGTGTGGGAGACGGGTACCGGCCGGGTCACCGGTTTCCGGGTCATGACGCTTTCCGAGCTCGGTCGGCCGCGCATCGATGTGACGCTCCGCATCTCCGGCATGTTTCGCGACGCTTTCCCCGAGCAGATCGAGCTCATGGCCTCGGCATTCCGGGCGGTCGCCGGTCTCGACGAAGACGACCATGCCAATCCCCTCGCCGCCGCCAGGCGCGCCGGTGTTGCCGGGGCCCGCATCTTTGGCGTCCGCCCCGGCGCCTACGGGGCGGGAATCGAGGCGATCATCGATCGCGGCGGATGGGACGGGCGGAGCGAGCTGGCCGAGGCATTCCTGCGTTTTGGCGGCTACGCTTACGGCGGCGGAGCGGGCGGACGCGAGGCGTCGGCGGAGCTGACGGCGCTGCTCAGGAAGGTCGACGCCATCGTGCAAAATCAGGACAACCGCGAGCACGACATTCTCGACTCCGCCGACTACGCCGAATTCCAGGGTGGGCTCGCGGCGGCGGTCGAACACCTGAGCGGCAGGGCGCCGCGCCTTTATCATGGCGATCATGCGCGGCCGGATCGGCCGGTCGTCCGCGCCCTGGGCGAGGAACTGAATCGGGTCGTGCGCGGGCGCGCCGCGAACCCGAAATGGATCGCCGGGATGATGCGCCACGGCTATCGCGGAGCGATGGAGATGGCGGTGGCCGTCGACCTGCTGTTCGCCTATGCCGCGCTCACCGACGCGGCTGGCGATCACCACTTCGACCAGCTCTACGAGGCCTATATCGCGGACGATGCGGTTCGCACCTTCATCGCGGATGTCAATCCCGCGGCGCTCAGGGATATGGCGGAACGATTCCGCGAGGCGATCGCGCGCGGGCTCTGGTCGCCGCGCTGGAACAGCGCTCATGACCGGCTCGCCGCACTGACTGGCGCTCGGAAGGAGGCTGCCGAATGAAGGAGATGACGGAGGCGGAACGCGACGCGCGCCATGCAGAGAAGATGCGCAAGAAGAAGGAGGTGCGCGACCGGATCGTGGCGACGAAGACCATCGAGAAGGGTCTGATCATCGTCCATACCGGCAAAGGCAAGGGCAAGTCGACGGCGGCCTTCGGCATGGTGTTCCGCGCGCTCGGCCATGGCCTTCCGGTCGCGATCATCCAGTTCGTCAAGGGAAAATGGCAGACCGGAGAGCGCGCTGCACTGGAGCGGTTCGGCGACCTCGTCTCGATCAATACCATGGGGGAGGGGTTCACCTGGGAGACGCAGGACCGCCAGCGCGACCTGGCTGCGGCGCGCGCCGCCTGGGAGCGGGCGAAGGCGCTGGTGAGGGCGGGAAAGCACAGGATCGTGCTCCTCGACGAGCTCAACATCGTGCTCCGCTACGACTACTTGCCGGTCGAGGAGGTCGTCGCATTCCTCAGGGATGACAAGCCCGAACACGTGCACGTCATCGTCACCGGGCGGAATGCGCCCGAGGCGCTCATCGAGTTGGCCGACCTCGTCACCGAGATGACGATGGTCAAGCACCCTTTCCGGTCCGGCGTGAAGGCGCAGCAGGGGATCGAGTTCTGAGGGATGGAGTCGATCCAAGGCGATCGACGACATAGGCGATGGAACAACGGGAAACGGTTATCGCCCGCGGTCTTGATCGAGGGCCTCAGGCTGGCGTTCGCGACGGGCGGTCGCCATGAAGAGCGCCGCGCCGGCGTTGATGATCCAGGGCACCGGCAGCCATGTCGGCAAGTCGACGATCGTCGCCGGACTGTGCCGCGCCCTGGCAAGGCGCGGTTTGAAGGTGGCGCCGTTCAAGCCGCAGAACATGTCGAACAACGCGGCGATCACCGTCGACGGCGGCGAGATCGGCCGGGCGCAGGCTCTCCAGGCGCGGGCTGCGGGAATCGCGCCGACCGTCGACCTCAATCCGGTGCTTCTGAAGCCCGAGGGCGAGACGGGGGCGCAGGTGATCGTGCGCGGGAAACGGGCGGGCACGATGCGGGCCGCCGAGTACGGGCGGCGAAAGGCCGAACTTCTGCCGATGGTCCTGGAGAGCTTCGGGCGGATCGGGGCTGGAATGGACCTGGTTCTGGTGGAAGGCGCCGGCAGTCCGGCCGAGGTCAATCTCCGGAACGGCGACATCGCCAACATGGGATTTGCCGAAGCGGCGAGGCTCCCCGTGGTCATCGTCGGGGACATAGATCGGGGTGGGGTCATCGCCAGCCTGATCGGGACGCATGCGGTCCTGTCGGAAGATGACCGGGATCGCATAAAGGGCTTCATCATCAACAAGTTCCGGGGAGATGCGGGACTCTTCTCGGAAGGCCTGACGCTGATCGAGGAGCGCACGGGATGGTCCAGGCTCGGCGTGATCCCATGGCTTCCCGAAACGGCGCGGCTGCCGGCGGAGGATTCGCTCGGGCTTGGCGAGGGCTTGGCACGCGATGGAACGCTGGTGGTGGCGGTGCCGGCCTTGCC
>DASSPO010000078.1:0-2571 GCA_035699585.1 Bauldia sp.
GAACTGCATTGGCAGCGGGAGCTTGCCGCCGCCGAGCCGATAGAGGATCGCGGTGCTGTTCTCGACAATGCGGTTGGCAGCCGCGAGTTTCGCCGCCAGCCATCGCTGTCTCAAGCTGAGCGCGACGAACAGAATCACGATGACGAAGACGACACCGCTGACCAAAAGCCCCACACCGCGGAACCAGGCAATCGTCGCCTCCCAGGTCGCGGCGCTGATATCGACGCCGAGCAGCGCGATCACTGCGCCCTGCTCCGCATCGATGACCGGCGCAAAGCCGGAAACCCACGTTCCCCAACGATCGGTGATGGGGCCTTCGGTTGCCGGGGCCTTGGTCACGAAGACGCCGCGCAGGACATCGCTCGCTTCCTCGTAAACCTGGCCTGGGGGCGAGTAGTCGGGAGAGGTCATCTCTTCCGAGTCGGCGAGAAGGATCACCTCTCCATCCTTCAGGGCCATCAGGTAGGCGAAACGAGAGCCGGGAAAGGCTTTGCGGATATGATCGAGTTCTTCATGGACATCGGCATAGGCCGGCATGTCGACATCCCCAGGGACTCCCCTCAGACCCTTGATCGACTCGATTTCGTCCCGAGTTTGAAGCGTGCCGGCCAGCGAGGTCACGGTCGTCAGCAGGGATCTCCGCTCGACAGCTTCGCCATAACGGCCGAGCAAGTCCGTGAGGTACCAGCCGAGAGCCACGCAGAAGGCGAGCGGCACGACGCTCCACAGCAGGAGGCGCCGCGCCGCCCCGTGGTCGGACCATCCGGTTAGCGTTAGTAACCCGTGGCCTTTGGGCTTCTCGCGCTTACCCGGTGCGAGCGAAGCCGTCGGCCGCGGCTCGACCAGCCGCGAGGCGGTTTTTGGGGGCAACACTCCGTTCTTCTAACCCGGTCGCGGATGGCACAGCTTTGATCTGCGACAATTTCCGGTGTCGGCCGAGCACCGAAACCTCGCGATGCGGATGGTCAATCTTTGGAATGGAGAACCCCAGGGTCGGCCGCGCTTGCCGGCGATCGTCCGACAGGATGGATCCCGATCCGGAGCCTCGGAGAAAGTCTATTCGAACGCGAAAATTCGCTTCCAGTCGTTCCTAATACTAACCACGATCCAGCCGTTGTTGATTGCCTGGTCGTAGAGGGCCTGTGTGAAGGCGCCGACCTTGGTGTCGGGCAGGCCTTGGGCCGGACCGTAGGCATATTCACGGTCAGGGTCGTCGTGGAGGATGAGCGCGGCCAGCCGCCGACCGTCACCGGCGGCGGTGTATTCGAGCATCTGCCGGTCGCCCGTGGAGTTGCCGAATGCGGCGTAGGGCCGGCGGCCGATCATCAGATGAATTGCTTCGGGCTTGCCCGCGTCGTTGTCGTTGATGAGCAGCTTCGGGTCCTTGGTCAGGATCGGCTTGCCGTCCTTGTCGTAGCCGTAGGTCGTGCCGCTGGCGCTGCCGACCACCTGTTCTGGCGGAACGCCGTAGGTCTCTTCGGCGTAGGAGCGGACGAAGTCTTGGCCTCCGCCGGTGACGATGTAGGTCTTGTAGCCGTTGGCGCGGAGGTACTGCAGCACCTCCTGCATCGGCTGGTAGGTGAGGTCGGTGTAGGGCCGCTTCCAGCGATGATCCTTGGCGCTCGCCATCCATTGGGTGGCGCTTGCGCGAAAATCGTCCACGGTCATGCCGGTCAGCGTGGCGAGGAGGAGCTTCTCAAGGTCCTCCTTCGGCAGCTTGGCGACGGCTTCGAGATCGCCGGAGAGTACCGTCTTGAAGGGCTCCTGGTCGGCCAGCTCCGGCTTGGCCTTGACCAGAGCCGGAACACTGTCCAGGACAAAGACCAGCTGGCTGTACATCGGATGCTCGACCCAGAGCGTGCCGTCCTGGTCGAAGGTGGCGATCCTCTCCGGCTCGGGCACGAAATCGGGACTGGCTTCCGTCGTTGTGGCTTCGACGAACTCGACGATCGCCTGCTTGGCCGCGCCATCGTTCCAGGACGGCAGTGGATCCGTTTGCGCCCATGCGGGCGCACCGAATGCGAGTAGAGCGCCGAGCGCTAGGAGGCGGGCGACGCCGCGGACAGCTGTGAACCTTGGCAACTGGAGCAAGATGTCATCCCTCCGCCGGCTACTTTGCCGGGACGTCCTCATCAGGGTCCGGATCGGTGTTGGCGTGCTCGCATGCGGCAATCCTCGCCTTCTCCGCACTTGCCTCGGTCTCGGTAGCGAACGGTCCGGCGAGCTTGCCGTATCCCCTCACTTCCGCATCGGTGACGACGCAGGTCCGATCCTCGCCCTGCATCACGAACCACTCTGCCCGCGCGACACCGACAGAAGCGGCGGCGAACAGCACGGCGGCAAACAGTGTTCTTCCGATCATGGGATTTCCCTCCTCTTGAACGGTGGTGAAGCGGGCGGGCCCAAGGGGCCGCCCGCCCAGTGTTGGCTAGCCTATTGGCCAGGGCCCGCAGGCGGATTCTTCTTAAGCTGGTCCATCACCTGATCGAGGTTGGAGCTCGCCGGGTCCTGCATCGGCGGAAACCTCTGGTAGGTTTCGAGTTCCCGCAGCCACAGCGCCTGGCCGATGGG
>DASSPO010000079.1:0-11201 GCA_035699585.1 Bauldia sp.
CTGGTGCAGGCGCGCGAGCAGCGCCATCAGTTCCGCGCTGCTCTTGCTGTCCAGCGCCCCGGTCGGCTCGTCGGCCAGGATCACCGGCGGGTCGTTGACCAATGCCCGGGCGATGGCGACCCGCTGCTGCTGGCCGCCGGAGAGCTCGTTGATGCGGCGCGTGCCGAGGCCCTCGAGCCGGACCAGCGCGAGATATCGTTCGACCCGCTCGTTGATCGTACGCGCATCGAAGCGGCGCATGCGGAGCGGGAATGCGACATTGGCCGCGGCGGTAAGATGCGGAAAGAGTGCGAGGCGCTGGAACACCATGCCGATCGATCGCCGCCAGGGCGGCACCGAGCGCACCGGCTCCCCGGCGATGATGATGTCGCCGGCGGTCGGCGTCTGGAAGCCGGCGATCATGCGCAGGAGCGTGGTTTTCCCCGAGCCGGAAGGGCCGAGTATCGTCAGGAAGGCGCCTTTCCGGAGATCGAAAGAGACATCGTCGACCGCCTTGAGGCCCGGATAGGCCATTTCGACCCGGCGGACGGAAACGGCGACGGGAACCGTCGGCTCCGGGACCGCCTGACCGAGGCCGGCCGTCGCAGCCATGGAACCGCCACCCCCTCCGCTCACGTCGCCCCCGAAGCGCATAGGATAACGCCCGCCACGCTCGTGCGCATGCACAATCGCATGCCGCCGTCGCTACCGCGCCGACCTCGCTCGCGGCCGCCGCAAAATCCTACCACGCCGCCGCTACTCGTCAATTGACGACTTATGCGCGTCGCCGCTGGGCCCCGTTCGAGCGCCGCGACTCACCGGCGGAGCGTTGCGCGAGACGGCTGAGCATCGGTTCGAAGCCGGCCAGGAAGGAGTCGATCTGCGCGTCGATCACGAGCTCGACCGGGACCGAGATGTTGGCGCGAAAGAGATGGCGGCGGATCGCAAGGTGCGAGACGGCGCCATGCAGGATCCAGCCGATCTCGTGCACCACGGGCTTCTCCGCCGGCAGCTTGACGCCGCGCTCGGCGGCCACTTCCTCGACGATCGTTTCGAGGAGCCGGTGGATGATGCCTGAGATGTAGCGCGGCGCCATGTTCTGCGCGGAGAAGGACGAATAGATGAGCAGCCGCGTCCAGCGCCGGGTCAGCAGCGTTGCGTAGTAGTCGCGGTAGAAGGCGCGGAGGCGCTCGGCCACCGGCTTCGACCGGTCGGCGAGCTCGACGAACCAGATCGCCTTGAACGGGCCGGCGATTGCGCTGTCATAGATCTCATCGATCAGCGCCGACTTGTTGGGGAAGAAGTGGTAGATCAGCCGCTGCGAGATGCCGGCCGCCGCCGCCAGGCGCCTGGTCCGGACGGGGAAGCCGTTCTCGGACAGATACTCGGCCGCGCGGTCGAGGATCAGCGCCTTCCGTTCGTCATGCGTGAGCCGCTTTCGCGGCGTTCTGCGCTTCTGCACGGCGGGTGGCGTCCTTGAAGGGTCGCGGCGAGGCTTAGCGAAGCAGCGCGTGCTCGGCAAGGCGCGCGAGAAACGCCGCGCCGGGCACAAGTATGGCGTCGTTGAAGTCGTAGTCGGAGCTGTGGAGCGACGGCCGCCCTTCGCCGGCGCCGAGGAAGGCGAAAGCGCCCGGCCGCGCTTCGAGGAAGTAGGAAAAGTCCTCCGATGCCATGATTGGCGCTTGCCGCGCCGCAAGCGTCGCGTCCGGGGCAAGCGTTGCCGCAACTTCCCGCGCGAGCCGCGCCTCCGCCTCGGCATTGACCGTCGCCGGACGCCCAACGGCATAGTCGACATCCACCGCCACGCCATAGGTATTGGCGACGCCGCGCGCTATGCGCTCGATGTGATCGCGGAAGATCTCGCTGCCGCCGGTCTCGAGGAAACGTACATTGCCGCGGAGCGCGGCGCGGTCGGGGGTGGCGTTGTCGGCCTCTCCGGCATTGAAGCGGGTTACCGTGACCACCGCCGGCCGCGCCGGATCGCGATCTCGCGAGACGATGCTCTGGAGCGCGACCACGAGGGCCGCGGCGGCGAGCACCGGATCGCGGTTCAGGTGCGGCATCGCCGCATGACCGCCCTTGCCGGTGACGACAATGTCAAACTTGTCGACCGCGGCCATCACCGGTCCCGCCGAGGCGGCGATCTCGGCCGCGGCCATGCCGGGGATGTTGTGGAGGCCGAAGACGCGGTCGAAAGGGAAGCGGTCGAGGAGTCCGTCCTCGATCATGGCCTTCGCGCCCGCCCGGCCCTCCTCGGCGGGCTGAAAGATGAGGACGACGGTCCCCGCAAAACGCCGTGTCGCCGCCAGGTAGCGCGCCGCGCCGAGAAGCATGCTCATATGGCCGTCGTGGCCGCAGGCGTGCATCTTCCCGGCGATCTCGGATCGCCACGCCGGCGTGCCGGTTTCGGCGATGGGGAGCGCGTCCATGTCGGCCCGAAGTGCGACGCGCGGGCCATCGCCGTTGCGTAGAATGCCGACCACGCCGGTTCCGCCGATCCCGGTCGCGATCTCGTCGATACCGAAGGTCCTCAACAGCTCCACCACCGTTGCGGCGGTGCGATGTTCCTCGTAGGCGAGTTCCGGCACACGGTGAAAGGCGCGCCGCCAGGCGATCATCTCGGGCAGCCCCGCCTCGATCTCTTGGGGGACGGTCATGGTCGCGCGACGCCCTCGGCCGGGAACGGAAACCAGGATAGCGCGAGGGGCGACGAAACGTCTATCCTTATTCGTCAGATGACGAGTAAGCTCGGGTTGACACCGCCGACCGCCATCCGCTGGGGTGAAACTTGGAAAGACCGATGCTCCGCAAACCCGATGGTCCCCGCGTCTGAACCGGCATGAGTCAAGCTGACGAGGAGACCGCACCGACCGCGCTCGCCCGACGGCTCGTGGCCGGCGGCCGTAAGCACGATGCCGAAGCCGTTGTTGCGCGCCTCATCGCGCGGAACTTCGGCCTCGTTGTCGGAAACGTCGCCATCACCGCCGATTGGAGCAGCCTCAATTCGTTGAACGGGCTGGTCGAGACGAGCGACGGCCGGCGCTTCTTCTTCAAGTTCCACCAGGAGGAGGGAGAAGAGGGGACGGTCGAGGAATATTACCGGGCCGAGCTTCTCCAGCGCGCCGGTCTGCCGGTGGACATGCCGGTGATGATGTCGCGGAAGCCCGGTCACCAGATCCTGCTCTACCGCTTTCGCCGCGACCGGCAGCTCGCGGCCGCCTGCCTCGACGTCGAGCGCAGTAGCGCCGACGTCGATCCCGGCCGGCTGGTCGAGCTCCAGGCGGACCTCGACCGCAAGACCGGCTCCGTCTATCGCGCCGCCCTCCACCAGGCATCTGCGGACGAGGTCCGGAGAGAAGCAATCCACCAGCTCTTTCACCACCGGCTCTCGGATCGGCCGTCCGGGACCCGTCTTGCGGGACGTGTGAGCCGCTTCTATCTCGAACAGCCGGTGGATCTTCCCGGAGCGACCCTGCCCTGGGGCGAGTTTGCCGCGCTTCGCTGGCGGATCAACGGCATCGACTACCGGGCGAGCCTCGCCGAGCTGTTCGAGGAAAGCCTCCGGCGTCTCGCGCCGGACCGCCTGGCCGGCGGTGCGGTCATCGCCCACGGCGACGCCCACAACGCCAATGTCTGGATCGAGGAAGGTGACGGCGGCGCGCGCTTGGTGATGTTCGATCCGGCGTTTGCCGGCGAGCACGTCCCCGCGCTCTTGGCCGACATCAAGGCAACCTTCCACAACATCTTCGCCCACCCCTTCTGGCTCTACCATCCCGAGGAGGCCGACCGGCGCTTCACGGTCTCTGTGTCGCTCTCCGGAGAGCGCATCGTGGTCGACCATGACTGGACGCTCGGCGCGCTACGGCGGGGCTTCCTCGATCTCAAGGTGGAGCACGTGTGGCGGCCACTGATTGCGGCGCTCCGCCGGCGGGATCTGCTTCCGGACGATTGGCGGCAGGTGGTCCGGCTTGCTCTCTTCTGCTGCCCGACGCTGGTGATGAACCTTCGCGCCGGCGCCGCCCACGGCGCCACCGCCGGGCGCTCCCCGGCCATCTCGGCCCTGTCGTTCGCGCTCGCGGTCATGGCGGGCAGCGAGCCGGAAGGCGGAGCGGACCCGGTCTCCAGCTTCCTTGACGCGATCGAACCCGACGCTACCCCTTGAGCCTTCGCGAAATCTCGTCGAGCTGCTCCAGCGTGCGGTAGCGGATGCGGACGTCGCCGCCCTTGGCGCCGAACTTGATCGCAACGTCGAGGCCCAGGGCGTCGCTCAACTGCTTCTCCAGCGCGCGCGTATCCGCGCTCTTCGTTTCCGGCGCCCGTCTCGGGGCCTTGCGGCGCGCCGCATCGCCGATCGCCTCGGCGTCGCGAACACTCATCCCGGCATCGACGATCCGCTTGGCCGCCGCCTCCGGGTCGTCGAGCGTGACAAGCGCGCGGGCATGACCCGCGGAGAGTTGGCCGCTGCGGACGTAGGCCTGAACGGAGTCCGGGAGCTTGAGCAGTCGGAGCGTATTGGCGATGTGCGGCCGGCTCTTGCCGATCACCTCCGCGAGTTGCGCCTGGCTGTAGCCATGCTCGTCGATGAGCTGCTGGTAGCCGACCGCCTCCTCGAGCGGGTTGAGGTCGGCGCGCTGGACGTTCTCGATGATCGCGAGCTCGAGCGCCTCGCGGTCGCTCACGTCATGGACGACGACGGGAACCTCGTGGAGGCCGGCGCGCTGCGCGGCGCGCCAGCGACGCTCCCCGGCGATGATCTCGTAGCCTTCGCCGCCGCTTGACGCCGGGCGCACAAGGATCGCCTGGACCACGCCGCGTTCCTTGATCGAGGCGGCGAGGTCGCCAAGATCGCCGTCGTCGAAGCTTTTGCGGGGATTGCGCGGGTTTGGCCGAAGCATCGCCACGGGCAGGCGCCGAGGCGCCCGACGGTCGACCACCGGCGTTTCCTCCCCGGCCTCGCCGATCAGCGCCGCAAGACCACGCCCGAGACGCCGCCGCGCCAGGTCTTCCGCCATTTATCTTCTCCTCGTGGGTCCAGTTATGGTTAATGCTCGGTTAACGCCATCTCACGTCAGGCCGCGCGCAGACGCCGCTCGCGCTGGATGATCTCAGCGGCAAGGCGGAGATAGGCTTGGCTGCCGCTGCTTTTGAAATCATAGAGAAGCACCGGCTTGCCGTGGGAAGGGGCCTCGGAAACGCGGACGTTGCGGGGAATGACGGTCTCGTAGACCGCCGCCCCCATATGCGCGCGCACGTCTGCAACTACTTGACCCGACAACGAATTCCGGCTGTCGAACATGGTCAAAACGATCCCGTGGATGGTCAGCTCGGGATTGAGGGTTTGTTTGACCTGTTCGACCGTATGCAGGAGCTGGCTCAAGCCTTCGAGGGCAAAGAACTCGCATTGAAGCGGCACCAGCACTGAATGGGCAGCCGCCATGGCGTTGATCGTCAGGAGATTGAGCGAGGGCGGGCAGTCGACGAGGACATATGTATAGTTTCGGCCCCGACTCGAATCGCGGGCCGCTCCCAGCGCAGTGCGAAGACGAAAGGCCCGATCGGGCCGGCCGGCGATCTCCAGTTCGACGCCGAGCAAGTCGAGGGTCGACGGCGCCACGGAGACCTGCGGGACCGCCGTCGGCAGGGCGACCTGGTCGATGTTCGCCTCGCCGACCAGGAGATCATAAGTAGACCGTTGCCGGCTCTTCCTGTCGATCCCCAGCCCCGTCGAGGCGTTTCCCTGGGGATCGAGGTCGACGACCAGCACTTCCTCTCCGGTCGCTGCCAGCGCCGTTCCAAGATTGATGGCGGTCGTCGTCTTGCCTACGCCGCCCTTCTGGTTGGCGAGGGCGATGACGCGGGGCGATGCGGGCAGGCTCATGGCCTCGGGTCCGGCTCAGATCCTGCGAACGGCTCGAGGTATTTCGAGAATCGCCGAGCCTTCGCTGATTCGGCTTGGATGTACTACCAGATCGAAGTCCCAGGTGTGAGAGGCTTCCGCGACCTCCCTCTGGAAATCCACGCCCTTGAAGAAGGCGGCCTTGGCCGGCCCGATCAGGTGCGCGGTGAGTTCGAGGAGCGAGTCAAGCGGTGCGAGAGCCCTTGCCGTGATGACGTCGACGGGGCCGGGTATCGCCGCGAGGATCGATTCGATCCGACCCTGATGGATCCTTGCCGGCGCCCGCGTCTCCCGGGCCGCGGTTCTTAGGAACGCGCATTTCCGGGCATTGCTTTCGACGAGATGAACCAAGCAGTCGCCGGCAGATTCGGCGATGAGAATGGCGATCACCAGTCCCGGAAATCCGCCTCCGCTGCCGAGGTCCAGCCAGTGCCGGGCGTCCGGAAAGAGAGGAACGAGCTGGGCACTGTCGGCGACGTGGCGGGTCCAGATGTCGGCTACCGTTCCCGGCGCGATCAGGTTTTCGGCCCTCTGCCAGCGTTTGACGAGTGCCACCAGCTTCGCGAGCCGGTCATATGTTTCACGTGAAACAGGGAGGATCGAGCACAGGGCATCGAGGCCCGGCTCGGCTGCGTCAGGCGGCATTACGCCCTTGCCGCTTGACCCGGCCCAGAAGCAGCGCGAGCGCCGCCGGCGTCATGCCGTCGATCCGCGATGCCTGGCCGAGGGTAGCGGGACGGACGCGGCGAAGCTTCTCCTTGATCTCATTGGATAATCCCGAAATCGCGTCAACGTCCATGTCGTCGGGCAGGACAACGGCTTCTTCCTTCCGGACGTTCTCGATATCGGCCCGCTGACGGTCGAGATAGACGGCATACTTCGCGTCGATCTCGATCTGTTCGGAGACGAATCGATCAAGGGACTTCAGTTCGGGCCAGATCGCTCCGAGCGTTTCCATTGTCACATCCGGTCGCGCAAGAAGCTCATGCCCGTTGCGGCGGACGCCGTCGCGATTGAGATGCAGCCCGAAGGCTTCAGCCTCGCTTGGCGAAAGCGACAATTGGCGGAGCCGGGTAGCCGCCGCTTCCAACCGTTCAGCCATGGTCGTGTAGGCCGTTCCACGCTCCGAGCCAACCAGGCCCAAAGCCATGCCCAACGGCGTCAGGCGCCGGTCGGCATTGTCCGCCCGGAGCGACAGCCGGTATTCCGCGCGCGACGTGAACATCCGGTAAGGCTCTGTAACGCCTCGCGTTGTGAGGTCGTCGACCATCACGCCGATATACGCCTCCGTCCGCGACAGGGTGACCGGATCGCCGCCGCCGGCGCGCCGCGCGGCATTCAACCCCGCGAGCAATCCCTGTCCGGCCGCCTCCTCGTAGCCGGTCGTGCCGTTGATCTGGCCGGCGAGAAATAGACCGGGCGCTTTGTGGCACTCGAGCGTCGGTAGCAGCTCGCGCGGATCGACATGGTCGTACTCGATCGCGTAACCCGGCCGGACGATGCGCGCATTCTCGAGCCCGGGGATCGATGCGACCAACGCGGCCTGGACCTCCTCCGGCAACGACGTCGAAATTCCGTTCGGATAAACCGTCGAGTCGTCCAGTCCTTCCGGCTCCAGGAAGATCTGATGCCCGTCGCGCTCGCCGAATCGGACAACCTTGTCCTCGATCGACGGACAGTAACGCGGCCCGCGGCTCTCGATCTGCCCCGAATACATGGCCGATCGGTGCAAATTGGACGTGATCAGTCGGTGCGTCTCATCCGTGGTCCGGGTTATGCCGCACTGAACCTGGGGCGTCGTGATCGTCCTCGTCATGAACGAAAACGGCGTCGGCGGATCGTCCCCGGGTTGCATCTCGACCGCGCTCCAGTCGATCGTCGCCCCGTCCAACCGGGGCGGCGTCCCGGTCTTGAGCCGGCCCAGCGCCAGACCGATCCGTGCGAGCGTCCCCGATAGTCCCATGGCCGGCCGCTCGCCGACCCGCCCGGCGGGAATCTTCCTCTCGCCGATATGAATCAAACCCCTGAGAAAGGTCCCGGTCGTGATCACAACGGCGCCCCCCGCCAATTCGCGACCGTCTCCGAGGCGCACACCGCCTACCTTTCCGTCCTTCACGATGAGGTCGTCAACCTCGGCTTCCACCACCGAAAGCCCAACGATCCCTCGCAAGGCTTCCTGAACCGCGGCCCGATAGAGCTTCCGATCCGTCTGGGCCCTCGGCCCGCGCACCGCCGGTCCCTTTCGCCGATTCAGCATCCGGAACTGGATGCCGGCGCGGTCCGCCGCCACGCCCATAACCCCGTCCAGCGCGTCGATCTCCCGGACGAGATGCCCCTTTCCCAACCCGCCAATGGCGGGATTGCAGGACATCGCTCCGACTGTCGCAAAGCTGTGCGTGATCAATGCGGTTCTTGCCCCGAGGCGCGCGGCGGCGGCCGCCGCCTCGGTCCCCGCGTGCCCGCCGCCGACCACAATCACATCGAAAGAGCTCATGAAGGATTCCCTATCGAAACCCCGCCCGGCGGTCAAAGGCTTCGGTTTCACGTGAAACATGCGCCTACTTACCGACGCAGAAGTCCCGAAAAATCACGTCCAGCAGGTCCTCGACATCAACCCGGCCGGTAAGCCGGCCTAACGCATCCGTCGCTTTGCGCAACTCCTCCGCACGCAACTCAAGCGGCACCTCTCCGCCGAGCGCCGCTCGAAGCGCGTCCCGGCACGCCGTCAGTGCAGAGCGGTGTCGAGAGCGCGTTATTACCACCGATTCCCTCGGCCGCATTTCGGCGCTCGCGAATGCGGCCAGACGGCCAATCAGCTCGTCAATCCCCTGACCCGTTCGGGACGACAGAAGCACATCGTAGCGTCGCGCCAGTCGGTTTCGTTCCTCCTCCGAATCGACCAAGTCCACTTTCGTCCCGATTCGAATGACGCGCGCGGTCGTGTCGACATCGAAGAGGGACTCCGCCGCGGATGCGGTGACATCTTCAAGAGCAAGCACCACGTCCGCTCTCTCCAGGCGCTCCCTGGCTCTCCGGATGCCTTCCCGTTCGACCACACCCGTTGCGTCGCGCAACCCTGCCGTGTCCACCAAGGTGAAGGGGTATCCGTCGATATCGAGACGAACTTCAATGAGGTCCCTCGTCGTGCCAGGTTCGGCCGAGACGATGGCCACATCCCTCCGTGATAACACATTGATCAGACTAGATTTTCCGGCATTCACCGCCCCCACCAGCACCACGTCCGCGCCGTCGCGCAGTCGCTCGCCTCTCCGCCCGTCCTCAAGGTGCCGATCGATCTCACCCACGACGGCCTCGATCGTAACCCAGGCCTCCGCCGACAACCCGGCCGGCACGCCCTCCTCATCAGGAAAATCAAGTTCGGCCTCCACCCAAGCCCGCGCTCTCAAAATGCGGTCCCGCCAAGCGTCGATGGTTGCCCGTGCGGCCCCAGTTGCCGCTCCGATCGCCTGGCGCCGCTGCGCCTCCGTCTCCGCCCCGATCAGGTCGGCAAGACCCTCGACCTCGGTCAGATCAAGGCGCCCCGCTTCAAAAGCCCGTCGCGTGAACTCACCGGGCTCGGCCGGGCGCAAGCCGGGGAGTTCGGTCAAACGGCCAATCACTGCCGCGAGCACCGCTCGGCCGCCGTGGATATGGAACTCCGCGACGTCCTCCCCAGTGTAACTCCCCGGCCCCGGGAAGAAGAAGACCAAACCCCTGTCCAGAGCGGTTCCATCGGCTCCTTTCAAGAACCTGAGCGAAGCCTTACGTGGTTCCGGGACCGAATCGACAAGTGTTTCGAGAACGAATCGAACCTGCGGACCGCTCACTCGCACCACGGCCACCCCCGAGGGCAGCGCCCCGCTCGACAAGGCAAAGATTGTCGTCTCACTCACTGTCACGGCCGGTCCGGTTTGCCTATACCCAACGCATGACCGAAAACCTGCTCCGTCACGAGGCTTCGCCCTACCTGCTTCAGCACAAGGACAACCCCGTTCATTGGCGACCCTGGGGCCCCGCCGCCCTCGACGAGGCGCGTCGCGAGAACAAGCCGATCCTCCTCTCTGTCGGCTACGCCGCCTGCCATTGGTGCCATGTCATGGCCGACGAGAGCTTTGAAGACGAAGCCACCGCCGCGGTGATGAACCGCCTCTTCGTCAACATCAAGGTCGATCGGGAGGAACGCCCCGACATCGACCAGATCTACATGAATGCCCTCCACGCCCTCGGCGAGCAGGGCGGCTGGCCCCTCACCATGTTCCTTACCCCCAACGGCGAACCCATCTGGGGCGGCACCTACTTCCCGCCAACCGCCCGTTACGGCCGACCCGGATTCGTGTCGGTCCTCGAGGAGGTCGCCCGCATCTTCCGCGAAGAGCCCGACAAGATCGAGCACAACCGTTCCCTCCTGCTCGCCGCCCTGCGTGAGCGCCGATCCGCCGAGCCCCTCCCGATCGACCGCACACTCCTCGACCAGGCGGCAGCTCGTCTGCTCGGCTTCATGGATAGCGAACGCGGGGGCATCCGCGGCGCCCCGAAGTTCCCACAGGCGAGCCTCCTCGAAATGCTCTGGCGCGCCGGTCTCCGCTCCTCGAACGCCGACTATCGCGAGGCGGTGCTCCTCACCCTCCGAAACATCTGCCAAGGCGGAATCTACGACCATCTCGGCGGTGGATTCGCCCGCTATTCCGTCGACGACCGCTGGCTCGTTCCGCACTTCGAAAAGATGCTCTACGACAACGCCCAGCTGGTCGAACTGATGACCCTCGCCTTCCTCCCGACGCGCGATCCGCTGTTTGCAGCCCGCGTCGCGGAGACGATCAAATGGCTCCTTCGCGAGATGCGCCTTCCGGGCGGCGCGTTCGCCTCGAGCATCGACGCCGATTCGGAGGGAAGCGAGGGCAAGTTCTACGTCTGGCGCTCCGACGAAATCATCGATGTCCTCGGGCCCGACGATGCCTCCTTCTTCGCGCCGATCTATGACGTCACCCGCGACGGCAATTTCGAAGGCGCAACCATCCTAAACCGCCTCAACTACATGGACCTGCTCGGGCCCGAGACCGAGGCGCGCCTCGCCACCCTCCGGGCGAAACTCCTCGCACGCCGGCAGGGCCGCGTTCGCCCCGCCACCGACGACAAGGTGCTCGCCGACTGGAACGGCTTGATGATTGCTGCCCTCGCATCTGCCGGCACCGCATTCGATCGGCGAGACTGGACCGACGCCGCCATTGCCGCCTTCCGCTTCGTCCGAGACTCCATGGCCCGGGACGGTCGCCTCGCCCACTCCTGGCGCGATGGGAAATCGGTCTACCCCGGCCTCGCGACCGAC
>DASSPO010000080.1:0-6531 GCA_035699585.1 Bauldia sp.
CGGCGCGACTCGATCTACGGCCTCCTCGGCCCGAACGGCGCCGGCAAGACCACGCCGGTGCGGGTGCTGGCCACGCTGCTCGAGCCCGCCGGCGGATCGGCGCGCGTCCTCGGCCTCGACGTGGTGGCGGACGCCGATGCCGTTCGCCGGAGGATCAGCCTCACCGGGCAGTTCGCCTCGGTCGACGAGGACCTCTCCGGCTACGAGAACCTCGTGCTCCTCGGCCGGCTGCTCGGCTACCGCCGGCGCGAGGCGGCCGCCCGCGCCGAGGAACTGCTTGCCGCCTTCGGGCTCGCCGAGGCCACCCACCGGCAGGTCAAGAACTTCTCCGGCGGCATGCGGCGCCGGCTCGACATCGCCGCGAGCCTGATCGTGACGCCGGAGCTCCTCTTCCTGGACGAGCCGACCACCGGCCTCGACCCGCGGAGCCGCAACCAGGTCTGGGACATCATCCGCATGCTCACCCGGAACGGCACCACGGTGCTCCTCACCACGCAGTATCTCGAGGAGGCCGACCAACTTGCCGACCGCATCGCGGTCATCGACCACGGCCGGGTCATCGCCGAGGGGCCGAGCGCGGAACTGAAGGCCTCGGTCGGCACCGGCGTGCTCCATGTCCGCCTTGCGGATGCCGGCGAGCGCGAGCGGGCCGAGTCGGTGCTCCGCGCCCGCTTCGCCGAGGCGGTCCACGTCGACAACGACCCGCGCGCGCTCAGCGTGCAGCTCGCCGACCCCAACCGCGCCGCCGCCGGTCTCGCCGACCTCGCCGCCGCGGGGATCGTGGTTTCGGAATTCTCCCTCGGGCAGCCCAGCCTAGACGAGGTGTTCTTCGCGTTGACCGGCCATCCGGCCGAGGCGACGAACGGCGGCGCGACCGCAAACGGGATGCGGAAGGAGGCGGCGGCGGCGGAGTGAGCGACGGTGTCATCTCGCTCATTGAAGCTCTTGTAGTCGAAGGTGACATGGAGGTGACCCTGCACGGGTTTCGCGAGCTCGCGGCGGACGGGATCCTGCTTGACGACGTTGTCGCGGTGTACGCAAGGCAATTGTCGTTGAGGAGTATCCAGACGCCAGACGGGTCCGTCCGTGCTTGTCCTGCAGCGTGACAGAAACGATAATCCGGTCCACTTGGTATGGGGCGTGCCAAGGGACACGCTGAGGCCGGCGGTCTTGATAACGGCTTACCGGCCCGATCCTGAACGATGGTCCGCCGATTTCACGATGAGAAAGCCTCGATGAAACGGAACACAGTCGAGTTCGTGCAGGCCGGCAACTACGCCGCCGAGGTGCCGATCGTGCTCATTGAGGACGAGCAGGGCTGGGTGCCGCGAATGTCGCTTGAGGACGCCCGCAAGCTGGAGACGGTTCGTCTTGCCCTGGAACGGGGAGATATCGCGGCGGCCGCCAAATATGGCAGGGTGTTCGGGTTGATGGCCGGCCCGGTCTGACGCCTTCCAGACAAGGGATCAGACAATGAGCGATGCGACCGATGCGCTGATCGTCGGCGAGGATCTCGCCCGCGTACTGTCCCCGGACCGCAAGCCGGAGCCGCCGGGGGCGCTCGCCAACGTTCTCACCTTCGGCTGGCGGGCGCTGCTCAAGGTCAAGCACATGCCGGAGCAGCTCTTCGACGTGATCGTCACGCCGGTGATGTTCACGGTGATGTTCACCTACCTCTTCGGCGGCGCGCTCGCCGGCTCGCCCGACGCCTACATCCAGTTCCTGCTCCCCGGCATCCTCGTGCAGACCGTGACCTTCACCACGATCTACACCGGCTTCACGCTCAACTCGGACATCTCCAAGGGCATCTTCGACCGCTTCCGCTCGATCCCGATCTGGCGTCCCTCGCCGATCGTCGGCGCCATGGCGGGGGACACCGTGCGCTACACCATCTCCTCGCTGATCGTGATCGCCATCGGCTTCATCCTCGGCTTCCGCCCGGAGGCGGGGTTCGCGGGGATCCTCGCCTCGCTGGTCCTCCTCAACCTCTTCGGCGTCGGATTCAGCTGGATCTTCGTGGTGCTGGCGCTGATCGTCCGTACCCCCTCGGTGGTGATGACGATGAGCTGGCTGGTGCTGATGCCGCTCACCTTCGCCTCCAACATCTTCGTCGACCCCGCGACCATGCCGGGGTGGCTCCAGGCCTTCATCGCGGTCAACCCGGTGGCGATCCTGGTCACCGCCGTCCGCGAGCTGATGGCGGGCGAGGCGACGCTCGGCATCGTCGGCCTCTCGCTGATCGGCCCGGCGGCGGTGACGCTGGTCTTCGCGCCGGTGGCGATGGTGCTTTACGCGAGGCGCAAGTAGCCCCGCGCGCGGCGCCGGGTTCCCGGCGCGACGGATCGAGCACCGCAAAATCGCGTCAAAGGACCTCGCGGCTATGCAACCGCGCACCGATCGACTAGACGTGCGGGCCAGGTGCCCCCGAAAGCCTCGCGTCGGCGCCATTTGTCCGGAGCGAGAGGAGCAGGATGTGGCGGGCGACAGTGAGAGATCGCTGCTGACGATCCAACATCGGCCGGACAGGCACGTCACCTACGGCGAGCTCCACCCCTTCGCCTACGACGACACGCTCCAGTGCTGGTGCGTCTTCGACAAGGGAATGATCGCCGCGATCCTCCAGTCGGACCGATTTCACGTGGTCCCTTATGCAGAGCACTATCGCGAGATCGAGCAAAGAACCGGGATCGACTTCGGCGGCATCATAACCGCGCTCGACTCGATACCCCTGGCAAACGAGGGCGCCGACCACCGGCGCTTGAGGGCCGAGTTCGCGGCGGTGATGGGCGCAGCCGGCCGGAACGCGGTCAAGGCCACGGAAGAATACGTGGCTGCGCTCGTGCGCGACGCCTTCGCGGCCGGCAGCACGATCGACCTCACCGATCTTGGCGCGAAGATCTACAATCACGTGTTCTCGCTCTGGCTCGGCATCGACCAGGGCGAAATCGTGGACAAGTCCGATTTCTCGCAGGTCTTCGATCGAACGCGGAGCCTCAACCGGCGAAAGCAGCTCAACCAGAATCTGACGAGGCTGATCGCCGCCTTCACGGAGCGGCACGACCTTTCCACCTCGCCCGAGATCGCGGTGGCCATGAACGTGGTCGGACGGGACGCCTTCGTCGGCTCGATCGTCCTCTCGATCTGGGAAACCCTTTCCAGAAGCCCGGGAGCCCGGCTGAGCGAGATCGCGTTCGCCGAGAGCCTGCCCGCCACCGGCGTGCCCTATGTCGAACGCCTCGCCCAGGACGATGCGACGCTCGGCGGCATGACCGTCAGGAAGGGCGATCGTCTCAGGGTGTTTCTCGACGCCACGGCTCGATATGTGTCCGGAGAGGAGGCAAACCTCCTGTTCGGGAAAGGACGCCACCTCTGTCTCGGCAAGCCGATGACGCTGGTCGTCTGGCGCGCCCTGGTCGCCACCGCCGGCACGCTCTCGGCGCGCTTCACGCCCGTGGAATTCAGGATGAGGGAAGGTGACTATGTCTTCAGCTACCCCGATCGGGCCGTCGTCCGCTTCCACGAATGAACCGATCGCCGCCGTTTGCGCCGAGATATTCCTCGAGGTGACGGGCCTGGGAAAGCCCGGCAACCTGCCGATCGCCCAGATTATCTCCGCGCCGATCGAGTCCTTCGGCATCGACAGCCTGACGACCATGGAATTCGTCATGGCGGTCGAGGAGCGGTTCGACGTCGAGCTCGACGAGCGGGCGCTGCTCGACCGCGGCAAGAGCGTGGGCGATGTCGCCGCGCTGGTGGCGGAGGCCCTGGGGGCGTAATTCCTGTCCGCCCTTGCGCATGCGCCTCCCGATCCCTTAATGAGGCCCGCCGATCCTCTCTTCCACCTCTCGACGAACCGGCGCCGCGGGTCGCGGCCCGGCGGAGATCATCATGGCGCGCCAGTTCATCTACCATATGCAGGGCCTCACCAAAGCCTATAGCGGCGGCAAGAAGGTCCTCGACAACATCAACCTCTCCTTCTACCCCGACGCCAAGATCGGCGTGCTCGGCCCGAACGGCTCGGGCAAGTCGACGCTGCTCAGGATCATGGCGGGGATCGACAAGGAATTCGGCGGCGAGGCATGGCTCGCCGAGGGCGCAACCGTCGGCTACCTCGCCCAGGAGCCGCAGCTCGACCCGTCGAAGGACGTGCTCGGCAACGTCATGGAAGGCGTCGCCAGGAAGAAGGCGATCCTCGACCGCTACAACGAGCTGATGATGAACTACTCCGACGAGACGGCGGAGGAGGCGACCAGGCTCCAGGACCAGATCGATTCGCAGAACCTGTGGGACCTCGAGAGCCAGGTCGAGATGGCCATGGACGCGCTCTCCTGCCCGCCCAACGACGCCGACGTGACCAGGCTATCGGGCGGCGAGAAGCGGCGCGTGGCGCTCTGTCAGCTCCTCCTCTCGGCGCCCGATCTCCTCCTCCTCGACGAGCCGACCAACCACCTCGACGCCGAGTCGGTCCAGTGGCTCGAGAAGCATCTCCGTGAGTTTCCGGGCTCGGTGCTGATCGTCACCCACGACCGCTACTTCCTCGACAACGTCACCGGCTGGATCCTCGAACTCGACCGCGGCCGCGGCATCCCCTACGAGGGCAACTACTCGGCCTATCTCGAGAAGAAGGCCAAGCGCCTCGAGCAGGAGGGCCGCGAGGAGGCCGCCCGCCAGCGGGCGCTCGCCCGCGAAAGGGAGTGGATCGCGGCGAGCCCGCGCGCCCGCCAGGCCAAGTCCAAGGCCCGCATCCGCGCCTATGACGAGCTGCTCAAGCGCAACGAGGAGCGCGCGCCGGGCACCGCCCAGATCATCATCCCGCCCGGCGAGCGCCTCGGCGACAATGTGATCGAGGTCGAGAACCTCACCAAGGGCTACGGCGACCGGCTGCTGATCGAGAACCTCACCTTCAAGCTGCCGCCGGGCGGCATCGTCGGGGTGATCGGCCCGAACGGCGTCGGCAAGACGACGCTGTTCCGCATGATCACCGGCCAGGAGAAGCCGGATGCGGGGACCATCAGGCTCGGCGATACGGTGCGCCTCGGCTACGTCGACCAGAGCCGCGACGACCTCGACCCCAACAAGACCGTGTGGGAGGAGATTTCCGGCGGCAACGACGTGATCAAGCTCGGCAAGCGGGAAATGAACTCGCGTGCCTATGTCGGGGCCTTCAACTTCAAGGGCGGCGACCAGCAGCAGAAGGTCGGGTCGCTCTCCGGCGGCCAGCGGAACCGCGTCCACCTCGCCAAGCTTCTCAAGGAGGGCTCGAACGTGCTGCTCCTCGACGAGCCGACCAACGACCTCGATACCGAGACGCTGGCCGCGCTCGAGGACGCGCTCGAGGATTACGCCGGCTGCGCGGTGATCATCAGCCACGACCGCATGTTCCTCGACCGGCTCGCGACCCACATCCTCGCCTTCGAGGGCAACAGCCATGTCGAGTGGTTCGAGGGCAACTTCGAGGAATACGAGGCCGACAAGGTCCGACGCCTGGGCGCGGATGCCGCCAACCCGCACCGGGTCAAATACAAGCGGCTGGTCAGGGCGTGAGTCCAAGCCACGTGGGTGCGGACCGTACGGGGCGCGAGCTCGACGTAGGTGACTCATTCACAAACGCCGGCCTGGTCGCCCCTCAGTTCCTTCATGAACTCGTCCGTCCTGCCGCGAACGCGTGTCATCCGGGCGCTCATCCATTCCGTTGGCGAGCGTGTCTTTCCATGCCCACGGACCGCACGGGGCCCCGGGTCGGGCCATGACACCACCCCGCGCGCTTGATCGGCGCGGGGTTCAGGTTCTAGTTATCCGCGCGCATCACTGACCGCGACCGGGCATGCACCTCGTTCCGCTTCCACCCACCCGCGACCTCCGCGCGATCGTGCGCGGTTACTGGCTGGTCGACGACAGCGAGGCGACGCTTCTCAGCGATGGACTTCGTTGCGGGCCCGGCGTGGGGGCGGTGGTCTGCGTCCAGTTTGCGGACCTCGTAGACGGCGAGTTCGGACCAGCGCTCGAGGCCTGCCTCACCGGCGTCCAGGACCGCGCGCGGCACTATCGTCCGCGGGGAAGGACCCGATCGCTCCTCATTCTGTTCAGCGAGCTTGGCGCCACGCGTCTCTTCCCGGGCCTGGGTCGGGACATCGCCGGGACGAGTATTGATCTTGCCGCTGTCGTCGGCGACGGCGAGGTCGGCCGCCTGAGGCGTTCGGCGGGCGCGGCGCCGGACGCAGCGGCGCTTGCCGCCGAGACGGACCGCTGGCTGTTGCGCCGGCTGGAGCGGACCGGCGAAGCGGCAGGACTGCGGCGCCTCGCGGCGGCGGCCTCGTTGCTCACCGAATCCGGGCGAAGCGTCGCGTCCGCGGCGGCCGCCGTCGACCTCTCCGTCCGCCAGCTCGAGCGCGTCTTCGACGACCACGTCGGCATCACGCCGAAACGGTTTCAGACGGTCCATCGCCTTCAGAGGAGCGTCCACGCCGCGATGAGCGGCCTCGGCGACCCGCTGCACGGCTTTGCCGACCAGGCGCATCAGATCCGCGCCTG
>DASSPO010000081.1:0-4270 GCA_035699585.1 Bauldia sp.
CCACGTCGCCGCGGTCCGCATTTTCACACCGGCGCATGAAATGCCGTTTGCCGGGCACCCGACGATCGGGACGGCGGTGCTCCTCGGCCTCGAGCGAGCCGCCGCGGGCTTGGGGAACGGGAAAATGGTGCTGGTGCTCGAAGAGAAGGTCGGCCCGATCCGCTGCGGCGTCAGTCTCCAATCCGAGAAACTCGGCCACACGATCTTCGACCTCCCGAAACTCCCCAGCGAGGGCGCCGAACCGCCCGGCAAGGACGCCATCGCCGCCGCGCTCAACCTGATCTCCGCCGAGATCGGCTTCGAGAATCACCACGCCACCAACTTCGAGGCCGGCGTTCCCTATACCTTCGTCCCGGTGCGCGACCTCGCGGCAATCGCCAAGGCCAGGGCCAACACCACGGCCTGGCGGGCGGCCTTCGGTCAGGGCGGCGCGGCCTTCCTCTACTGCCGGGAGGTGACGGAGTCGGGGCGAAGCTTCCACGCGCGGATGTTCGCGCACGAGCGAGGCATAATCGAGGATCCGGCGACCGGCAGTGCGGTGGCCGCGTTCGCCGGCGTGATCGCCAAGTTCGACCAGCCGCCGGGCGGCAGCCACCGCTATCTCATCGAGCAGGGGTTCGAGATGGGCCGGCCGAGCCTGATCAATCTCGAGATCGACATGGATGGCGGAGCGGTGGTCGAGGGCCGGATCGGCGGACAGGCGGTCTTGGTCGCGCGCGGGACGATCGAGATCTGAGGCGAGGGACGGGCTGGAATTCCGGGGCTCGCATTCCTTGCACGGCCCGGACTCATGATAGAGAAATCATCCGATGGCGAAGGCTTGAGGGGCCAACATGAGAGCATTTCTCCTTTTCCTGCACTTCTTCGGGCTCATGCTCGGCGCGGCCGGCGGCATGGCGAGCGGATTCCTGATGCGGCGCGCCGCCGGGATGCCGCCGGACCAGGCTCAGGTCATCCGCGGACAGGGTCCGTTTCTCGCCAATGTCGCGGCAGCCGGCGTGGCGCTTCTCTGGGTCACCGGTCTGATCATGGTCTTCGCCTACTGGAGCGTCGACGCGCTGCGCTGGCCGTTCTGGGTGAAGCTGGTCTTCGTCGTGATCCTGACGCTTGCGACCATCGCAATCCATCTCACCTATTCGGAGATCAGGAGGACGGGAAACGTGGCGCTCGGCCAGCGCCTGGCGAAAATCGGCCCCGTCTCGGGACTTGCGGCGATACTCGCGGTCCTCTTCGCCTCGATCGCGTTCCTGTGAGCAAGGCCGAGGTCTGAGGCGGAGCCCCGGCTGAGGCAGGTGGCCGCCTCGCGCCTCGCTCAGAGCCGGGCGCGACGGCGTCATCGCGGCGGTCGCGCGCGGCGACGGCGATGGCAGTTGACGCCGATTTCACCGCAGGATGCGGCTCGTGCGAACCGCGCTCGCGGACGTCTCGCGGTCGCACGGCGAGACGCACTGGAAATCGGGGCGGCCCGGATCGCGGACCACCCCCCGCTGCCTCGGAGATCAGATGCCGAGGATGGCCATCGCCTCGGCGAGCTTGTCGACCGATTCCTGGTGCTTGCCCTCGTCGTGGAGCGCCTCGCCCTCGTCGCGAAGGGCAATGACCTCGGCGCGCTGCTCTTCGGTAATCTGGGCGGTCTCGAGCGCGGCGTTGATCTTGGCAATGTCGGCGGGGCACTGGAACGCGAGTGCCGGCATGGCGAAGGCGGCGAAGGCCGCGGCGAAAAGAATCCTGCGCATATGAAAGTCCTCCGTAAGGTTGCGGCTGTTCTTAGCCGCGGGACGGCTAACACGCAAACCGCCGGGAAATTCGGACGCCGTTTCTGAATTGGCTTGCCCACCGGGCTCGGAATTGGCTAGAACCGTCGCGTTCGCGGGCCCCGGACGGCAAGTTCCGGGTCTGACGCATGATCGGAGCCGGCATGATCGCGTGCGATCGCAGCATTCTCCTGGCGGCGGCCTCGGCCGGCGGCGGGCGGATTCCGGCCGGTTCGGCCCTCCTTCTCGGGCTTACCCTCGCGCTTAGACGCCCCTGAGCGTCGGCTGCCTCGAACGGGGCGGGCACTCAGGGGAAGCGAAGAGCGATACGGCCCCAACCAGCCGCCAGCGCCAGGATCGGCGGCGTTTTTCGAGAAGGACAGTACCATGAGCAGCGACACCAAGGCGCCAGCCGACAAGGACCGCGTGGTTATTTTCGACACCACGCTTCGCGACGGCGAGCAGTCGCCGGGCGCGTCGATGACCCTCGAAGAGAAGCTCCAGGTGGCGGAGCTCCTCGACGAGATGGGCGTCGACGTCATCGAGGCCGGATTCCCGATCGCCTCGAACGGCGACTTCGAGGCGGTTTCCGAGATTGCCAAGCGGGTGAAGCGCGCCGTCGTCTGCGGCCTAGCCCGGGCGAGCAATGGCGACATCGACCGCGCCGCGGAAGCGGTGTCCCACGCCGAGCGGCGGCGCATCCACACCTTCATCGGCACCTCGCCGCTCCACCGCCAGTTCCAGCTCCAGCTCGACATGGACCAGGTGCACGAGCGCGTGGTGAACTCGGTGACCCGGGCGCGGAACTATACCGACGACGTCGAGTGGTCGCCGATGGACGCCACCCGCACCGAGCACGATTTCCTGTGCCGGGTGATCGAGACCGCGATCAAGTGCGGGGCGACGACGATCAACATCCCCGATACCGTCGGCTATGCGACGCCCGACGAGTTCCGCGACCTGATCCGGATGCTTCGCGAGCGCGTGCCGAACGCCGACAAGGTGGTGTTCTCGACCCACTGCCACAACGACCTCGGGCTTGCCGTCGCCAATTCGCTGGGCGGGGTGATGGGCGGCGCGCGACAGATCGAGTGCTCGATCAACGGCCTCGGCGAGCGCGCCGGCAACGCCGCGCTCGAGGAGGTGGTGATGGCGATCAAGACGCGCGGCGACGTCCTGCCGTTCTATACCGAGATCGACACGAAGCTGCTGATGCGCGCCTCGAAACTGGTGTCGGCGGTCTCCGCCTTCCCGGTCCAGTACAACAAGGCGATCGTCGGCAAGAACGCGTTTGCGCACGAATCGGGCATCCATCAGGACGGCATCCTCAAGAATGCCCAGACCTACGAGATCATGCGGCCCGAGGATGTCGGGGTTAAGTCGACCTCGCTGGTGATGGGCAAGCATTCCGGCCGCCATGCCTTCCGCGAGAAGCTGATCGCGCTCGGCTTCGAACTCGGCGACAACGCCTTCGAGGACGCCTTCCGCCGCTTCAAGGATCTCGCCGACCGGAAGAAGCACGTCTTCGACGAGGACATCGCTGCCCTGGTCGAGGACGAGATGGCGCAGCAGAGCGAGACGATCCGCCTCGTCGCGCTCACCGTGATCGCCGGCACCGGCGGCCCGCAGAAGGCGATCGTCACCCTCGACGTGGGCGGAAGCCACCTGACCCGGGAAGCGACGGGGGACGGGCCGGTCGACGCGATGTTCAAGGCGATCAAGTCGATCGTGCCGCACGAGGCGACCTTACAGCTCTACCAGGTCGGCGCGGTGACGGAGGAATCCGACGCCCAGGCCGACGTGTCGGTTCGGCTCGGCGAGGGCGACAAGATCGTCACCGGCCGCGGCGCCGACACCGACACCATGGTGGCCTCGGCCAAGGCCTATGTCTCGGCGCTCAACAAGCTCGTCACGCGGCGGGCGAAATCGAAGCCGGAGGCGCTCAGGGCGGGGTAGGCATCGGGCGGGCCGGCGGGTCAGGCCCCCCGGCCCATGTCCGCGACGCGCGCATGGTTCCGCGCCACCCAGAATCGAAATCCGAGGAGACCGAAAGGATGGGGCGTTCATCACAGGCGATCGAGCCGGCGGAGCCGAACCTGCTCGAGATCACGCTTGCCGCCGCGAAGCGAGACGCGCAGACCGTGCTCCCCTCGGGAGATCTCAGGCGGCGACTGACCGAAGGGGTCAAGATCCGCGACCTCCCGACGATTCCCGACCAGCGAGGCACGATCACCGAGCTCTTCGATTCACGCTGGGATTTCCACCCGGATCCGATGGTGTTCGCCTATTGCTTCACGATCCGACCCGGGTACGTGAAGGGATGGAACCTGCACAAGGCGCACGAGGACCGCTACGTCGTGCTCCAGGGTGAGCTCGAGGTGGTGTATTTCGACCCGCGTCCCGGGTCTTCGACCTACGGCGAAGTCTGCTCGATCGTCGTGACCGGGCACCGGCGGCAGATCGTGACGGTGCCGAGCTGGGTCTGGCACGCGGACCGCAACATCGGGAATGTCGAC
>DASSPO010000082.1:0-2514 GCA_035699585.1 Bauldia sp.
CGCCCAGTCGACGTCGGCACCGGTCTCGATCGACTTCCGCCGTGCGTCGAGGAAGCGGCGGATGGTGCGGTGGACATGGAAGTCCTCCGGCACCTTGGTCAGGCTGGTTCCGATCTGTTTGAGCTTCTCGATCGAGACGCCGGTGACGCCGCGGCGCGGCGAGTCGCCGGTCTCTGCCGCCTTGAGGCCGGACCACACGCCGTCGAGCCAGTCGGCCTTGTTGGGACGATAGGTGCTGCTCGCCTCGAAGGCTTCTTCCAGCCGCTTCCGCCAGGTCGCCTTCAGCTCCTCGACATCGGCCTCGGTGATCAACCCCTCGCCGATCAGCTTGTCGGCGTAGATGCGGAAAGTGGTCGGGTGCTCCGCGATCTTGCGGTACATGATCGGCTGGGTGAAGGCCGGCTCGTCGCCTTCGTTGTGGCCGAAACGCCGGTAGCAGAACATGTCGATGACCACCGGCTTGTGGAACTTCTGCCGGAACTCCATCGCGATCTTGGCCGCATAGACCACGGCTTCCGGATCGTCGCCATTGGCGTGGAAGATCGGCGCCTCGACCATCTTGGCGATGTCGGAGGGATAGGGCGAGGAACGCGCGAAGCGCGGGTTGGTGGTGAAGCCGATCTGGTTGTTGATGATGAAGTGGATCGACCCCGCGGTGCGGTGGCCGCGAAGCCCGGAGAGGCCGAAGCATTCCGCCACCACGCCCTGTCCGGCAAAGGCGGCATCGCCGTGGATGAGGAGCGGCACGACGCGAGCGCGCTGATCGAGTGAAACGATCTCGGCATTGGGATCGTCGGCGTGCTGGTCCTGCTTGGCGCGCGCCTTGCCGAGCACGACCGGGTCGACGATCTCAAGATGCGATGGATTGGCGGTGAGCGAAAGGTGGACGCGGTTGCCGTCGAACTCGCGGTCCGACGAGGCGCCGAGATGATACTTGACGTCGCCCGAGCCTTCGACGTCGTCTGGCGAGGCCGAGCCGCCCTTGAATTCGTGAAAGATGACGTGGTGCGGCTTGCCCATGACCTGGGCAAGCACGTTGAGTCGACCGCGATGTGCCATGCCGAGCACGATCTCGCGGACGCCGAGCTGTCCGCCGCGCTTGATGATCTGCTCGAGCGCCGGAATTAGCGACTCGCCGCCATCGATGCCGAAGCGCTTGGTGCCGGTGTACTTCACGTCGAGGAACTTCTCGAAGCCCTCGGCCTCCGCAAGCTTGTTGAGGATCGCCTTCTTGCCCTCCGGCGTGAAAGCGATTCCCTTGTCCGGCCCCTCGATACGCTCCTGGATCCAGCTCTTCTCCGCGGGGTCGGAAATGTGCATGAACTCGATGCCGAGCGTGCCGCAATAGGTCCGCCGCAGGATGTCGAGCATCTCGGGAATGGTGGCGAACTCGAGCCCGAGCACATGGTCGATGAAGATCTTTCGACCGAAATCGGCTTCGGTGAAGCCGTAGGAGACCGGGTCGAGATCGGAGTCGGTCTTGGGTGGTTCGAGGCCGAGGGGGTCGAGGTGGGCGTAGAAATGACCGCGCATGCGGTAGGCGCGGATCATCATGATGGCGCGGACCGAATCGCGCGCCGCCTGCTGGAGTCGCTCGTCGGAAATCTCGCTGCCGCGGGCCGCGACGCCCGCCTTGATTTTCTTGCCGAGGTCGGCTTCCAGCGCCGCCCAGTTGCCGTCCAGCGCAGCGACCAGTTCGCCGTTGGCGACCGGCGGCCAATCGCGCCGCTGCCACGAGGGTCCGTGCCCGGAGCCGTTGGGCTGCTCGGCGAGACCCTCGAAGAAGGCCCGCCATTCCGCGTTCACCGAGGCGGGATCGCTGGCATAGCGGGCATGCATTGCTTCAATGTAGGGGGCGTTCGCGCCGTAGAGGAACGACGTTGCCGCCAATGCGGCATTCTGGTCCTGGCGTGCCATACTTCTTCCGTGGGGTGGGAGGGTCCCCAACGCTCTCGTTACGCGGCCGACGGCCACGCTCTATCGGTCAAGGTACTCTGAGGCAACGACATATTTGTGATCCGGCGTCAGGCCTTCAAGACTTCGGCCAAGGTCTTTCCAATGCGGGCCGGGGATTCGGCAACCCTGATTCCGGCGGAAAGCATGGCCTCGATCTTGTCGCCGGCGCCGCCTTTCCCCCCTGCAATGATCGCGCCAGCATGGCCCATCCGCCGGCCCGGCGGCGCGGTCCGGCCGGCGATGAAGCCGACCACCGGCTTCTTGCGGCCGCGCGCCGCCTGATCCTTGAGGAACCGGGCGGCATCCTCTTCGGATGAGCCGCCGATTTCCCCGATCATGACGATCGAATTCGTCTTGTCGTCGGCCAGGAACATCTCGAGGACATCGATGAAGTCCATGCCCTTGACCGGGTCGCCGCCGATCCCGACCGCGGTGGTCTGGCCGAGGCCTTCCTGGGAGGTCTGGTACACCGCTTCATAGGTCAGGGTGCCCGAGCGCGAGACGATGCCGACACTGCCCGGCTTGAAGATGTTGGCCGGCATGATGCCGATCTTGCAT
>DASSPO010000083.1:0-6438 GCA_035699585.1 Bauldia sp.
GTGAATCGGAGCACGCGCCGTCGCGTGCTCCGGGCGAGATCGAGGTGCATCTTCGACCGCCAGCAAATATTTCGGCGGCGGGGGGCCCTTTCTCATGGACGCATTGAACGCGGTCTCGCCGCGCGACCGCAGGACGGCCGCCTTCGACGTCGAGATCGCCGCAGTTTCTACCGCCGTGCCGAAACATGTGATCGCACAGGCCGAGGTTGAGCGCCGGTCGCGCCGCTTCTATCCGCAATTCGCGCATATGGCCGCGCTCTATGCCAACACGGGCGTCGGGACGCGCTACTTCTGCATGCCGGAAGAGTGGTACGAGGCACCGCATAGCTGGGAGGAGCGGACCGTGGTCTTTCAGGAGCACGCTCTCGCCCTCCTCGAACGCGTCGCGGGCGACGCCATCTCAAAGGCCGGCCTCCGCCTTGATCAGATCGATGCAGTGGTCACCAACACGATCACTGGTCTCGCGATCCCGAGCCTCGATGCCATGCTGATGAACCGGATGAAGTTCGCACAGCAGACGGAGCGCCTGCCGACCTTCGGCCTTGGATGCGGCGGCGGGGTCGCCGGTTTGGCTCGTGCGGCGCGCCTTGCCCAGACTTTGCCCGGCGGCAATGTCCTCTTCCTCACGATCGATCTTTGCTCGCTGTGCATGCGCGTCAACGATCCGGCGATCGCCATGTACGTGGCGTTGGCCCTGTTCGGCGACGGCGCCGCGGGCGTCGTCCTCCGCAACACCCAGCGCGCCGGTGAAGCCGGGTTGGCGTTGGGCCAGGTGGTGGCAATGGGCGAGCATTTCTGGCCCGGGACGGAGCACATCATGGGCTGGGACATCACCAACGACGGTTTCGGCATCGTGCTCAGTCCGGAACTCCCTGCCCTGATTCGCGACAACTTCGTGCCGGCCGTGGACGGCTTCCTTGCCCGAAACGACATGAGCCGGGCCGACCTCGACGGTTATCTTCTGCATCCCGGCGGCAGCAAGATCGTCGACATCGCGGAAGCTGCCCTCGCCGTCCGCCCGGAAGTGCTCGATCCGACGCGCGCCACGCTCCGCGACTACGGCAACATGTCCTCGGCCACGGCATTGTTCGTCCTCGACCGGGCGATCGCCTCGGGCCGCAGGGGACGCCATCTGCTCACGGCCTTCGGGCCGGGCTTCTCGGCCTACTTCGTGGTCCTAGATCTGTAACGCGGACCGGCCCAGCCCGCCGAGACGCGTGGCGCGGGCCAGAGTCGTGGCAACCGCGGGGAGCAGCATCATCGCGCCCACCGCGGCATGGCGGGTGGCTCGTCTCCGGAACAGCGCGCTCACGCCTTTTGCCAGGGCGAACTGCCGACGCAGGGCTGAGGCGAAACGAACCTGGAAGATGTCACCCCCTTCCCCGGCAAGAACCGCGCGAGCCGCGACAATACCCGAGGCAAGCGCGATCGACGTCCCGTCCCCGGTGAATGCCGGGATGACGGCAAGCTGGTCGCCGGCCGGATAGACCGAGGGCGCAACAGCCGATCTCCGGACATAACCGAACGGCAGCCCGGATATCGCGGCGGGCCGCGGCGTGACCGGCCGGGACCCCTGGAGGAGATCGCCCAACAGCGCCGAGCCCACAGAAATGCGATCCAGTTGACCACGCCAGTCAGCGCCGAGGCGCGTGAGGGCCTCGGCATCGAGCTGCCAGCAGACGGTTGCAAGATCGGCTTCGACCATGCTCGCACCGACATAGCCGCCCTCGAAAAGGACAAGCTGTACACGCCGGCGCAGGTCCGCGGCGGCGGCCGGTGTCAGGGCAAACTGCATCTTGAACGCCGTCACCGTCCCGGGATCGCGTGGCCAGCCGCGGAGGTTGTGCTTGCCGCTGGCCAGGCAGACCGCCGCCGCGGCATACCTCCTTCCGCCCGCTTCGACCACGACGCCGGCGGGACCGGGCGCCAGGCCGGTGACGCCGACCCCGCGTTCAACGACGGCTCCGGACACACCCGCAATCTGGAGAAGCGTCTCATCGAGGAGGAGCCGCGAAAGCCCTGCGGCGCGGAAGGGAAGGCCGGCATGGGCGGCGCGATTGCCGGCCGCGAGAGTCAACCGCTCGACCGGCGAGGCCCCCAGCGCTTCCGTGTCGACCCCGAGGTGAGCCAGGAGGCCGAGCGCCTCGGCGCTGAGGAAATCACCGCAAACCTTGAGTGTTGCCTCGCGGGTGCGTTCGAGCACCAGAACGCGCGCACCGTTCCGTGCGAGCTCCAACGCGAACGCCGCCCCGGCCAGTCCACCGCCGATCGCGATCGCGTCGAACATGGTTCCTTCGTCCGCCCCGGCCGTTCCCTTCTTAGGCCCGCTCTGCGGCGGTCTCCAGCCTTCTCTTGGCGATGGCGCGATCCTCGAGGACGATCTTGTAGCCGACCACCGCGGACCAGATTGCCGTCATGATGACCGCCAGCGCTACCGCGCCGAAGGCGAGAGGCAGGACGAACGTCTCGGCAATGGTTACGGCGTAGTTTGGATGGCGGATGAACCGGTATGGCCCGCGCGCCACGACGGGCGCGGCATCAAGGGTGATGATCCGATGCGTCCAGTAGCGGCCAAGGGTGGCGATCGCCCAGTAGCGTAGCGGCTGCAGCAGGATGTAGAGGATCGCGAACGGCCAGACGACCGGCGCACCGGGCGGTATCAGGAAGAAGATCGACGCGATCCAGGCGAGATGGGTGACGGCGACTACAGGATAATAGTCGCGCCCGGCCTCGCGAGCGCCCTCCGCCATCAACCGCCGCGTATTCCGGGCCGAATGGATTTCCTCGAGGCCTCGCTGGACGAGAACGATCAGTGCGGCGACCTGAGGCGATCCGATGAAGTCGATCATCACCGACTCGTATTCGCCGCCAGAACGAGGAGCAAGCGCCGCTCTTAAGCGGCGCCCGCTTCAGACGATTGCCATCACCGGCTTCCGCTCCGCCTGCCCCTGACGGCCCTGTTTCAAGAGCTCCGCCACCAGGAAGGCCAGTTCCAGCGACTGGTCGGCATTGAGCCGCGGATCGCAATGCGTGTGATAGCGGTCCGAGAGATTCTCCGCCGAGATGGCACGAGCGCCGCCGGTGCATTCGGTGACGTTCTTGCCAGTCATCTCGATATGGATGCCGCCGGGATGCGTGCCCTCGGCGCGATGGACGAGGAAGAAGTTCTCGACCTCGCGAAGAATGTTCTCGAACGGCCGCGTCTTGTAGTGGTTGAGGGTGATGGTATTGCCGTGCATGGGGTCGCAAGACCACACAACCGTACGGCCTTCACGCTTCACCGCCCGCACAAGCTGCGGCAGGTGGTCCTGAACCTTGTCAGCGCCGAAGCGGCAGATCAGAGTCAGCCGTCCCGGCTCGTCCTCGGGGTTCAGGATATCGACGAGCCGGATGAGGTCGTCCGGCTTCAGCGACGGCCCGCACTTCAGTCCGATCGGATTCTTCACGCCTCGACAGAACTCGACATGGGCATGGTCATGCTGACGCGTTCGATCGCCGATCCAGATCATGTGGCCGGAGGTCGCGTACCAATCGCCGCTCGTCGAATCGACCCGGGTCATGGCCTGCTCGAAGCCGAGCAGCAGCGCCTCGTGGCTCGTGTAAAAATCGGTCGTCCGCATCTCAGGATGGGATTCCGGATCGATGCCGCAGGCGCGCATGAAGTCGAGCGCCTCCGTGATGCGGTTGGCCAATTCCTCGTAGCGATGCGCCTGAGGGCTGTCCTTGACGAAGCCCAGCATCCAGCGGTGTGCGTTCTCGAGGTTGGCATAACCGCCCTGGGCGAAGGCGCGAAGCAGGTTCAGCGTTGCGGCCGACTGCCGGTAGGCCATCTCGATCCGGTTCGGATCGGGCGTACGGGAAGCCTCGTCAAACTCGATACCGTTGACGATGTCGCCGCGATAGCTCGGCAACTCGACGTCGCCCTGGCGCTCCATGGGCGATGAGCGCGGCTTGGCGAACTGGCCGGCGATGCGCCCGATCTTCACTACCGGCATCGCGCCGGCAAAGGTGAGCACCACCGCCATCTGCAAGAAGACGCGAAAGAAGTCCCGGATGTTGTCCGCCTGGTGCTCGGCGAAGCTCTCGGCACAATCTCCGCCCTGAAGGAGGAAGCTTTCGCCCGCCGCTACCTTCGCAAGACTCTTCTTGAGCTTCCGCGCCTCACCGGCAAATACCAGCGGGGGATACGAAGCGATCCGCTTCTCGAGCGCGGCGAGCGCCTCGAGATCGGGATAGACGGGGACCTGCTCGATCGGTTTCGAGCGCCAGCTGTCGGGGGTCCAGCCCTTCTTCATCGTACTCTCCTGCGCCGGGGACGAGCGGCACCTGCCACATCCGGTCGGGATTTGGCACGGTTATTGCCGTCGCGGGCGGGTTATACATGTCCAACGCGGCGTTGGCCACAAGGAGGTAGTGGGAACCCGATCGGCTGGTGGTCGCCCGGCGGGCCCTATTTTGCCGGCTCTGGCTGTACTTCAGCCGTTGCCGCCGGGTCGCGCCGGTGGCGTTCGACCGGCTTGCGCATGGTGACGATCTCCTCCGACTGAGTCGGATGGAGCGCCATGGTGGCGTCGAAATCAGCCTTTGTCGCCTTCATCTTGACCGCAACAGCGACGAGTTGGGCCATCTCGCCCGCCCCGTGCCCTACCGCGTGAAAACCGAGGACGCGGTCCGTGTCGGCATCGACCACGAGCTTCACCAGCATCCGCTCGTCTCGCCCGGCAACGCGGTGATGAAGCGGCTTGAAGGTGGAGCGGTAGATGTCGACCGAGGGAAAGCGGGCCAGGGCGTCCTCCTCGCTCAGTCCCACCGTACCGGCCTCGGGCTGGGAAAAGACAGCGGTCGGGATACACTGGTAGTCCACCTTGACCGACATCCCTCCGAAGAGGTTCTCCGCGACGGTATGCCCCTCGCGGATGGCGACCGGGGTGAGCTTCACGCGGTCGGTCACGTCGCCGACGGCATAGATATTGTCCACGCTGCTCCTGGAGTAGTCGTCGACGACTATCTCTCCAAGCTTGCCAAGGGCGACACCCGCCTCTTCCAGCCCGAAGCCCGCGGTGTTGGGGGTCCGGCCCATGGCAAGAAGGATCGTGTCGGCCTCGATCCGGCGCCCGTGCAGCGTGACGGCGGCCAAGCCGTCCTCGGTCTTCTCGATCGCCTCGATCATGTCGCTGCAGATGACCGAAACGCCCCGCTTCTCCATGCCGGCATGCACGGTTCGCCGTACGTCCCCATCGAAACGGCTAAGGATCTCCTTGCCCCGGTAGACGATGGTCGTCTGTGAGCCGAATCCGTTGAATACGCCCGCGAACTCGACCGCAATGTACCCCCCGCCCACGATCAGGAGCCGCCGCGGCAAACGCTCGAGATGGAACATCTCGTCCGAGGTCACGGCATGCTCGATTCCGGGTATCGTCGTGCCTCTGGTCGGCCGGCCGCCGGTCGCGACCAGGAGGTAGCGCGCCGTCACCGTCCGGCCCTCGGCGACCAGTCTTATCCGATGCCGGTCTTCGATCACGGCGCGGCTTCTGATCAGCGTCGCGCCCGATCGTTCGAGGTTGCGGATATAGACGCCGCTCAGCCAGTCGACGTCGGCCTGAACATTGTCGCGGAGTGTCGGCCAGTCGAAGCTCAGCCCATCGATCGTCCAGCCGAACCCGACTGCATCCTCAGCCGCCTCGGCGAAGTGGGAACCATGGACGAGGAGCTTCTTCGGGACGCAGCCACGAAGGACGCAGGTTCCCCCGACCTTGTCCTCCTCGGCAATCGCAACCCGCGCCCCGAGTTCGGCGGCGATCCGGGCGGCGCGAACGCCCCCGGAGCCGGCCCCGATGACGAAAAGGTCGTAGTCGTAGCCGCTCAATCGCCCGCTCCGCTGCCTCGGTGCGGACTCAGAACTCGAAGCCCTGCTTCGTCAGTTCTTCCCGCGACATCTCGTAGAGTTCCTCACCGACGCGGGTGCTCCAAGCCTCCACCGCCCTAAGCGAGTCCTGGATCACTCGCGGACCGATTTCGGCGAACTTCTGGCCGGTTGGGCTCCTATAGAATTCCGCGATGGTGACGAGCTCGTCCTCGGTGAAGTTCTTCGCCCAGACCTTCGCCACCGCCTGGTCGAGATCGGCCCGACGCGTCGTGAGCTGAAGGGCGACTTGTTCAACGATGGCGCTGATCTCCTGGTGCAGATCCGGCCGAACGCGGATGAGCCTGCTCTTCACGCGGTCGGCCAGCGCGGGAAGCACCGAATCGAACCCGCGCGCGGCACCCGCACTCTTTACCGCCTCCAGTGCGGCATCGAGATGGGACTGCGAGACCTCCTGGGCGATTGCTTGGCCGCCCAGGCTGAAAGCCATTGCCAGAGCGGCAAGAGCGATCCGGGTACGTGAGACGATCATCTTCGGGAAGCTCCTGTTGAAGTCTCAGATTTCACGGTACGAG
>DASSPO010000084.1:0-11535 GCA_035699585.1 Bauldia sp.
CGGGCATATGATCGCCCTCCATATCGTCGTCGGTCTCAGGCTCGGCGGCTCCGAGGCCTATCCCGGCGTCTTCGCCCCGATCGGCGGCTATGCGCCGGACTGCATCCTCACCGACGGCGCCATCGCCCCGGGCCCCTTGCCCGGCTTCGGCCTCGAAGCCAAACCCGACCTCGCCCCGCACATCGCCGAACTTCTCGAGTGACTAGATTCGCCTAAACATCAAGCATCTTGTCTTTTTCGACCCGAAGTGGCACCGCTTGATGAATTGTATGCGGTGGCCCGGCTGATTCTCGAAGACAGGCGGGCGGCTGCGCGGAGCAAGAAGGGCCAGCCGAGGGAGGACTGTTATTGTCCGGCGCCGACAACGACATCGACCGGCATGATCACTGGCACTTCTACCCGATCTCCAATCCCCGCGCCCACGAGGAGGTCGTCGAGCAGATCACTTTTGCCATCCTTTCGGGTGCCTTCAATTCCGGTGAGCGCCTGCCCAATGTCGAGGCGCTTGCCAGGACCATGGGCGTGAGCAAGCCGGTGATCGGGGAAGCACTCAAGGTGCTGACCAGGGCCGGCGTGGTGAAGGCCCAGCGAGGCGTGCACGGCGGCCTGACGGTCGACAACGTCGACGTCCCGGACTCGGTCCTGGCGCTCACCGCGCCTATTCGCCATTTCGAGATTCGCGAAATCATCGAGGCGCGGCGGCCCATTGAACTTCAGCTTGCCCAGCTTGCTGGCCAGCGCGCCACCGAACAGGATTTCGACTCGATGCGGGTCTGCATCGACCGGCTTCGCCAGCACAGCCATAGCGACCTCACCAATCGAATCCGCTTCGATCACCTGTTCCATTACACCATCGGCAGAACGGCCCGGAGCCGGACGCTCGCGCTCTATCAGCACCAGATCCTCGAGAACCTTTACGCGCGCATGCGCGATTATTTCGCCGACATCGAGGACGTGGAGGGCGTAATCGAACTCCACGAGATGACGCTCGCGGCGATCCGCACGCGGGATCCGGCCAAGATCGCGGAGGCGATCGACATCCACCTCAGGCCGCTCGAGACGGTGGTGGCGGAGGCCGCTCCCGGGAACGGTGCAAAGAGCTGAGCCGGCCCGACACAAAACGGACGGTCAGTCGTCCTTGTGCGGGATCGCCGTGTTCAGGATCAGCATCTCCTGACCGCGGAAGAGCCCGGCAAGGGTGTCGGTGCTCGCGTCGCGGAGCTGCTGGAACTTCTTCTTGAACTCCGGTGTGTTGAGGTAGGCGATCGCGTCGGCGTTCTGATCGAACCACAGCTCGAGGTTCCAGTCGTAGAGGAGCTGGCCTTCGGATGGGAGCGTTCCGACCATGCCAAGCTTGATCGTCTTGCCCACCGTCGTGCCGAAGACGTGCTCCCTGACCAGGGGGTTCTTGCCGAGGTCGCCGAGGGTGCTCGCGTACCAGTCCTTGATGCCCTTCTTGTCCTTGGCCATGCCGAACGCGATGAACTTGGATATCGTCCCGTCCGGCCTCGCCCGATAGCCGCGCTGGAAGGTCGAGAACTGGGCTGGCTGAGCGACTTCGAACTGGGTGTGCTCGGTGAGCGCGATGCCGGGCAGGGTACCGGGTTGCAGCCCCATGTTGACCATGCCGTCGCCGAGGAGCGCCCAGCCGGTCGAATGATTCCAGCACTCGACCATGGAGTCCCAGTCCTTCCAGTACTCCTGGGCGATCCGGAAGTATTCCCCATGAGCAACGTCCGGCTGGACATTGACACGCCGATTGATCGAGTAACGGATGATCTTGTGGGCAACCTTGGCGAGCTCGGTGTGTATGCCGAGGTACCAGTTATCAAACTGCTCCGCGGTGAGATGCTTGGGAAGGGTGATGACCCAATTGAAGCTGATCACCGGGACGTCTCCGCTAAGATCAAAGAATAAAGCTTTTTATGATTAGGGGCCGCGCTCAGGGGTGTCAAGCCACGCTGCCGATGCCCTAACGCGCTCCCGCGCCGATGCGCCGACGGGTCGGTCCCGAACTCGTATTGACACCCGAAACACCGGCGGTTAAAACAAAGATCAAAGCTTTTGTTCTTTTTCTTGCGAGCCGACGACCCCTAAGAAGACCGTTCCAGGAGGTAAGTAATGACTTTGTTGAAGAGATTTGCCGCCGTTCTTGGCGTGACCGTGCTTGCGGCCGCCTCCTATCAGGGCACTGCGCTTGCCCAGGATATCAACGGCAATGGCAAGGAGCTGGTGATGTTCACCATCACCGCTTCCAACGTCTACGGCGCCAATCAGATCAAGGGCGCCGAAGCCGAGGCCGAGAAGCTTGGCTACAAGCTTACCGTCTTCCAGAACAACTTCTCCCAGCCGGAGCAGGACCAGCAGGTGCAGCAGTACATCGCGAGCGGCGCGCAGCCGGCGGCGATCATCTTCTGGCCGTGGGTCGCGGACGCTGCAATCAACGACGTCCGTCAGCTCTCCCAGCTCGCCCCGGTGATCCAACTCACCCAGGAGCCCAACGAGCAGTCCTGGCCCTATGTCCAGGCCTATTCGGGGGCCAACCAGATTCTCATCGGCCGGACGGTCGGCGAAATGCTTCTCCAGGCGCGCGAGGCCGCCAAGGCCGCCGGCATGGAGTTCAAGAGCCCCGAGGGCAACCTCATCATCTTCCAGCATCCGGAAGGCGAGAAGACCGGCACCGAGCGCTACAAGGGCATGATCGAGGCCACCAAGGACGCGCCTTTCAACGAGATCCACCTTGAGTACGGCGCCAACAGCCCCGAGACCGGCTACGAGATCGGCAGCCAGGTGATCCCGAAGTTCAAGGGCCAGTTCGACTTCATGTGGGTCTCGAACCAGCAGGCGGCGAACGGCATCATCCGGGCGCTGAAGGAGAACGGCATCACCCCCGGCAAGGACGTCTGGATCGTCTCCGGCGACTGCTCGGGCTCGCTCGACGCGGTCAAGAACGGCGAAACCTTCGGCACCGGCATCCAGCCCGCGGCGGTCGAGGGCGCGCTCGCGGTGCGCACCGCCGCGAAGCTGATCGCCAACGAGGGCAAGGTCGAGGGCGACGTGATCCAGATGGAGGTCGAGGCCGAGGCCCCGCCGGTCGATCCGGGTCCGCCGGCCAAGTACAACTACATGCCGCATGCTCCGGCGATCGGCGCCGAGGGCGTTGCCAATACCAAGATCTGGGGCTACAGCGCAGACGAGATCTGCGACAGCTAGCTCCGGCCCCCGGTGTCTACGGGTTCCGCCAGCATTGACGACAAAGGCGCGGTCGAAAGGCCGCGCCTTTTGGTACGCCGCCTCTCCAAGCGCTATGGCAACGTTCAGGCGCTGGCGGAGGTCGATTTCGAGCTTGGCGCCGGCGAGGTGATGGCGCTTCTCGGCGAGAACGGCGCCGGCAAGAGCACGCTCGTCAAGGTTCTGTCCGGACTGGTTCATCCCGATTCGGGGACGATCGAGATCGACGGCAGGGTGACCGACCTTTTTCCGAGCGCCCGCTCGCAGGCCGCCGGGGTCGCCGTCGTCCACCAGGAATACAGCTCCGTCCCGACCATGACGGTGGCCGAGAACCTCGTCCTCGGCCAGGCCGGCGTGCCTGCGCTGTGGTGGCCGGGAACCCTCAATGCGCGGGCGCGAAAGCTCCTCGCCACCGTCGGCCTCGACCACCTCGACCCACGCACGGTCGTGGAGCAGCTCAGCGTCGCGGAGAAGCAGCTTCTGGAGATTGCGCGCCTGCTCGTTCGCGACGCGCGCATCCTCATCTTCGATGAGCCGACGGCGGCGCTCGCCGACCGCGAGATCGAGCGCGTGCTCGCCGTCATCAGGCGACTCGCCGGGGAGGGAAGGAGCGTCATCTACGTCACCCACCGCCTGCCGGAAGTATTCCGGATTGCCGACCGCGTCACGGTGTTCCGGAACGGCCGAAGCCTTCCCGCGAGGCCGACGTCGGAGCTCGATGTCGATGCCGTCATCACCATGATGCTCGGCCGCGACCTCGACACCATGTTTCCCGACCGCGGTACACTCGGTAAGGAGCCGCTTCTGCGTGTCGAAGCCCTGCTTGCCGAAGGCCTCTCCGAGCCGGTGAGCTTCACGGTCCGGCCGGGTGAGATCGTCGGGCTGACGGGCCAACTCGGTAGTGGCGCGTCCAGCGTCATCGAAGCCCTTGCCGGCGTCCTCCCGCCGCAGGCAGGGAGGGTCCTCCTCGACGGCAGCGAAATCCCGCTTCGGAGCCGGGCCGCGACGCTTTCCCGCGGCATCGCCTACTGCTCCGCCGACCGCAAACGCGACGGCATCTTCGCCGAACGCCCGATCCGCGAGAACCTGTCGTCGCCCTGGATACGCTCGGTTGCGTCGGGCGGCATCATCTCGCCGCGGCGCGAACGCGACAAGGCTCGCGAGATTGCGGCGCGTTTCGCGATCGACGTAAAGCGCCTGGGTTCGGCCGTCGGCACTCTCTCGGGCGGCAACCAGCAGAAAGTCGCGGTCGGCAAGTGGCTCGGCACCCAGCCGAAGATCATGCTCCTCGATGAGCCGACTCGCGGCGTCGACATTGGTGCCCGGGCGGAGATTTACCAGCGGCTGCGCGATCTCTGCGCCGCCGGTCTGGGCATCATCGTGGCCAGTTCCGACACCGCCGAAGTGTTGGGCCTTTCCGACACCATCGCGACCTTCTACCGTGGGCGTCTCACGGGAATGAGGCCGCAGGCGGAATGGACCGAAGACGCCCTGATCCGCGAGGTGATGCACCAGGAGGCGGCGGCGTGAACGAGCCGATGCGGAGTGCGGCCGCCGGCATTCCGGCGGCGCCGCCGACGGCAGGCGGCCGTCCGGAATGGCTCGCAACCGCCGCCATCGTCGCCATCGCCGCGGCGGTCATTCTGGTCGCGGTCTTCGTCACGCCGAAATTCCTCACCGTCGACAACATCCGCGCGATCCTCCGAAACGCTGCGATCGTCGGCATCGTCGCGGTCGGCATGACACCGGTGACGCTGTCGGGGAATTTCGTCTCTTTGGGCATCACGCAGTCCGCGATGCTTGCCATGGTCACCTTCGTCGCCCTGCTCGGTGCCGGTTGGGGTCAGGTCCCGGCAGTCGTCGTCGTCCTCATCCTCCTCATCGCGGTCGGCGTGCTTCAGGGCGTAATCATTGCCGCCGGTCTCAATCCGGTGATCACCACGCTCGCCGCCGGCGCCATCATCTTCGGCGTGGTCTCGGAATTGTCCGGCGGCGGCATCGTCCGGGCCGGCGACAACGCCGTTTCCTGGGGCGCCGCAACGATCGCCGGCGTGCCGCTCGAAGTGCTGATCTTTCTCGTCTTCACCGCGCTGGTCACGCTGGTCATGCAACGCACCGTCGCCGGCCGGGAGACCATTCTCATCGGCGCCAACCGCGCCACCGCGGAGATCAGCGGCATCTCGTTCACCCGTGTCACGATCCTTGCCTTCGCCATTTTCTCGATCGGCCTTGCCCTGGCCGGTATCCTCAACGGCGCTGCCTTCGGCCAGGCGACCGCCGTCTCGTTCCCTGGGCTGACGGTGGATGTGATCGCGGCGGTGCTTGTGGGCGGCACGGCGATCCAGGGCGGGCGCGGCTCGCCGATCCGCTCGGCCGGCGGCGCGATCCTGATCGCGGTCATCTCCAACATGATGGTGCTCAACGATTTCTCGACCGGAGGCCGCCTCGCCGTCCAGGGCGGGGTGGTCGTAGCGATCGTCGTCCTTCTCGACCTTCTCTGGAAGCGCGGGACGCGACGGACATGAGAAGCGGCTTCCTGTACCGGCTCCGGCCCTATGTCCTGCCTCTCCTCGTGCTCATCGTCACCTGGATCGTGATCTCGGTCCTGACGCCGACCTTCCGCGGTCAGGCCAGCGTCTATTCCGTCCTCAACGGCTTTCCGATGATAGGCCTCGCCGCGCTCGGTCTCGCGGTCACGATCATTGCCGGCGAATTCGACCTCTCCGTCGGATCGATGGCGGCGCTTTCGGCGGCAATCGCGGTCCTCTCCTCCCAACTCGGTCTGTTCGGGGCGGTCGGATTCGCAGTCGTCGTCTGCACCGCGCTTGGAGCGCTGCAAGGCGCGCTGATCGGACGCCTGGGGATCAATTCCCTGGTCTTCACCATCGGCACGCTGATCCTGATCCGCGGCCTCACCTACATGCTCACCGACAGTGCGCCGATCATGATCGAGAACTTTGAGATCACCGATCCGCTGCTCAAGCGCTTCTGGGTCTTTTCCTGGAGCTCGATCGTGGCGCTCATCGTGTTTGGCGTCGCCGGGCTGTTTCTCACCTACACGCGGTGGGGCCGCGAGATCTTCGCGATCGGCGGGGCGCGGAACGAGGCGATCGCCGCCGGCGTGCCGCGGGTCCGTCCGCTTGCGATCGCCTTCGCCGTCTCCGCCTTTTGCGCGAGCCTCGCCGGCGCGCTCGCCGCGATGCGGGGCGGTAGCGCTGCGCCGCAGAACTATGAGGAACTGCTCCTTTCCGGCGCCGCCGCCGCGCTCCTTGGCGGCATCAGCCTCTACGGCGGCCGCGGTACCGTGATCAATGTCGCCCTCGGGGTTGCCGTCCTCTCGGTAGTCGGCACCGGGCTCGCGGCACGTGGCAGTTCCGCTTCCCTCGTCCAGCTCGTCACCGGCGCGCTCCTCCTCACCGTCATCACCATCGAGTTCCTCGCCGGGCGGCTTGCGCTCGGCGACACCGTCTTCGGTCGCGCGATTCCGCGCGGCGCCTCCCGCGCCGCGGGCAGCGGCTGAAACCCAGGTTCGCCACGGAGAATTGGAATGGCAGGACGTCTCGACGGCAAGATCGCGATCGTCACGGGAACCGCCACCGGCATCGGATCGGCGACGGCACGGCTCTTCGCTAGGGAAGGAGCGAAGGTCTACGCGGTCGACATCAAGGACCCCGGCGCCGAACTCGCGGCCGCGTTGAAGGAGCACGCCGGCACGATGCGCTTCGGTCGACTGGACGTTCGGAGCGAGGAGGATTGGGGGGCGACGCTCGCGGCCTGCATCGAGACATTCGGCCGGCCCAACGTCCTCATCAACAACGCCGGTATCGGCTCCAGCCACAAGCCGGTGCACGAGGAAACCGTCGAGGCGATGCGAGCCAATTTCGACGTGAACGTCATCGGAATGTTTCTCGGCATGAAGACGGTCATCCCGGGAATGATCGAGATGGGCGGCGGGGCCATCGTCAATGTTTCCTCGGTGTGGGGCTGGTCGGGGATCAGGAACAACGTCGCCTACCAGACGGCAAAGGCCGCCGCGGTGATGCTCTCCAAGAACGCCGCGGTGACCTATGCGCCGATGAACATCCGCATCAACTGCGTTCTCCCCGGTTACGTCGACACGCCGATGTCGCGGACCGTGACGCCCGAGGAGGCGAAGATGCTTATCCAGTTCACCCCTCTCGGGCGGCGTGCCGAGCCCGAGGAACTCGCGCCCATGTTCGTCTTTCTCGCTTCCGACGAGGCGAGCTTCGTCGCGGCGGGCAACTTCATGGTCGACGGAGGCATGGCGGCGCTATGAGCGAAGCGGCGACGGTTCATCATTTCGAGCTCGGCGATTTCGCCCTCGATTGCGGCGTCACCTTGCCCGGGGCCAAGCTTGCCTACACGACCTATGGCAGGCTCAACGAAGGTCGCGACAATGTCATCGTGTTCCCGACCTGGTTCGTCGGCACGCATCTCGACCTCGAATGGCTGATCGGCGAGGGGAGGCCGCTCGACACGGCGAAGTACTTCGTCGTTGTCCCCTCGATGTTCGCGAACGGCCTCTCCTCTTCGCCCTCGAACACCCCTCCGCCCCACGATCGGGCCCGCTTTCCGAAGATCAGCGTTCAGGACAATGTCCGCGCGCAGCACCGCCTGCTCGCGGAAAAGTTTCAGGTAAAGAAGATCCAGCTCGCGATCGGCGGCTCGATGGGCGCCTTCCAGGCCTATCAGTGGGGACTTGCCCACGCCGACCTGGTCGAGCGCATCGCGCCGATGTGCGGCGCGGCGCGGGTGAGCCGCCACTGCTTCGTTTTCCTCGACGGGGCCAAGGCGGCGCTGCTCGCTGACCCCGCCTACAAGGGCGGGGACTACGACCGGCCCCCGGAGGTCGGGCTGAAGGCTCTCGGCCGGGTCTGGGCCGGCTGGGCGCTGTCGCAGCAGTTCTACCGCGACGAACTTTACAAAGTGATGGGCTTCGACAGCATCGAGAGGTTCCTGACCGATTTCTGGGAGGCCTTCTGGGTCAAGTGCGACGCCAACGATCTCCTCTGCCAGCTGGATGTCTGGCAGACCGCCGATATCGCCAGGACGCCCGGCTATCACGGCGACCTCAAGCGCGCCCTGGGCGACATCAGGGCGCGCTGCATCCAGAGCCCCGGGGAGAAGGACCTCTACTTCCCGCCCGAGGACATGGCCTGGGAGGCCGCGCATATGCCGAACGCCGAATGCCGCCCGATCCCCGGCCCCTGGGGCCACTTTTCCGAGGTCGGCATCGATCCCTTCTGCAACGAGTTCCTCGGCAACAACATCCGCATGCTGCTCATGCGCTAGCGCCGCCACCAGGCCCCGCGGCGAAGGCGCTCACTGGCCGAGGACCGGCACCTCTCGGCTCGGACAGAAGTGGATTTGGTCCGGCTGAGGGGATGGGCGGGGGAACTGCCATGGGATGGCTGCGCCTTGTTCTCTCGAACGCGGCAATCCCGCATGGCGATGGTGCGGAGGCAGGACCGGCCCACGGTCGATAACTATGTCGGACACGGCTGTGGTATTGATGGGGGGATGGGTGAACCCGGGCGGCTGTCAAAGAGGACAAGCTGCTTGAGGCGCCCAGAACGTCGCCTGCAACCAGGAGGACCTCCCATGCTCTACAGATGGATCATCGCGGCCTTGGGTGGCATGAGCACAGCGATACTGGCGATCGCACCCGTATCGGCAGAGACCGCCAACTTCGGTAACCCAATGCAAGGCCCGAATCGTCTCGACTGGTGCGTCAACTGGGGTCAGGGCTGCGGCGCGGCGGCCGCAAATGCCTGGTGCGCCGCGAACGGCTACTCCAACGCCGTCAGTTTCGAGATTGCGAACGATATCGGTGCCTCTACGCCCACCCGCCTCATCGGGACCGGCGCGGTCTGCGATCAAGCCATGTGCGATGGATTCAAGTACATCACTTGCAGCCGCCCCGATCCGACCCAGACGTTCAACAACCCCATGCAGGGCGCGAACCGCCTCGACTGGTGCTTCAACTGGGGCACGGGATGCGGCGCCGAGGCCGCCCATGCCTGGTGCGTCGCAAAGGGCTTCGCTGGTGCGACGGATTTTGCAATCGCCAACAACATCGGCGCGAGCAGCCCGACCCGGCTGATTTCGACGGGGGCGGTCTGCGACCAGGATTTCTGCGACGGATTCTCACACATTACCTGCAAACACTGAGCGCTCGTCCACCGGACGACCTGCCGCCGTCGCGTGAGCCCGCGGCGGCGGGCATTTCCCCCGACTGCCAACCGTCACCCATGTGACCGGAATGCCCGCTCTGCGGCAGCCGCGCACGCCGCCCCAGGTGCCCGGCTAACCGACCGGGCACCATTCCACGTCAGCCGACTGCCACTCTGCTTAGAGCCGGATTCCCAACTCGTTCGCGCGATCGAGCACGATCTGGGTACGATCGGCGAAGAATTTGAGATTGTCCTGCGTGACGATCGCGGTACCGGTATTCATCACCGGCGGGATATTGAGGCGTTCAAGGCGTGCCCATGCCGCCGCCGCCGAAAGGTAGCCCTGATTATAGAGTTCCTGCTCGACCGCGATGTTGATGTAGCCCTTCTCGATCCCTTCGTTGATTTCGGGCCCAGTGTCTGTCCCAGCAATCGGGTAGTCCCCCGGCTTGAAACCGGAATCCTCGAGCATCCGGAACGCGGCGACCATACTTGAGTACCCGCTCGGCATGAATCCTATGAACTGGTTGCCGAGCCCCTTCATCACGCTGGAATAGAGCGGAATGGATTGGGCTATATCGTGGGACTGGTCAGCGAATTCCTGAACCGTGAACTTCGTTCCTTGCGCGGTGTTTGTCTCTTCAAGCGCCGCGATGCCGCCAAGCTTGCGGTCGTTGAGGACGGGGTGGCCGGGCTCAGCGTTGCCAAACACAATCACACCCTCGGACTTGCCGTGATCGACCAGCCATTTCGCCAGACCGCGGCCAACGATTAGTCCCTGGTCGTACCCACCTGCGCCGACAAACCCCCAGTTATGGGCCGCCCTGATCTCCTCAATGCTCGAGTTATTGAGGATAACAAGAATCCCGGCCGCCTCCGCTTCGACCAACGGCGCTTCGACCGCAGGATTTGTGATTGTGCTGATGATCACGTCTGGCTTTGCCTGCACCGCGAGCTTCACCTTGTTGACGTTGTCCTCCGCGCTGTATGACCCGCCGGGTACGCCCACTTTTTGATAGGTCCATCCCGCCTGTTCACAGAAATCATAGAAGCCCACGTCGAGGGCGAGATTCCACTCGCCTATGCTGTGCGTGACCCACATGATCTTTCGCGGTGGCCCGGCAGCGGCAGCAAGTGCCGTCTCGGATGCCGACGCCGAAACGATTGCGGCACCGGCAACGGTTGCTCCAACAGCCATGCCCCCCTTCAGGAACTGGCGACGGTGTTCGTTAGCCAGCGTCTCCGGTCCCTGACCTTCCTGCCACGTCTTCATCGTATCCTCCCTTTGCTGATGACCGGGATTTCCCGGTTCCTAGTGTGCCCGTTGCGGGACGCTCCGACCGGCAAGGCGCGTGCCTGACTTCCGAAGAACGACGTCGATGATGCCGGCGACGATAATGATCCCCCCGGAAGCGAGCAGGCCCGATGCCGGAGGAAAGCCGAGGAGCACCAGCCCGTTGGCGACCATGCCGAGAATCGCGGCGCCGACGACCGTCCCCCAAATGTTCCCGTCACCGCCGGTCAGCGAGGCACCACCGATGAGAACCGCACCAATCACCTGCAGCTCGAACCCAATTCCGGTTCCGGGCGATGCGCTGCGGAGCCACGCTCCCTGAAGTACAGCGATCAGCGCGCAAGCGAAGCCGACGAGGATGAAGGTGATCAGTTTTATCCGGCTGGTCGGAATGCCCATCTCGCGCGCCGCGGGCTCGTTGCCGCCGGTGGCGTAGACCCAAAACCCGAACTTGGTCCGGCTGAGCACGATCGCGCCAACGACAAATACGGCGAGGAACCAGATGACCTGGGCCGGGATGATGCCGACCGAACCGCCACCGATTTCGAAGAAGGATGATTCAATGCCGCGGGAGTATGCGATTGGGAAGTTGCCGGAGACCGCAAGCGCGGCGCCGCGGAGTAGGCTCAGCATGCCGAGCGTCACTACGAATGCTCGAACGCCCACGTAGACGGTAATGAGGCCGTTCACGAGCCCTACGCCGATCCCGTAGCCGAGGATCAAGGCCGCAGCGAGCCACGGGTTCAGCCCGACACTGGCGATCAGCCACCCCAAAAGGATCGTCCCGAAGCCGTAGATAGAGCCGACCGAAAGATC
>DASSPO010000085.1:0-5729 GCA_035699585.1 Bauldia sp.
GGAGATTGGCCTCCGACACTCAACGAAATCGCCCTTACGGCGACCGTTTCGAAGGGCACTTACATTCGCTCCCTCGCCCGGGACATCGCCCGGGCGCTTGGAACCGTGGGTCACGTTTCCTATCTCAGGCGGACGCGCGCGGGCCCATTCGGTCTCGATGCCGCCGTTTCGCTGGACTTTCTCACCGAAATCGCTAAGGCGCGCCAACTGACGCGGGCGGTATTGCCGCTGGAAGCGGCGCTGGACGACATCCCGGCCCTCCCCGTCACCCCCGACCAGGCCCAGCTGCTCCGTCATGGACAGCGCCTGTCCGGGTTCCCCGCGAAGCCGGGGCTTGCACTCGCGACGGACGAAGGTCGTCCAGTCGCATTGGTGGAAGCTTCGGCCGACGGCCTCAAGGTCGTCCGGGGGTTCAACCTTTAAGAAGAATGGAGTGACAGACGATGTCGATTACCGCCGAGCGCAAGGAAGCGCTGATCAAGGAGCATGCGCAGGGCAACGGCGACACGGGTTCGCCCGAGGTCCAGGTCGCGATCCTAACCGAGCGCATCAACAACCTCACCCAGCATTTCAAGTCGCACGCCAAGGATAACCATTCGCGCCGCGGCTTGCTGATGCTGGTCAACAAGCGCCGTTCCCTGCTGGATTACCTCCGCCGCAAGGACGAGACGCGCTACACCGGCCTGATCGCCAAGCTCGGCCTTCGCAAGTAACAGGCATGCGGCCCCATTCCGGGGCCGTTTCGTTTATGACCAATCCCGCAATTCGGCGGGGTGTTCATGGGGCAGGAAAGAACGCCCCGAACCGCTGACGGGCCGGAAAGCCCGTCCACTTGATGACCCCCGCAGGCATCCGGCCGCGGGGTGAAGGAAAAGAAATGTTCAATACCAAAACAGTCGAAATCGAGTGGGGTGGAAAAACCCTCAAGCTCGAAACGGGCCGCGTTGCCCGCCAGGCCGACGGCGCGGTTCTCGCGACCCTCGGCGAAACCGTGGTCCTTTGCGCGGTCACCGCCGCCAAGTCGGTCAAGCCGGGACAGGACTTCTTCCCGCTGACCGTCCACTACCAGGAAAAATTCTCGGCTGCCGGACGGATTCCCGGCGGCTTCTTCAAGCGCGAGCGCGGAGCGACCGAGAAAGAGACGCTCACCAGCCGCCTGATCGATCGGCCGATCCGGCCGCTGTTCCCCGAGGGCTTCTACAATGAAGTCCTCGTCATCGCTCACGTCCTCTCTTACGACGGCGAGAACGAACCCGACATCCTGGCGATGATCGCCGCGTCGGCCGCGCTGACGCTCTCGGGCGTTCCCTTCATGGGCCCGATCGGCGCCGCTCGCGTCGGCTTCTCGAGCGAAGGCGAATATATCCTCAATCCGACCCAGCAGCAGGTTGCCGATGGCCGCCTCGACATCGTTGTCGCGGGAACGCGCGACGCGGTGATGATGGTCGAATCCGAGGCCAAGGAGCTTTCCGAAGAGGAGATGCTCGGCTCGGTCATGTTCGCGCACAAGGCGATGCAGCCGGTCATCGAGGCGATCATCAAGCTCGCCGAGCAGGCCGCGAAGGAGCCGTGGGAGCTCGCCGCGTCCGCCGACAAGGAGTCGATCAAGAAGCAGCTGAAGGAGCTGATCGGCGGCGACATCGAGGCCGCCTACACGCTCACCAACAAGCAGGAGCGCTCCAACGCCCTGAACTCTGCGCGCGAGAAGGCCGCCCAGGCGTTCGCCGAGGCCGAGCCGCAGGAGCAGCTCATCGCCGCCAAGCTGGTCAAGAGTCTGGAAGCGGATATCGTCCGCGGCGCGATCCTCAAGGAGGGCCGCCGGATCGACGGGCGCGACACCAGGACCGTCCGCCCGATCGAGGCGATCGTCGGCTTCCTTCCGCGCACCCACGGCTCGGCGCTGTTCACGCGCGGCGAGACCCAGGCGATCGTCACCACCACGCTCGGCACCAAGGAAGCCGAGCAGATGATCGACGGGCTGGAAGGCCTCTCCTACCAGCGCTTCATGCTGCACTATAACTTCCCGCCCTATTCGGTCGGCGAAGTGGGACGCTTCGGCGCTCCAGGGCGGCGCGAGGTCGGCCATGGCAAGCTCGCCTGGCGCGCTCTCCATCCGATGCTGCCGAGCGTCGAGGAGTTCCCCTATACGATCCGCGTCCTCTCCGACATCACCGAGTCCAACGGCTCATCGTCGATGGCGACGGTGTGCGGCGGAAGCCTCGCGTTGATGGACGCCGGCGTGCCGTTGAAGCGGCCTGTGGCCGGGATCGCCATGGGCCTGATTCTCGAAGGCAAGGACTTCGCGGTGATCAGCGACATCCTCGGCGACGAGGACCACCTCGGCGACATGGACTTCAAGGTCGCGGGTACATCGGAAGGAGTCACCTCGCTGCAGATGGACATCAAGGTCCGCGGCATCACCGAAGAGATCATGAAGACCGCCCTCGCCCAGGCGAAGGAGGGCCGCGCGCACATCCTCGGCGAGATGGCGAAGGCGCTGGGCGAAACCCGCTCCGAGCTTTCGGCTCACGCTCCGCGCATCGAGACCATGTCGATCCCCAAGGACAAGATCCGCGAAGTGATCGGCACCGGCGGCAAGGTCATCCGCGAGATCGTCGCCGAGACCGGCGCCAAGGTCGACATCGACGACGACGGCACGATCAAGATCGCGTCCAGCGACCTTTCGCAGATCGAGGCCGCGCGCAATTGGATCCGTTCGATCGTCGCAGAGCCCGAGGTCGGCACCATCTACACCGGCAAGGTGGCGAGCGTCGTCGATTTCGGCGCGTTCGTGACCTTCATGCCCGGCAAGGATGGCCTGGTGCACGTCTCGGAGATCAGGAACGAGCGGGTCGAGAACGTCCGCGACGTCCTTTCCGAAGGCCAGGAGGTGAAGGTCAAGCTGCTCGAGGTCGATCAGCGCGGCAAGGTCCGGCTGTCGATGCGGCTGGTCGACCAGGAAAGCGGCGAGGAGCTGCCCGACACGCGTCCCCCACGCGAGCCGCGCGAGGGCGGCGACCGCGGTCCACGTGGCGACCGGGGCGATCGCGGCCGGCATGGCCGCGACCGGGATCGCGGCCCCAGAAGGGACAGAGGCGATCGCGACCATCGCGGGCCGCGCGGCGAGCGCAGCGAGCGTGACGGTGGGCCTCGCCGCGAGCGCGAGCCCCGCGAAGGCGGCGACCGCCCCGAACGTGAGCCGGAGCATGTTCCGGCGTTCCTGACCGGCGACGACGAGTAAGGCGCGCTGTCAGCGCAGGCCAGGAAGGCCCCGCGATAACCGCGGGGCCTTTTCATTCGTGTGTGGGGTTCGCTTTTATCAGCTCAGCCGCCTCCTTGCGCTTTATTCGGCTCTTCCCGCTCGTCTTCGCCAGGAACGAACGCCAATATGTCGCCCGGCTGGCAGTCGAGCGCCGCGCAAATCGCGCTCAGCGTCGAGAAACGGATCGCGCGTGCCTTGCCGGTCTTCAGAATCGACAAATTGGCCAGCGTGATGTCGATCCGTTCGGCGAGCTCGCTGAGCGTCATCCGCCGATCGTGCAGCACGTCGTCGAGCGTGACGGCGATGACCATGATCACACCGTCCCTTCGAGGTCTTCGCGCATCAGAGCGCCTTCCGCGAACACGCGCGCCAGCACGAAGGTCAGCAGCACCGCGAGCCAGCCGTTGACCGAGAAGCCCGCGTCGAGATGCACGGGGTGTTCGGGGCTGGAGATCGATTTTCCAATCGCACCGATCACCATGCTGAGGATTTGCAGCGCGAGCAGGAACCAGGCGATCGCCTGCAGCCGGTAGGCGTTCGCGGCGACGAACGGGTCGCCCGCGCGGACCGTGCCAACCATCGCCAGCAGCCGCTTGAGGACCAGATAATTGAGCGGGATCGCGGCGAGCCCGAGCACCGCCACTGCTCGGAGACCCATGATCACCCGGTTGGCTTCCGGCCCAGGGGTCATCTTGAAGGAGGCCAGGATCCATTGCTCGTGGGGAATGACCAACAGCAAACAGAGGATCGCGGCGCCCATCAGCCAGTTCAGCACAATCAGGATCCTCAGCACGACGTACAGGATCGGCAGTGCGGCGTTGAAGACTTGGGCCATCGGTGTTTTCCTTCACAGCGACTCGCAATATCGATAATCGATAATGTATTTATCGCTTATCGTAAAGTCGTTTATCGAATTTCAGTAAAGGCCAGGCCGCACGAAGCCCTTTCAAAGGGCCGTTTATCCCAACCCAGGTTAGTGATATACGGCAGCCGAGACTCGGGCTCGGCGCGTCTTCGGAGAAGGAGTGCGCGGGTTACCGCCGAGCCCCTTTGAACGTCTGGGTTTGCTTAAGCCGGCGATCGCGCATCGTCCTGGCGCCGTCGCCGCTCGTCCTTTCAGGAAGCGTTTTTGCTCGAGCGAGGAGACATACAGATGGCAAGCGACGACATTCTCAGCATCGATGAGGCCACCACCATCCGCACCGGGGGCCGTGCCGAGTTCCTTCTTCCGCGCGACGCGGCGATCCGGCCCGGCCGGCATGAGTTCGCCAGCTTCGAAGAGTTCAGGACCTATCTCGGCGAGCTCCTCGGCGCGAAGACCGAAGGCGAAGGCCTCCGCGGCTCGATGTCGCGCAAGGGGCCCTATTCGCGGCGCGCCGCCGACGGCACCCAGCCGTTCACCTTCGGCGACCCGGTACTCGATGCCATCTCTTCCGCGGACGGGAAGGTCGTCATCGGTGGCGAGACGATCGACCTTCGCGAGGGCCTTGAGGCCCCCGGGGGGCCGATCGGCCTCGACGAGCAAGTAATCGCCCACTCCGCGCCGGCCCTCAAGTTCACGGGCATCGTCAACGGCGCCGAACGCTGGGCCACGGACGACCGCTCGCTCGTCGAATACCGCCTCGGCACCGGGCGCCTCTATTTCCACGCCTGGAAGAAGCACACGATCTACGGCTACTGGTCGATGGGCTCGGAGATCAGCGTCCTCTACACGCCCGCCAAGTTCAAGGCAGCGGACATCGATTCACGCTATTACATGTCCGTCGACACGCCCTGCCAGATCATCAAGGTCGACCAGGACTCCGACCGCAACGACACCTACCTCGACGAGTACGAATGGGGGTGGAACTCGCAACAGCCGGAGCGAGTGGCCTCGGCCTGCCGGGCGCTATGGCACAACTCTCTGTTTGGCGACGTGGTGACCGCGGGCGACGGGTGCGAGAACGCGCCCGATGATCCCAGCAACAACTTCCCGGCCGGCCTCCCGCCCGAATGGAGCACGATTCCCACGGCGCTGAACCTCAATGGTGACTGGACCGATGGCAGCACCAAAAACGCGGCGATCTCCGTCGAGTTCAAGTCGCTAAAGGTCGACATGTCGGCCTACGGTCGTCCAGCCGCGACCGGAACGATCGTCGATGCGGGCACGATCGAGGTCACCTTCCCGGACGACCAGACCTACACGGGCCAGCTCCAGACGCCCAACCGGATCCGGTGGTCCAACAATAGTGTCTGGACCAAGGTCGTGAACACGGTGATGGATTTGAACGGCAATTGGACCGACGGCAGCGACCGCACCGCGGTCATCCGCGAGGGCGCAAAGTCCATCACCATCGACATGTCCGATTACGATCGTCCCAACGCCCAGGGGTCGATCGTCAATGCCTCCAGCATCAGCGTGAAGTTCCCGGACGACAGCACCTATACGGCGCAGCTCCAGGCGCCGAACACCATATTGTGGTCCAAC
>DASSPO010000086.1:0-5597 GCA_035699585.1 Bauldia sp.
CAGTGTGTTATCGCCGGTGTGAAAAGCGTCGGTTGACGACCCTTCGTCGAAAACGACGCGCTTGATTTTCGGCGCCTTCATGGATCCCCCCACTCCCGCGCGCGTCAAACGTCTGGAACCAACCCCGAGGTTCCAAGACGAAAGCGCACGTTAAGCGAGTAGAAAAGGGAGGGAAAGACCTATCTGAGGGTGCGCCAGGTAGCTTATCTCGGCATCTATACTTTAGATTGCTACTCTCCGATATACATAAACTACAGATTGTAACTGGCCGCAGCCCGCTACGACGGGACGACGCCACGGCAGGCCCAGGCCACCGCCGCAAATGATCTCGGACCATCCGGCCGCCCGCCCTCGTAGGCGGCTTTCACGGCCTCAGTGATTTCGGCCAGCTGTGACGGGTCCAGCGCAGACACATACTTTCCCAGCGGACCTTCGCCTGCGGTGATGGGCTCCCAGTAGTCAGCAAAGGATTGGTAGTCCATTCGTATCAGGAGCGATGTTTGCTCCACTTGCTTCAGGCCCACACGTTCAAAGCATTGCTTCATTTCATCGGGTGCCATCATCGGCTGAAAAAGGTATCGGCTTCGCGCCTGTCGCGCTGCTTCGCCCCGCGCCGCCACGGTATCCCACATCATCCGCATCGAGGGCAGTCCGCCGAGGTGATCCCAGACTGCCCCAGCCACGACACCGCCCGGGCGAACCACGCGACGCATTTCAGACACCGCCTTCTCCGCGTCGGGCACAAAGTGAAGGACCAGAAGCGACAGCGCCCGATCAAAGATTCCGTCGGGGAAGGGCAGTGCCATCGCATCACCCTCGCTGATCGTTATCCTGGCGTCAGTGTTTCGGCGCTTGGCCTCCTCCACAAAGATTGGCGAGTAGTCGATTGCCGCGATCTCGCTCACATTGGCCGCCTCCGGCATTGCGAAGGTCAGGCTTCCGGTCCCGCAACCGACATCAAGAACCCGTTCGCCGTCCTTCAGACCCGCGAAGTCAATGAAGGGCGGGGCGAGCTTTCGGCTCCAACGCCCCATGAGCTGCTCATAACCAGCGGCGCTACGCACATTGAAGTTGGACGTCATCATGCATTCTCCGAAAATCCACGGAACGGCAGACCCTGCCTCGTAGGGCTCCCCAGGGTTACTCGCGCTCTTCCGCGTCACGTTTCACTATAGACATCGAGCCTCCTTATCTCCAGCGTCGGTCGCCACGGCAACCCCGCAACCTTGCTCCCCCCGAAGTGCTTCCGGGCAACACGCCGACCGTTCGGACGATGGCGACGGACGGGCTGGAAGGTTCATTCCCGATCCTCCGGGGTCGGCCCGCATCCGCCGACATTAAGTTAAAAATCGGTAAGTCTGAGGCTTGTCATGGTGTTGGGCGACCTGGCTTGCTATTTAATGAAAATGCTCCGGATCGCCCCTATCGTCGCCGCATTCGCGTTGCTTGCCGCCGCTCTCGGCGCCACGGCGGCGCCGGCGGATCTTGACATCAACAACGTTCTTCGGGCCGAGCGCGAGGTGAGCGTGCTCCATGGCCGCACCATCGTCTGCCTGCTCGGCTATACCAATTGCGGTGTCGCGCTCAACATCCTGCGGGAGAAAGAACTACCGGCGAAGACGGCGAGCTATGTCGCGATCGTTGCGCCCTACCAGAAGAAGACGTCCTTCAAGGGGGTGACCATCCTCACGCTCGAGGAAGTCCTCGCGCTCAAGGCCGGGCGGCCCGATGGCAAGAAGGGCGTGATGTCGCCCGACTGGGCGAAGTTCCTCCCCGAGGATCAGAAGTTCTACCAGGCGATCTGGCGCGACGGCGAGTTGCGGATCACCCATTTCATGGGCCATCGCGACCTTGGCGTCGGCAAGAATCCCGACACGTTCATGTACGGCTCATATGCCCTCGAGCTCGACAAGCTCCGCTACTTTGCCAGCCAGTGGGGCTTGGCGACCCGCGAGGTGGATGAGCTCGAGACCGAGCTCATCGGCACGATCGGTCCCGGCCGCACGGTCCGCATCCGTATCGTTGACGCCAACGTCTTCTGCGCGAGCGAGCAGGAGCGGATCGATGTGCTGGAACGGGACGTGATCGAACGCGATCCGCGCGGTTTCATCCGGGCAATCGAAGGCCGCGACACCCTCAAGCGCGATCTTGATTGCGCTGTCCAGGAGGAAGCTTCGGCGGAAGCCAAACGGCGGCTCTTCGAGACGCTCGCCGATCCGAGCGAGGACATGGTGTTCTATCAGGGCCATTCCCGGTTCGGCCGCGGGCCCGACTTCGGCCCCTTCTCGCGCAAGGTGGGCAAGGTGAGCCCCAAGGAGCTGATCGGCGCCATCGTCGATTCGAGCGTCGCGGTCATGTATTTCAACGGCTGCTCGGGCGGCAAGAACTACGGCACGCTCATCAAGCAGGCGACCGAGAGCGGCAAGACCATGATCTGGAACGAGAAGGCGCCCAACCGCCTCGACGGGGTCGACGACATTCTGCTCTTCACCCAGAGCATCTTCGAGCGACGGTCGCTTAGAGCCATCGAGCGTTACATGAACCTGACGCAAGAGCGCGGCGATTGGGCCAACACCGTCAAGGTGACGGTGGCGACTGATCGGGGCGCCTAGCGCAAACGGGATCGGCTCCTTCGGCTCGCCGGGACTGGTGCGAACGGTACCCTTCGCGGCGGACCTTTCCTCGCGGAGTTGGCAAACGCCGGTTGCGACGCCATGATCCGGCCCCTGAGGATAAAGGGGGACCATGGTCGTCGTCGCTCCCATCACCCGCCGCAAGCTGTTCCAGGATGTCCGCGACCGGCTGCTCGAACGCATCCGCGCGGGCGAGTTCCAGCCGGGCGACCAGCTCCCGAGCGAGCGCGACCTGATGCAGGCCTACCAGGTCGGTCGTCCCGCGGTACGCGAGGCATTGCAGGCGCTGGAACGCGACGGGATCGTCACCGTCACCCATGGCGAGCGGGCGAGGGTGACGCTGCCCACCGCCGAGAAGATCATCGAGCAGATCGCCGCCAGCGCGAGCCATCTTCTCCATACCGAGCCGGGCAATCTCGATCACCTCAAGGACGCGCGACTCTTCCTCGAAACCGGGCTTGCCCGCCGCGCCGCCGCGCGCGCGACGCCCGAGGCGGTTGCCCGGCTCCGCCAGCGCTTCGCCGCACACGAGCTCGCGCGCCAGCGGCTCGACGAGTTCCTGCCGCGTGACATGGAGTTCCACCGCGAGATAGCGGCGATGACCGGCAACCCCATCTTCCCGGCCCTGGTCGAGGCGATGTTCGGCTGGCTCGGCGTCTACTATGTCCACCTCGTCCGGGTGCAGGGCGCCGAGGACCTCACCATCGCCGAGCATCGGCGCATTCTTGAAGCCATCGCCGCGGGCCAGCCCGAAGCGGCGGCCGAGGCGATGCACGAGCATATATCGCGCGGCAACGCGCTTTACCGGCAGTTCGAACGGGGCCGCTGAGCCCGCGCGCAAGAAAAAGGGGAGGAAGCCGATGGCGGGAGACGACGCCGTAAGGATCTACGGCACGGACGAGGCGACGCCGGAGCCGATCCGTCTCTCCGCGGGTCCGCTCTCGGTCGAGGTCGAAGGCGGGGCGGTCCGCTATGTGCGCTATGCCGGCCACGAGGCGATCCGTGGCATCGACTATCTCGTCCGCGATTCGAGCTGGCGCACACCGCCGGCGCGGCTCGTCCTCATCCGACGCGAAGAGACGGCGGACATGTTCCTCCTTGTCCTCGACGGAACCGTCGAGCAGGACGATATCGACTTCCGCTTCCGGCTCTCGGTCGAGGGCCACAAGGACGGCCGGCTCGAGGTGCGCGCTGACGGCGAGGCCCATTCCGGGTTCCTCACCAACCGTACCGGGTTCGTCGTTCTCCACCCGATCCTCGGCGTCGCCGGCAAGCCGGTGACGGTCACCCACAAGGATGGCTCGACGAGCGAGGCGGTCTTCCCCGAACTCATCAGCCCCGATCAGCCTATCCTCGACATCCGGGCGCTCCGCCACGAGGTGGCGCCGGGTCTCTTCGTCACCTGCCGGATGGAAGCCGCGCTGCCGCAGGACCCGGAGACCATCTTCGAGATGGAGGATCAGCGGAACTGGACTGACGCTTCCTACAAGACCTATGTCGGCTCGCTGCTAGATCCGTGGCCCTACCGCATAGAGGCGGGGACGAGGGTGACGCAGCGGGTAACGCTCGTCTTCGAGGGGACGGCGGCACCCGTTGCCGACGCAAACGGTGCCCGCGTCTCGGTGCGCTTCGGCGACGGCGAGGCGGGCCGGGTTCCGGAAATCGGTCTTGGGTTGATGCCGCAACACCGGAGCGCCGCCGGCGCCGCGGGAAACCCGGCGCTCACGCTCCGGCCACAGTTCATCACGGTCTACGCCGAGATTGGCGCGCCCGACTTCGCGGCGGCGCTCGCCGATTATGCCCGGATCGCCGAGGCGCTCGGCGCCGCCGTGCAGCTCGAGCTGGTTCTGCCGCAAGGGAAGTCTCCCGGCCCCGAGCTGGCCGCGGCGGCCGATGCCTGCGCGAAGGCCGGGCTCAAGCCGGCGCGCGTCATCGCCTGCCCGGCGCCGTACCTGAAGTCGGTGCAGCCGGTCGGTCCGTGGCCGGAGGTGGTCGACCTCGCCCACATCTACAACCAGGCTCGGAAGGCTTTCCCACAGGCCGCGATCCTCGGCGGAATGCTGTCCTACTTCACCGAGCTCAACCGCAAGCGCCCGCCGGTCGCGACCATCGACGGCGTAACCTGCACGACGACGCCGATCGTGCACGCTGCGGACGACCGTTCCGTGATCGAGACATGCGAGGCGATCCCGGCGGTGGCCGCGTCGATGGCCGCGATCGCGCCCGGCAAGCCACTGCACGTGGGACCGTCGTCGATCGGCATGCGCCACAATCCCTACGGCGCCTCGACCGCGCCCAATCCTGAAGGGAAGCGCATCGCAATGGCGGAGGACGACCCGCGCCAGAAGGGCCTGTATGCGGCCGCATGGACCGTCGGTTACGCGGCGGCCATCGCCGACACCGCGGTTGCCACGCTCGCCCTCAACCACCTCGCCGGACCACAGGGCGTGGCCGGGCCCGACGGCCGGCTCTACCCCGTGTTCCACGTCATGGCCGCGCTGACCGAAGCCGGAAGCAAGCCGTGCCTTCCGTTGAAGATAGACGGCAGTGGGGTGGCGGCGCTGGCGTGGCGGGACGGCGGCGACCGGCGGCTCATCCTCGCCAACCAGAGCGGCGCTCCAGTCGATGTCGCACTGCCTCCCGGCCTCAAAGGCCTCCTTCTCGACGAAGGCGCTTTCGAGGCCGCGGCGACCGATACGGCCTGGCGGTCCCGCGGTGGCGAGGCTCTGGGGGCGACCGTGTCGGTCGCGCCCTATGCGGTCCTTTTTGCACGCGGCTGAACTCGTCTCCGGGTTTTCGAGACGGTTCCGGTTGTTCCGGCGGCGAGGTTGGTATAATGATTATAGCACCAAGAAGAACATACGTTTCGATGGGGAGGAACGTGAGCGCGGCTGCCCGAGTCGCACCGGCTGTCGTGTCGTCGGCCGAAGCCGTCGCGGGCGCTGCGGCGGGACGGGCATGAGC
>DASSPO010000087.1:0-18069 GCA_035699585.1 Bauldia sp.
TCTTCATCGCCCAGCCGCCGCTCTACAAGCTTAAGCGCGGCTCCTCCGAGCTCTATCTCAAGGACGAGCGGGCGCTTGAGGACTACCTGGTCGCCGCCGGCGTCGAGGATGCGGTGCTGCATCTCGCCTCCGGCGAAGCGCGCGCCGGCGCCGACCTCGTCGAGATCGTCCGCGAGGCGCGGTCGATCGTTCATGTGCTTGACGGCCTCCACTGGCGTTACGACCGGAGCGTGGTTGAGCAGGTGGCGATCGCCGGTGCGCTCAACCGTGAAATCCTGTCCGAGCCGGAGAAGGCCGAGGCCGCCGCGGCCTATGTCGCCCGCCGGCTCGACAAGCTCGCGGAGGAGGGCGAGACGGGATGGACCGGCCACTTCTTGCCGGACACCGGCTTCCGCTTCGAGCGGGAGGTGCGTGGCGTCAAGCAGGTAGCGGTCATCGACTCCGCCCTCCTCGATTCCGCCGACGCGCGCAAGCTCGACGCCTTCGCCCCCAAGCTCCAGCCGGTGTACTGGAAGCTCGCCACCTTCAGGAAAAAGGACGAGGAAACCCCGATTCGGGGTCCGCGCAGCCTGTTCGATGCGGTGCTTGCCGTGGGCCGGAAGGGCGTCACCCTCCAGCGCTATAAGGGCCTCGGAGAGATGAATGCCGAGCAGCTCTGGGAGACCACCCTCGACCCGTCCGTCCGCACCCTCCTCCAGGTCAGGGTGCGCGAGGCGGATGAGGCCGACGATCTCTTCGGCCGACTGATGGGCGACGAGGTCGACCCCCGCCGCGAGTTCATCCAGGACAACGCGCTGTCGGTGGCGAATCTGGACGTGTGAGGGGCAGCCATCTTGGCGGCGGCGACGCGCCATTGCCTTTCTTCACTCGTCCCTTCTTGCCGTCCCTCAGGCCGGTCCTTGCGTGACGCTCCTCGGCATGTCGAGATTCCGCCGATTGCGTGCTCAGCCTGGAGCCGAACCTCCTGCTCGCTGGCCCGGCCGACGCGCCCGCGTTAGCATGGTCCTGGGCGGCGCGCCGTCGCCGTCAGTGCCATTGCCTTTGTCACTGGAGGAAACAAGCATGGTCGAGCCGTCGGGAAGCGAGGCGAGCGCGCTCGCGACCTCCGCCGTTCTGGTCGAGCTGATCCGCACGCTCCATGCCGAGGGAGTGCTCGAGGGACTCGATATCATCGAGCTCTTGACCGAAGCCAAGACCGCCGCTGCGGCGACGAAGAGCGCCGCCGCTCCGCAGGCGGTCGAGATCATAAAGGCGATGCTCCACGAATACGGCCAGTAGCTGCCTTGCACCTCCGAGGTCGCGGGGTGCGCCGGTCACCCGTGTTGGCGACAGGGGCCGGACCCGACCCCCATCGCCAATCGCCCGGTGACACCCTACCTTGGGTCATCGGCAAGCACGGGGAGACCCCTTTCCATGGCTAAAGACACCGGAGACCAGGCGGTCCTCGACCACATCAAGCAGCTCTATGATGAGGAGCAGCGCCTCTTCGCCAAGAACGCTCTCTCCGACGAGGAGCGCCACAGGCTTCAGAAGATCAACATCGAGCTCGACCAGGCCTTCGATCTTCTGCGCCAGCGCCGCGCGCTCCGCGAATTCGGCCGCGACCCGGACGAGGCCGAAGAGCGCCCGCCCAACGTCGTGGAGGGCTATCAGGGCTGATCGCCACGCTCCCGTGGGGGCCGGCGGTCCTCGCGTCAGGTATGCGGAAAGAGGTCGTCGTCGAGGCGGGTCGGGTCGTAGGTCCGCGGCTCGTTCTTCTTCATCGTCCTGTAGGCCGGATAGATGAAGGCGGCACCGGTGAGCGTGATGAACAGGGCCTTCATTTCGCCGGTGGCGACCAGGAGGACGAGAGGCAGGACGACGAAGAACGCGCCGCCGAGGATGATCGCCGCCTTGCCGAACATCTGCCGCTCCTCCGTGACGCCGGCGTAGAAGTGGATGCGCCTCCGGTCGGCCTCGCTCAGCCGGGCGTGGAGATCGTGAAGGAACTCGGCATAGTCGTCGAGGCGATCCTCGTCCGGGGAACCCCAGCTGTTGAGGCTGTTGACCGTGAGCGTCAGCCCATCGCGGAACGTGATAATGCAGGTGCCGAAGAAGCCCGACCTCGGAATGTGACCGGTCTGAACGCGGATGCTTCTTATCTCGGCATAGGCCACAACCCGCTTCGTCAGGCTTGCGGTCCATTCCAACCCGAGCGGGGTCAGTACCACGCCCTCGTCCCGGTAGCGCCAGACGAGGCCCGCGGTCGCTCCCTCCCGGATATAGAGGTCGTAGCGTCTCGGCTTTGCCGAGGGCCGCCCGAAGCTTCCTGATACGATTGCGTCCATGCCTCCGGTTCCCGCCAACCGACCATCGGTGCTATACGGCCGCACTCTATGACCCACGCGAAGCGACAGCGATGATCCCGGTCACACCCGACCGCAGCGCAACATACCGCTGTGCCCGACGACTGCCGGTATGGGCCGCCGCGGTGAGCCTTTTCCTGGCCTTGCTGGCCGCGCCCTTCGGCGCCCTTGCCCAGAACACCGTCGCCGACGGCCAGGCGATGATCGATGGCTGGCGGGCGACGCTGGCCCAAACCGAGGCGGCGCTTCAGCGCGACGGGCTTACCCTCGACGATCTGGACGAGCAGCGCGACAAGGTCCTGTCGGTGCTCCTTGCAGCCAGGGCGTTCAAGGCGGAGCTGGACCCTCGCATCGCCGACCTCGACGCCCAGTTGAAGGCAATCGCCCCGCCGCCTGAGGAAGGAGAAACTCCACCGCCGCTGCCGCCGGCGGTCCAGGAGGTTCACGATCAGCTCAATGCCGAGTTCCAGGCCCTGACGGGCCTGTCGGGGCAGGTCGGCGTGGTCATCGTCCAGGCCGGCCAGATCATCGAGGCGCTCGCGGCCAGGCGCGACGCGTTCTTCACCGCCCGTCTCTTCGACCGGAGCGAGAGCGTCCTCAGCCCCGCCCTCTGGCGCAACGTCGTGGGCGGTGTGCCAGCCCTCCTGTCGGGGGTCGGCCGCATCGTGTCGGCTTGGATCGACCGCATCGCCGCGAGCTCCAATGCCGCCGTCGTTCTCCTCTTGCTCGCGGCGCTCGTGGTCATCGCCATCGTCCTCGTCGTCCGCTTCGCTTTCGTCCGTTGGGCTCACGCCTGGACCGCGGCACAGAGCCCGACGCCGGAGCGCAAGGTGCTGATGGCGACAGCCGTGGTGGTGGCCGATATCGCCATTCCCGTGCTGATCCTTTTCGGGCTCCGTATGCTCTTTGCCCAGCTCGGCCTTCTCCCGCCGGGAATCGCCGTCATCTTCGACGGTGTCATCACCTCGGTCGCGGTCTATGCCGTCATTACCGGCATGGCCCGGGCGCTCGCCGCTCCGGGTCGTCCCGAGTGGCGGATCGGCGGCATCGCCGACGACACGGCGCGGCGGGCCTACGGCATCATCGCCCTCGCCGGCTTCTTTCTCGCCCTCGGGCCTCTCATCGATCATCTCGGCCGCGTGGCGGCGATGCCGCCCGCCTGGGCGGTGGGCCTCGGCGGCATCCTGGCAGTGCCCACCGCGCTCCTTGCGCTCTATGCCACGCGCGTGCTCGTCGAGGGCCGGGAGCGCCTGAGCGAGGCGGAGAGCCAGCGGGCCGCGCGCTGGCGCATCCTGACACCGATCGCCGCCGTTGCCGCCATCGTCACCATCGTCGCCGCGGTGGTCGGCTACCTTGCCTTTGCCCGCTTCATGATCGAGCAGATCGCCTGGGTCTGGGTGGTGGCCGGCATCTACGTCATCACCAGCGGCCTCGCCGACCTCGCGATCAACTTTCTCCTCTCCCCGGGCCGCGTCGGCGGCATCCAGCTCGGGCGCACCTTCGGCCTGAGCGACGTCACCGTCGAGCGCCTCGGCGTCGTCCTCGGCGGCCTCGCTCGGATTGTTCTGTTCCTGCTGGCCGCCGTCATGGTGCTCGCGCCCTGGGGATTCGACTCCGCCACCCTGGTCGAGCGGATCGCTGGCCTGTACTACGGCATCGAGATCGGCTCGATTCGCATCACCTTCGCGAGCATCGTTGTCGCCCTCGTCATCTTCGCCGGCGTGATCCTGTTGAGCCGCATCTTCCAGCGCTGGCTCGAGCACCGCTTCCTGCCGACGACCACGATCGACCCAGGCCTCAAGAACTCGATCCAGATCGCCGCCGGATACATCGGCATCTTCCTGGCTGCGATCCTCGCCATGGGTTACGCCGGCATCGATCTCGGCAACATCGCCCTCGTCGCCGGTGCGCTCTCGGTCGGCATAGGCTTCGGCCTCCAAAGCATCGTCAACAACTTCGTTTCCGGCCTCATCCTGCTTGCCGAGCGCCCGATCCGCGCCGGGGACTGGATCCAGGTCGGTGCCGACGAGGGCACCGTGAAGAAGATCAGCGTGCGTGCGACCGAGATCGAAACCTTCGACCGCGCCTCGGTGATCATTCCCAATTCCAGCCTCATCTCGGGCGTGGTCAAGAACTGGTACCTCCGCGACAATTCGGGCCGCACCATGGTCACGGTCGGCGTCGGCCATCGCTCCGATCCCGACCAGGTGAAGGCGATCCTGCTCGACGTCGCCGACCAGCACGAGCTGGTGCTCAAGTTCCCCAAGCCCATCGTTGCCTTCTCCGATTTCGGCGACAGCGCGCTCGTCTTCCAGCTCTATGTCTATCTCGCCAGTATCTCGACCGGCTTGACTGTGCGCTCCGATTTGCGCTTTGCCATCCTGAAGCGGTTGCGCGAGGCCGGGATCGAAATCCCCTATCCGCAGCGCGACATCCATCTTCGCGGCTTCGCGAAGATCGACGACACGGTCGCGCTGGCGGCGGAGCGGGGTGGGGCGGGACAGGGTTGAACGGACGAAGGTCGGGACAAATGAACCTCACGCTACGGGGCGCGGTGCTGGCCCTGGTCACGGGCTGCCTGCTCATCGCAGCGCCCTCCACGCCGTCCGAGGCGCTCTTCGGCCTTTTCAAGAAGAAGGAGCGGGTGATCGAAGGAGGTCAGACCGGGCCGGCCACGGTCAGCTCTTCCGAGGCAGCCGCCAGGATCAGCGAGTACCGCGAGAGCCGCGGCCTTTCGTCCGTGACCGTCGACGCGACGCTGACCGCCATCGCCCTCAGGCAGGCTCAGGCCATGGCCCGGGCAGGCAAGATGTCGCACAGTCTCGGCGGCAGCTTCGCCAGCCGTCTCAGCCGCGGCGGCTACAATGCGCTGATCGCCGCCGAGAATCTTGCGGCGGGACCGCGCAATCTCGACGAGGCGATCTCGAGCTGGCGCGGTTCGCGTGGCCACAATGCCAACCTGCTCAAGCCCGGCGTCACCCAGATCGGCATCGCGGTCGCCTACGCGCCGAACAGCCGGTATGGCAACTTCTGGGCGCTTGTGCTCGGCGCGCCTGACGACGGCCAGACGATGCGGGGGCCGGATGCCGGCCCCGTCGTAGCGGTCACTCCGCAGTGATCCTCGAACCTCGGGCCAGCTACCAGGCGCTGGTCTGTTCCTTCCGCTGGTCGATCCCGCCGCGCTTCAACATCGCCGCCGCCTGCGTTGACCGGTGGGCCGCGGTCGAACCGGCGCGCCCGGCCCTCATTCGCTGGAATGCGGAGGGCGGCGAACAGGTCACCACTTATGGCGACCTCAAACGGGATTCCGATCGCCTTGCCCACGCGCTCCGTGCCCGCGGCGTGCTACCCGGCGAGCGCATTGCGATCCACCTGCCGCAGTCGGTGGAGACCGTCGTTGCCCATATGGCGGCCTACAGGCTCGGCGCCGTGGTCGTTCCTCTTGCGGCGCTGTTCGGTCCCGAGGCCCTTCGCGTCCGCCTCGCCGCTTCCGGCGTGAGGGTCGCGGTCACCGATGCGGCCGGGGCCGCGAAGCTCGCCGCAGTTCGCGACGCTGCCCGCTCGCTCGAGACGATCATCTCCGTCGACGGGCCGGCCGGCTCGGTCGAGGGTTGGCGCGAGGCGCTGGAACCGCACACTCTTCCGTTCGAGACGGTCCCGACCGCTCCCGACGATCCGGCGCTGATCATCTTCACTTCCGGTACCACCGGTCCGCCAAAAGGGGCGGTGCACGGTCATCGTGTGCTCGCCGGCCATCTTCCCGGCTTCGCTTTCACGCACGATTTCGTCACGGGAGCGGAGGCGCGGATCTGGACGCCGTCCGACTGGGCGTGGGCGGGCGGCCTCCTCAATGCGCTGCTCCCCGGCCTCTATTTCGGTGTGCCGGTGGTGTTCGGTCCGTTCCGCCGCTTCGACCCGGAGGAGGCGTTCGAGCTCATGGCCCGGGCGCGGGTCACCAACGCTTTCCTCCCGCCGACTGCGGTCAAGATGCTGCGCGCCGTGGATCTTCCCCGGCGGCGTTACGCCCTCCGTCTGCGCACCATCGGTGCTGCGGGAGAACGTCTCGGCGCCGCTGCCTATGATTGGGGGAAGGACGTGCTCGGCCTCGCGATCAACGAGTTCTACGGCCAGACCGAGTGCAACTACGTGCTCGGCGCCTCCGCCGCCCTCGGGGTCACCAAGGCCGGCGCGATCGGCAAACCGATTCCCGGTCACACGGTGGCAGTGATCGACGCCGAGGGACGGATGCTTGGCCCGGATCGGCAGGGCGAGATTGCTGTCCGCCGGCCCGATCCGTCGATGTTTCTCGGTTATCTCGACCAGCCCGAGGCGACCCGGGCGAAGTTCACCGGCGACTGGATGCGAACCGGGGACAGCGCCGTGGTCGATGGCGAGGGCTACATCAGTTTCGTCGGCCGCGAGGATGACATCATCACCTCGGCCGGCTATCGCATCGGCCCGAGCGAAATCGAGGATTGCCTCGCCGCGCATCCCGCCGTTCATCTCGCCGCCGCGGTCGGGAAGCCCGACCCGCTCCGCACCGAAATCGTCAAGGCCTATGTCGCCCTACGGCCGGGGCATCCGCCGTCGGAGGCGCTCGTTCGCGAGATCCAGACGTTCGTACGAGAGCGTTTGTCGGCGGCGGAGTACCCCCGCGAGATCGAGTTCGTCGCCGAGGTGCCGCTCACGACGAGCGGCAAGGTAGTGCGCCGCGGCTTCCGCGAGCGCGCGGCCAGGGAGGCGGGCGCCGTTGAGGAGGCCGCCATCGATAGCGCGGCGGCTAGAGCCTGATCGCCCCCGAGTTGAGCCGGCCGAAAAGGGCGGCGTCCATGCGCACGAAGCGCCCGGCCGCGGGATCATCGAAATAAATCGGGTCGAGCGTCGACGATGGATCGCAACCCTGCCGTACCAGGTCGAGCTTCCGCTGCTTGAAGGTCGAGGTCGCGTCGAGGGCGGTCGTGACCCGGACGAAGATCGGACGGGCATGGGGCGACAGGACCGCATGCATGTGGGCACGGAGCGTGGCCAAGTCGAAGCCGGGGCCGGGCACCACCGCCGCCATCCCGGCACGGCCGTCGGCGCCGGTTATCGCAATGCCATAGACATTGACCTCCGCCACCCCCGGGCAGACACCGAGCGCCTCGGCGACCTCCGAGGTCGACACGTTCTCCCCCTTCCAGCGGTAGGTGTCCCCGATCCGGTCGACGAAGAAGAAATAGCCGCGCTCGTCGCGTCGCATCAGGTCGCCGGACCGGAACCACATGTCGCCCGCCACGAAGACATCGCGGAGGATCTTCTTCTCGGTCTCGACCTTGTCGGCATAGCCGTCGAAGCGTTGTCCCGGCTTGAGCGGGTTGATGACAATCTGCGAGACCAGTTCGCCCACTTCCCCTACGTCGCATTCGATGCAGAGCCCGTCCTCGCCTCTCACCGGAGTCTCGCGATTGATGTCGAAGCGGATCGTGGTCACCGGAAATATCGGCCGCGCCCAGCGCGGGATGCGACCGACCGCTCCCGGCATGTCGTCGAAGTTGAAAAGAATCGCGTTGCCTTCCGTCGCCGCATAGAATTCGCGGATATGCTCAATGCCGAAGCGCTCCTTGAACGGCATCCAGATGTCGGGGCGGAGCCCGTTGCCGCAACAGATGCGGATTGCGTGATGCTGCTCCTTCGGATGCGTCGGGGCATTGAGGAGATACCGGCACAGTTCGCCGATGTACTGGAAGCGCGTGCAGCGGTTGTCGACGACGTCGTCCCAGAAATGACTCGCCGAGAACTTCTCGCGAATGAAGGTCGAGCCGCCGGCCACCAGCGCCGAGCCGATCGCCAGCACGCCGCCAGAGGTGTGATACATCGGCAGACAGTTATAGACGCGGTCGTTCTCGGTAGCCTCGATCACCTTCGAGAAGGCGAGCATCGCGGCGTAGACGCGATAGTGGTTGATGTGCGCTGCCTTGGGCAACCCGGTCGTACCGCTCGTGTAGATGTAGAGGCAGGGGTCGTCCAGGGTGAGCGGCGGACGCTCGTTCTTGGGGATCGGGGCATCGGAGAGTTCCATCACGCTCTCGTCGACACGCGGCAGGTTGCGTGCCGGGCCGCCGTGACGCCATACCATCGCGCCCGGGACGACAAGCGGGTCCGCCGTGTCGTATTGTGCCGCGAGATCGGAGTCGACGATCACATGTTTCGGCCGGACGAGGTTGACGCAATGGGCGAGCGCCGCCCCGCGGAGGTTGGTGTTGAGGAGGGCCACGACGCCGCCGGCCCGGACGATACCGAGCCAGATCGCCGCGTATTCCGGCCGGTTCGGCATCATGAGACAGACCACGTCGCCCTTCTCGATGCCGTGCGCCATCGCCCAGCGAGCGTAGCGATTGGCGCGGGCGTCGTACTGACGGAAGGTGAGGGATTCACGGTCGGAAAGAAGCGCGGGGCGGTCGCCGTATTGCCTGGCGAGGTCCTCCGCCGCGTCGGAAAAGGTCCGCGTCTTGTTGCGGGCCATCGGCGTTACCACGCGAAGGGCGCTTACGACCCCGCGGATGAACAGCCAGTCCCTGCCGAGATTGTCGATGAAGCCCATCTACCCGATTACCATGGCCGCTTCCGAACCTAGCATCGGTGGAGAACGGGGCAAGGCGCGATGACGACGATTGCCGGGGCGCACGATCGCCACCTGGACCTTCGCGGCCTCGCGTGTCCGTTGCCGGTGCTTAAGACGCGGAAGGCGCTGCTTTCCCTGGGAAGCGGCCGGCGGCTCCTGGTCGAAGCGAGTGATCCGCTGGCTGCGATCGATATCCCGCACTTCTGCCGGGAGGCCGGCCACGTGCTCGTCGCTGCCGAGAAACACGGTGACACCTGGGTGTTCTTGATCGAACGGGGGTAGCTGCCGGTGGCGGCGGCCGCCGTGTCGAGGATGGGTTCGAGGCCGTTGGCCGCTGTCCTACTGCGCGATCCGCTCGCTGGCGGCGGCTGCGCCGGCGGGGTACTGCGGACGTGGACGGGGCAAGGGCATGTTGACCTCGCCGCCCGGCGATGCGGCCGGTGCCGCCGCAGGCGTGGCACCAACCGGATCGGCGCCTCCGGTGAAGACGCGCACCGGCTCCATCACCACAAACCGCGGGCCGAGTGCCGAAACCGCCGCATCGGTCTCGCCCCTGGGGCGGTTCTTGCCGCAGATCTCCTCGTGGAGGTTGACCGGTGCCGCCGGCGACGGCTGCTTCCGGAAGTTTGCGAGGTCCTGCCCCAGAAAGCCGCCGAAGACGCCGTTGAATCCGCGATTGAGCAGGCTCGCGGCGGTCTCGGCGCGCTGTGCCGCCGAGGTCTCGCCCAGGACGACGGCAATGAGGGTTCGCCCGTTCTTTGTCGCCGTTGCCACCACGTTAAATCCCGACGAGCAGATGAACCCGGTCTTCATGCCGTTGGCGCCCCGGTAATGGTCGAGGAGCGTGTTGTAGTTTCGCAGCACCTTGTTGCCGGCGCGGATCGCAGTGATGGTGAAGTAGTCGCGATATTCCGGAAACTGCATCCAGGTGGCGCGGGCGAGGACCGCGAGGTCGCGGGCTGTGGAATACTGCCCGTCGGCCGGCAACCCATTGGGATTGCGGAAGCTGGTGCCGTTCATGCCGAGGCGCCTGGCCTCAGCGTTCATCATCTTGACGAAGTTGGCCTCGCTGCCGCCGACGGTTTCCGCGAGCGCCACGGCGATGTCGTTCGCCGAGCGGACGATCATCATCTTGAGGGCGTTGTCGACGGTGAGCACAGTCCCGGCCTTGTAGCCCATCTTCGAGGGCGGCTCGGCGACCGCGTTGGCCGAAATCACCACCGGGGAAGTGAGCTTGAGCTGGCCGGCCTTGAGCGCCTTGAACACCAGATAGGCGGTCATGACCTTGGTGACCGAGGCCGGCGGCCATCGGCGATCCGACTTCTCGTGGCCTATCACCACGCCCTTGCCGGCGTCGACGACGATGTAGGCGGGGTCGGTCTTGGCAAAGGCCTGCGCGCCCGCGAAAATCAGGGATGCCGCAGCGATCAGAAGCGCCCGTCGCACGATGCCTTACTCAGCCCTAAACGAACGGTCGCGACGCCCCCGACCACCCTCTTTCGTCCTCTAAACCACAGGATTGCCCTCTTGGCAAAGAGCGCATCCGGCCCTCGTGCTGATTTCACTGGCAGTCTGCCATAAAATCTTGCTGACGTTGCCCCACGTATCTCCGCGGCCCAGCAAAGAGCCATGGCGCTAAGCTTGCATGAGCGACCTGGCCAAGGACGTGACAGGTTCATGATGCTCGCCGCGCTTTCTGCCGATCCGGCAAGACCCAAGCAAATGGCGGCAACGCCGGCGCTCCAGCGCGCGCGGGGGGTTGCCAGGATCGAAGTGCGTGCCGCCGCCGGCAGGTCGCGCCTTGCTGCCCTGCACCAGGCCGGCTCGTCTCGCATCCGTCTGCCGCGGGTCTCGGCGGATGCCCCGCTCGAGGCCGTTCTCCTCAACACCGCGGGCGGCATGACCGGTGGCGATCATTTCGAGATCGACGTCGCAGTGGGCCGCTCGGCCGCTGCCGTGGTCACGTCCCAGGCGGCGGAGCGTGTCTATCGCCGGTCGCAGGGGACGGCGCGGGTCGAGACGCGGCTTTCCGTGTCGGGAGGCGGCCGCCTGTTCTGGCTTCCCCAGGAGACGATCATCTTCAACCGCTCCGCCATGGCGCGTACGCTGACGGCGGTGGTGGAGGAGGACGCGACGTTGCTCGCCTTCGAAGCCGTGGTGCTCGGCCGAACGGCAATGGGCGAACGCCTCACCGACGTCGTCATGAGCGATGCATGGCGCATCCGCCGCGGCAGCCGGCTTGTTTTCGCCGACACGACGAGGCTCGAAGGCGACGCCGCTTCGATGATGAATGGCCGCGCCACGGGCGGCGGGGCGATAGCTTTCGCAACGCTGGTGCTTGTCGCGCCGGATGCCGAGGCGCGTGTCGATGTCCTTCGCGCCGCACTCGATGACATGCCGGGTGAAGCGGGCGTGAGCGGATTTGATGGGCTTCTGGTCGCCCGCATGATCGCCGGGAGCGGGCAGGTGCTCCGGGCCTTGGCGATCCGGGCAGTGACCACGCTCCGCGGCGTGCCGATGCCGCGGGTCTGGAACCTGTAGAGGGATGCATGAACCTTACGCCGCGTGAAAAGGACAAGCTGCTCATCGCCATGGCGGCGCTCGTCGCGCGCCGGCGGCTCGAACGCGGGGTCAAGCTCAACTACCCCGAGGCAATCGCTCTGATCACGGATTTCGTGGTCGAGGGCGCTCGCGACGGCCGCACGGTCGCCGACCTCATGGACGCAGGCGCTCATGTGGTCACCCGCGACCAGGTGATGGAGGGCGTCGCGGAGATGATCGCCGAGGTTCAGGTCGAAGCCACGTTTCCCGACGGCACCAAGCTCGTCACCGTCCACAACCCGATCCGCTGAATCGATACGGAGAAGCCCTATGCTGAAGCGTCTTCCGCCCGCCTTGGCCATCGTCCTTGCCGCGACCGCTCCGGCCTTTGCCCATTTCGATCCGCACGGGCACGGATCGTTCTTTTCGGGATTCACCCATCCGCTCCTCGGGCTGGACCACATCGTGGTGATGGTGGCCGTCGGCCTCTGGGCGGCAACCGTCGGCGGGCGCGCCACGGCGGTCATCCCTGCCGCCTTCGTGGGTGCGATGGCCATTGGCTATGTCCTTGCTCTCGCCGGTGTCGCGCTGCCGTTCGTCGAGCCGGTTATCCTGGCTTCGGTGGTGACGCTTGGCCTCTTCATCGCGTCGGCGGTGCGCTTTCCGATCCCCCTGGCCACGACTCTGGTTGGCGTGTTCGCGATCTTCCATGGCCAAGCCCACGGCGAAGGGCTCGGCGCGGTGACCGCTCTGCCCTATGGCATCGGCTTCGCCCTCGCCACGACGCTTCTCCACGCCGCCGGGATCGGCATCGGCCTCCTCCTGGTTACCGGCGTCGGCCTCGGCAAGACGCGGGCCGCGACGCTGTCGCGCGTCCTCGGCGGCGCCGGTGCGGCGATTGGCGTCGCGCTCGCCCTCGGGGCAGGATAGCCCGCCATGCTCGGCACGTATTCGGCCTCGACCAGCCGCGTGTTTCGCAATCGCAGCGATTGTATCGGCCGCCGCGCGGCCTGAAGGAGGAGCCCATGATTCCCGGGGAGATCATCACCCGCGAAGGCGAGATCGAACTGAACGCCGGCCAACCGACCGTGACGCTCGATGTCGCCAATACCGGCGACCGTCCGATTCAGGTCGGCTCGCACTATCACTTCTACGAGACAAACGCGGCGCTGGCGTTCGCCCGCGAGAAGACCCGCGGCATGCGGCTCGATATCCCCGCCGGCAGCGCTGTCCGGTTCGAGCCCGGCCAAACCCGCACCGTCACCCTCGTCCCCTATCGTGGCGACCGGCTGGTCTTCGGTTTCAATCAGAAGGTCATGGGGCCCCTTGGCGACTGACAATCGCGGCCAGGTGACGATCGCCCACAAGTCGCTTCGTCCCCGGTTCGATGAATGCGACACGACAACGTCGGCGGGTGAACTACGGCTCGTCGGCCTGAAAACTGAAATGACGACCGCGCTGCCCGCAGTCCCTTTCTTCAAATGCCTTCCTGAAAGGTGAAGCCATGCCCCATCGCATTCCCCGCCCCGCCTACGCCGAAATGTTCGGTCCGACCGTCGGCGACAAGGTCCGCCTCGCCGACACCGAGCTGATCGTCGAGGTCGAGCAGGACTTCACCATCTATGGCGAGGAGGTGAAGTTCGGAGGCGGGAAGGTGATCCGCGACGGCATGGGCCAGAGCCAGATCACCCGCGCCGAGGGCGCTGTCGACACGGTCATCACCAACGTGCTGATCATCGACCACTGGGGCATCGTCAAGGCCGACATCGGCATCAGGGACGGCAAGATTTCAGGTATCGGGAAGGCCGGAAACCCCGACGTCCAGCCCGGCGTAGACATCATCGTCGGTCCAGGCACCGAGGCCATCGCCGGCGAGGGCAAGATCGTCACCGCCGGCGGCCTCGATATGCACATCCATTTCATCTGCCCGCAGCAGATCGAGGAAGCGCTGATGTCCGGTGTGACCACCATGCTCGGCGGCGGGACGGGTCCGGCGACCGGCACCAACGCCACGACCTGCACCCCGGGCCCCTGGCATCTCGGTCGCATGATCCAGGCGTCCGAAGGCTTCCCGATGAACCTCGCTTTCGCCGGCAAGGGAAATGCCTCGCTTCCGTCGGCCCTCGAGGAGCAGGTGCGGGGCGGGGCTGCGGCCTTAAAGCTTCACGAGGACTGGGGCACGACGCCGGCGGCAATCGACTGCTGCCTGTCGGTCGCCGACGACTTCGACATCCAGGTGATGATCCATACCGATACGCTCAACGAGTCGGGTTTCGTCGAGGATTCGATTGCCGCCTTCAAGGGCCGTACCATTCACGCCTTCCACACCGAGGGCGCCGGCGGCGGCCATGCGCCGGACATCATCAAGGTGGCCGGGCTCGCGAACGTACTCCCGTCTTCGACCAACCCAACGCGGCCCTACACCATCAACACCATCGACGAGCATCTCGACATGCTCATGGTCTGTCACCATCTCGATCCGGCCATCCCAGAGGATGTAGCCTTCGCCGAGAGTCGCATCCGCAAGGAGACCATCGCCGCCGAGGACATCCTTCATGACATGGGGGCCTTTTCGATGATGGCCTCCGACAGCCAGGCGATGGGCCGGGTCGGCGAGGTGCTGATCCGCACCTGGCAGACCGCGCACAAGATGAAGATCCAGCGCGGGCCGCTGCCCGAGGATCGGGCCGGCAACGACAACTTCCGGGTCAAACGCTACATCGCCAAGTACACCATCAACCCGGCCATCACCCATGGCATCGACGAGTGGGTGGGCTCGGTGACGATCGGCAAGCTTGCCGATCTCGTCGTGTGGTCGCCCGCCTTCTTCGGCGTGAAGCCTGACATGGTGATCAAGATGGGCACGATTGCCGCCGCCGCCATGGGCGATCCCAACGCCTCGATCCCGACGCCGCAGCCGGTTCACTACCGCCACATGTTCGGCGGCTACGGCAAGGCGATGACCCGTTCGGCGGTGACTTTCGCGAGCCAGGCCTCGGTCGCCGACGGCCTCGCCGATGTGCTCGGCCTCTCGCGGCAGCTTCTTCCGGTCCGGCACACCCGCGGCATCTCCAAGGAATCGATGATTCACAACGCGGCGACGCCGAAGATCGAAGTCGATCCCGAAACCTACGAGGTGCGCGCCGACGGCGAGCTTCTCACCTGCGCCCCGGCCGAGGTCCTTCCCATGGCCCAGAGGTACTTTCTGTTTTGATTATCCGGCTAGAGTCACGTCTCGGTCCGGTCGGCGCTCGCTGTATCCTTTCGCGCCGCCAGCCACTCCGGCAATTCCCTGATGCTCGGCAGGATCACGTCGGCGTAGGGCGCAAGGTCGCTGGCATCGCTGTTGCCCGAGAGAACCCCGATCGCGGCGCCCGCGCCAGCGGCGCGCGCCATTTCCATGTCGTAGCGGTTGTCGCCCACTACGGCGACCTCGATCGGATCGACGCCGGTCGCCGCGGCGAAGGCAAACACGATGTCCGGCGCGGGTTTTGGCCGCGGCACGGAGTCGTAGCCGAAGACGTAGGGGAGATATTCATCGAGCCCGAGCCCGGCAATCGCGGCGGCCGCGGCCTCGGTCGCGTCGTTGGTGGCGACGCCCATCATGAAGTCCATCGCCGCAAGTTCTGCAAGCACCTCCACGGCGCCCGGTACCGGAACCGATCCGATCTCGCCGTGCGCACGGAAGGCGGCATCGATCTCGGCCGCCACCGCATCGAAGGCCGGACCGGCGAGGTCCGGGTACCATAGCCGCACGATGTCGGCGGTGGTGCCGGCCCCGAGCACCGACCCGGACCGCATGCGCCCGGTCTCCTCGTCGAGCCCACCGGCGGCCAGCATTGCCGCGGCCCGGTCGGCATCACCTTCGGCAAGGTCGAGCGCCAGCGACCGGTAAAGCGGCCCCCACGTCGCCTCGAAATCGAGGAGCGTTCCGTCCTTGTCGAAGAGGACCGCGCGCACGTCGATGCCCCAATCCGATCCCTTGTTTCAATAGCCCTGTCCGGGTCTATGTTCTAGAGTGACTGCCATGAGCGACCTGAAGACCCGCCCCCGGCAGGCTATCGCCTGTGAGACTGACTTTCACGCCTGGTCGAAGGATCAGGTGTCGCGGCTCCGTGAACCCAGACCGAACAGCATGGACTGGGAGAACGTCGCCGTCGAGCCTCCCGCCCCGAATTTCCGGCCGGACTCGCCGAGACCGTGATCCGCGCCACGAAGGTCTTCCCGTCCGGTGCCTGGTCGCACGTTGCCACCGACACGGTCGTGCTCGACTTCGACCACCGCCATCGCCGCCGCCTCCGCATGCAGGGCGAGGGTGGCCTCGATTTCCTCCTCGACTTGCCGGAAGCGACCGCGATCCGCGATGGCGACGGCCTCCTTCTCGAGGATGGGCGGATCGTAGCGGTGAAGGCCTCCGCCGAGCCGCTGGTCGAGGTTCGCGGCACCGACCCTGCCCATCTCGTGCGCCTCGCGTGGCACCTCGGCAATCGTCACCTGCCCGTACAGGTCGAGAGCGACCGTCTCCTGATCCGCGAGGACCACGTGATCGAAGCGATGCTCGTGAGCCTCGGTGCGGAGCTAACTCATGTCGAGGCGCCCTTCGATCCCGAGGGGGGCGCCTATGGCGGGGCTCATCACCACGGCCATGAGGACGACGGCGACCACGGCCACGATCATGCTTGAGTCGTCTCCGGGTCAGGTGGTGTCCTCCGCCGCGCTTCAGCGCCTGCTCGCGTGGCTGTCGCCATCCTTTCCCGTGGGTGCCTTCAGCTACAGCCATGGGCTCGAATGGGCGATCGAGGACGGCACGGTCGCGACTGCCGCCGATCTTGAAGGATGGCTCGGCGATGTGCTTTGCCACGGCGCGGGCCGCAATGACGCGATCCTGTTTGTCCAGACCTATGCTGCGGCTGCAACCGGCGACTCGGGTCGGCTCCTTGCAATCGTCGAGCTGGCCGCCGCTCTCCAGCCGTCGAAGGAGCGACGGCGCGAATCCTGTGCACAGGGAACGGCATTCCTTTCCGCCGTCGCCGCCACCTGGCCGCACCCGCGGCTGGCGGCGTCGGCCGCGGTCCTGAAGGCAGAGCCGGCAGTTGCCTATCCCGTCGCTGTGGCCGTGGCCGCCGCGGCACACGACGTCCCGGTTGGCGCCTCCCTCGTCGCCTATCTCAACGCATTCGTCGCCAACATCGTCTCTGCCGGCATCCGCGCCATTCCCATCGGTCAAACCGAAGGCCAGCGCGCCATCGCCATGCTCGCGCCGCTGGTCGAGGAGATTGCGGCCTCGTCCTTGCATGCTTGCCTCGACGATCTCGGCGGCGCCGCGTTCCGCGCCGACATCGCCAGCATGAAACACGAAACCCAGTACACGAGGCTTTTCCGCTCATGACGTCGCCAATCAACGGCCCGCTGCGTGTCGGTGTCGGCGGTCCGGTCGGCTCGGGCAAGACCGCGCTCATGGACGCGCTCTGCAAGGCGCTCCGCGACCGCTACGACATTGCCGCCATCACCAACGACATCTACACCCGGGAGGATGCCGAATTCCTCACCCGTTCCGGCGCGCTGCCGCCGGAGCGTATCCTTGGGGTCGAGACCGGAGGATGCCCGCACACGGCGATCCGCGAGGATGCGTCGATCAATCTTGCCGCCATCGCCGAGCTCCGGTCGAAGTTCCCGACGCTCGACCTGGTGCTCGTCGAATCCGGCGGCGACAACCTCGCCGCCACGTTCTCGCCGGAGCTCGCCGATCTCACCATCTACGTCATCGACGTCGCCGCCGGCGACAAGATCCCAAGGAAGGGCGGCCCTGGAATCGTGCGCTCCGATCTCCTCGTCATAAACAAGATCGACCTCGCTCCGATGGTCGGAGCCTCGCTCGAGGTGATGGACCGGGACGCCAGGAAGATGCGCGGGCAAAGGCCGTTCGTGTTCACCAACATGAAGACCGGCGAAGGCCTCGATCGGGTGATCTCGGTCATCGAGGAACGCGGCGGGCTGGCTCGCGCCGCTTGACCCGCCCTCTCGCCTTCCCAATGCCTGCCGGTCTATAGTGCGGCGCAACACGGGCAGGTTTCAGAAGATGCCGATCATCAACCGTTTCGCCGAGTTCCAGGATGACATCGTCGCCTGGCGCCACGACCTCCATCGTCATCCCGAGATCATGTACGAGGTGCACCGCACGGCCGCGACGGTGGCGGAAAAGCTCGGCCAGTTCGGGGTCGACGAAGTCGTGACCGGCCTCGGCCGGACCGGCGTGGTCGGCGTCATCCGCGGGCGGACCGCGTCAAGCGGCCGGGTCATCGCGCTCCGCGCCGACATGGACGCGCTCCCCATGACCGAAACGTCCGGCGTCCCGTGGTCCTCGACCGCGCCCGGCAGGATGCACGCCTGCGGTCACGACGGCCACACCGCCATGCTCCTCGGCGCGTCCCGCTACCTGGCCGAGACGCGGAACTTCGACGGCACGGCGGTGGTGATCTTCCAGCCCGCCGAGGAGGGTGGTGGCGGCGGCAAGGCGATGATCGAGGACGGCCTGATGGAGCGCTTCGGCATCGACGAGGTCTACGGCATGCACAACATGCC
>DASSPO010000088.1:0-6308 GCA_035699585.1 Bauldia sp.
GAGCGCGATCACCGCCTTGATGATCGCCAGGCTGTCGCGGTGGCTTGCCAGATCGTGCACGAAGGAGCGGTCGATCTTGATCTTGTCGAAGGGGAAGGCGCGAAGATAGCCGAGGCTGGAATAGCCGGTGCCGAAATCATCGAGCGAGATGCCGACGCCAATATTGCGGAGCTCGCCGAGCATGCCGAGAGTCATCTCGTTGTCGGCGAGCAGCGCCGACTCCGTCACTTCTATATCCAACCGGTTCGGGGCGATCCCTGAGATGCGGAGCGCCTCCTTGACGTGGCGGATCAGACTCCGCTGGACGAACTGGATCGGGGAGACGTTGACCGCAACCGAAATATGCTCGGGCCAGCTTGCCGCCGCGAGGCAGGCCTCGCGAAGCGCCCATTCGCCGATCGGGCCGATCAGTCCCGACTTTTCGGCGGCCGGAATGAGCCGGTCCGGCATCACCACCCCGCGCCGGGGATGATTCCAGCGGATCAGCGCCTCGACGCCGCTGATCCGGTTGTCGCGAAGACTGAACAGCGGCTGAAAGACCAGCATCAGCTCGTTTCGCGCCAGCGCGCCGCGAAGCTCGGTCTCGAAGGCGAGACGTTCCTGAAGCGCCGCATCCAGGCCGGGTTCGAAGAAGTGGTAGGCGCCGCGGCCGTCGGCCTTCGCACGGTAAGCCGCCAGGTCGGCGTTCTTCATCAGCGTTTCGGCATCGCGGCCGTCGTTCGGCGCGACCGCGATGCCGACGCTCGCGCCCAGGATGATCTCCTGTCCTTGCACCTGGAGCGGCACGCTCATCGTCCGCACGATCCGGTCGGCGAGCGCCGCCGCGTCCTGGGGCGAGCCCAGGGCGGTCTGGAGAACGGCGAACTCGTCGCCGCCGAGGCGGGCAATGAAGTCGCCCTCACGGCATGAGGCGAGGAGCCGCTGCGACACCTGCTTCAGGACCACGTCGCCGACGCCGTGGCCGTAGAGATCGTTGACGCTCTTGAAATGATCGAGGTCGATGAAGAGGACCGCGACGAAATGGCCGCTGGCGATCAGGTCCTCGGCCTGCTCCATCCGCTCGCGAAACTGCATGCGGTTGGGGAGATCGGTCAGCGCGTCGTGGCGGGCGAGGTGGCGAATGCGGGCCTCGTTGCGCCGCTGCTCGGTGACGTCCTCGTGGGTGGAGACCCAACCCCCGTCGGGGAGCGGGTGATGGATCACGGAGATGACCCGTCCGTCTTGGAGCTCGACGGTATCGACCGCGTCCTGCCGCTTGGCGACCATGTCGAGGCGCTTCCTGATGTAGTCCTCCGCGCCATCCTTCGGATGGAAGCCGTGCGCCATCCGGTAACGCAGGATGTCCATGAGTGTCGTTCCGGGGACCACCAGTTCGGGCGGCAGCCCGTAGAGGTCCGCATAGCGCTTGTTGCAGATGATCAGCTCTTGCTGCGCGTCGAACATGCAGAGGCCCTGCGACATGTGATTGACCGCGGCCTCGAAGCGCATGTTCTGGCGCTTGAGCTCGGCCTCGCGCCGCTCGAGCGCCTGAACCCGGTCGCGCTCATCGGTGACGTCCTCATGGGTGCTGACCCAGGAACCGTCCGGCGTGCGCTTCCACCTGATCTCGACGATACGCCCGCTTTCCAGCACGGCCTCCGAGACAAGCGTCTCCCCGGGACCGAGCGAGGAAAGCCGGGCACGTTCGCGAACCGCCATCTCACCGGCGGTCCATCCCTGATGATTGCCGGCTGCGATGCTCGCCAGGAAGACCTCGATCAGCGGCATCCCGGCCACGATCTCCTTGCGGTCGAGGCGGTACAGGTCGATGAAGCCCGCGTTCCAAAGGACGAGCCGGAAGTCGCTGTCGAACAGGCAGAACCCGTAGGACATGCTGTCGAGCGCTGCGTCGAGCCGGCGATGTTGCGCCTGGAGATCGGCCTCGCGGCGATGCTGGGCGGTCTCGTCTTCATGGACGACGATCCAGCCGTGCCCCGGGCTCGGCAGATAGGTGCGCTCGATCAGTCGCTCTCCGACCTTGTCGACATAGACCGCCGGGGATGCCGGGTCGCGGCTGGCCTCAAGACGCCTGCGGTGCCGCGCCACAAGGTAGTCGATGCTTTCGCCGGGATGGTTGCCCACCGCCACCGACATTTCTATCCGCTCGCGGAGCGACATGCCGGGGAGCATGGCCTCGGGAGGGATGTCGTAAAGGCGAAGATAGGCATCGTTCCAGAACAGAAGGCGGAAGTCTTCGCTCCAGGCCGAGATGCCGTAGGGCATGCGCGACAGCGCATCCTCAAGCATGATCATTGCTTCGGTCGCAGGTGCGGTGCGACCCGAGCCCGGTTCCTTTCGGCGCATGCGGTTCCGCTTCCCCCCACGGATCGCCGAAAAAGTCGCATCCGCCTGCTTAATGCGACATTAAGGCCTGCGGGAAGTGACGATACCGATTCCCGCCAGGGATGCAATCAGTTGTGCCGGTCGCGAGCCGCGAGCGTTCGAAGGCGGAGGGCATTGAGGCGGATGAAGCCCGCGGCGTCCTTCTGATCATATGCGCCCCGATCGTCCTCGAACGTGACCAGGGCGTCCGAATAAAGCGACTTCGGGCTCTTGCGGCCGACGACGATCACATTGCCCTTGTAGAGCTTGAGGCGGACGGTCCCTTCGACGTGCTCCTGGCTCGTGTCGCAAAGGGCCTGGAGCATGTGACGCTCGGGCGCGAACCAGAAACCGTAATAGACCAGCTCGGCGTAGCGCGGCATGAGCGAGTCCTTGAGGTGCGCGGCCTCGCGGTCGAGAGTGAGCGACTCCATGGCGCGATGGGCAACGTGGAGGATCGTTCCGCCGGGCGTTTCATAGATGCCGCGCGACTTCATGCCGACGAAGCGGTTCTCGACCAGATCGACCCTCCCGACGCCGTTATCGCGGCCAAGGGCGTTGAGGTACGCAAGCAGCGCGGCCGGGCTCATCGCCTTGCCGTCGACCGCGACCGGGTCGCCGCGCTGGAAGGTGATCTCGACGAAGGTATCCTTGTCCGGCGCATCCTCGGGGGCGACCGTGCGCTGGAACACGTAGGGCGGCGGCTCGACCCACGGATCTTCGAGCACCTTGCCCTCCGAGGACGAGTGAAGGAGGTTGGCGTCGACGGAGAAGGGTGCTTCGCCGCGCTTGTCCTTCGGCACCGGGATCTGGTGCTTCTCGGCGAAATCGATGAGGTCGGTACGCGACTTGAATTCCCACTCGCGCCACGGAGCGATCACCTTGATGTTGGGATCGAGCGCGTAGGCCGTAAGCTCAAATCGCACCTGGTCGTTGCCCTTGCCGGTCGCGCCGTGGGCGATGGCGTCGGCACCGGTCTCGTGGGCGATCTCGACCAGGCGCTTGGCGATCAGCGGGCGCGCGATCGAGGTGCCGAGCAGGTAGACGCCTTCATAAAGCGCGTTCATCCGCATCATCGGGAAGACGAAATCGCGGACGAACTCCTCGCGCAGGTCCTCGATATGGATCTCGCGGATACCGAGAAGCTCGGCTTTCCGCCGCGCCGGCTCGAGCTCCTCGCCCTGGCCGAGATCGGCGGTGAAGGTGACTACCTCCGCGCCGTAGGTCGTCTGCAGCCACTTGAGGATGATCGAGGTGTCGAGGCCGCCCGAATAGGCAAGCACGACCTTCTTGACTTGAGCCATACCGGAACTCCCCGAATGAAGGAGCCCGGATTACAGGACGGGGCGTCGCCGGGCAACGCCCCGTCCTGAGTCTCAGTCCTTCTGTTTCCCGCGCGGAACGCAATCGCCCTTGCGGTTCATGCGCATGCCCTCTGGGCAGTCCCCGGCCTGCGGTTCCGCCTCCTGCTCCTGCGCGGCGGGCGGCGGGGGCGGCTCCTCCGGGGGCGGAGGCGGTGGCTCCTCGGCTGCGGGAGGCGTGGCCGCTTCCGGCGCCGGCTGTTGGTCGGCCGGCGGCGGGGGCGGTTCGGCAGGCGGCGCTGCCTCGGGTGCCGCTTCCGCCGGTGGAGGCGGTTCGGCAGGCGGCGCTGCTTCAGGAGCCGCTTCCGCCGGAGGGGCCGGTTCCTCGGCGGCCGCAGGCGGTGGCGGCGGCGGTTCCTCGGCCGGCGGAGGGGTTACGGTCTCCGGTGGCGGAGCCACGTCTGCGGGCGGCGGAGGCGCTTCCGGCTCTGCGGGCGGTGGCGGCGGTGCTTCTGCCGGCGGCGGTTCCGCGGGAGGGGCCGCAGCGTCGGGGGCGGCCCGTTCCTCGGCCGGCTCCGGGGGTGGCTCGGAGGGCGGCGGAGGTGGTTCCGCATCGGCGCCCGGTTCCTCCACCGCGGGTGGTGGCGGCGGCGGTTCGGCTGGCGGCGGCGGTTCCTCCGCTCCGGATGGCGGTGCCGCGTCGGAAGCGGGGGGCGCCTCGATGACAGGCGCTTCCGGCGGAGCCTGTTCCTGTTCGGCCGGAGGGGGCGATGGCTCCTCGGCCGCGGGAGGAGGCGTTTCGGCCTCCGTTCCCGGCTCCGCTGGCGGCGACTCCGGCGCCGGTGGCGGGGATGCCTCCGATGCGGGCGGCTGATCCGACGGCGGGGCTGGCTCCTCGCCCGGCGCCGGAGCCGGCGGAGCCTCCTCGGCGGGCGCCTCCTCGGCGGGAGGCTCGTCCTCGGCCAAGGGCGGCGGTTCCGTGGGGGGAAGCTGCGCCAGATCTTCGGCCGCCTCGGGAACACGGTCTTCGGTTGGCGGCTCGTCGCCGGCCTGACCGGCGGTCTGGCTCTGTTGGGCAGCGACTTCCTCCGGCAGAACGGCCGGCGGCGATTCCGTCACCGGCGCCTCGGCGACCGGCGGCTGGTAGATGCGGACCACTTCCTCGCTGGTCTCTGCCTGCCGGGCGGCCTCGTTGGTGATGACCACCTCGCGCGGGACGACCTGCTCCTTCGTCTTCTGTTCGACGTACTCGATATTGATGACGTTGTTGACGACGACGTTGTTCTCGATCCGGACATTGCCGATCGGGCGGGCGCGCTCGAGCGACGGGCGGCGTTCATCCTCGTCGCGAAGGATCGCATCGACCAGATTGGGGAGGAGGAACGAGGCCGCCGGAACGACCTGCCAGTAATAGCCGGGGATCTGGTCGAAGCCGTCGTCAAGCACGAAGCCCGGCCCGGCGTCGGGCGGCAGCGGCGCCCAGGCGAGGTGATCTTCCGACCCGCGCCAGGCAACCCACGCCGGTGCCCATTGCGTTCCGGGCACCCAGACCCAACCGAGTCGGGCCGAATAGGCCCAGCGGCCGTAGTGGTATGTCGCCCATCCGAAGGGCTCGTTCGACACCCAAGTCCAGCCGTAGCGGCGGGTATATTCCCAGCGGCCGTCCGTGTAGGGCCGCCACTGCGGACCAACCTCGGGCATCCAGACGTAGCGTCCTTCAAGCAGCACCCACCGGCCGTAGGGCGAGAGCTCGCGGTAGAACACGCCCGTGTCGATGACCGGCGCCCGCGGCACCAGCCACGCGGCGCGCTGCGGATAGAACGGACGGTCGCGATAATAGGCGTACCAGTACCCCTCGAGGTCGAAGGTGTAAGTCGCAAGCCTGGTCGAGCGTGCGTAGTCGTCGACCTCGACCCAAGCCTCGCGGGTGTAATCGTAGAGTCGGAGATACCGCGCGCTCATCCACCCGTGCGTCTCGCCGTAGACGCCCTCGCACCAGGCGAGGTTCGGAAGGCAGCCGTTGATGGTCACCTGCGAGCGCGCCGGGATGACCTGCATCGCCGGGTACTGCGTGCCCGGTCCGGCACGCTGGTTGAGATTGGCGGTAACATAACCGTAAGCGGCCCGAGCTTCCTGGGCGCGGCTCTCGTCGAGGGCGAGCAAGACGCTCGCGGCTCCCGAAAGCAGCGCGACAGCGAGGGAGGGAAGGCGGGGGCGGGTTGGCATCAGGCTTACCTCACAACTCATGCGACCACGTCGCCGTGCCGCACCGGCGGCATGGCACCCGCCTTGAACCCCCGAGAGGACGCGAGGTTCCCTTCTCCGCCAAGAAACTCAGGCGGCGCGGCCGCCTTCCGCCAGCCGGAGCGCCTGCTTGAGGTCCTCGACGAGGCGGCCGAACTCGACTTCTGCCGCCGACCGGTCCGGCATCCGGAGGAGGTAGGACGGATGAACCGTGGCGATCAGTGTCGTTCCGTCCCCCAGACGTAGCGGGCGCCCGCGGAGCGAGGCCACCGTAGCCCCTCGTCCGGTGACCGACCGGAGCGCGGTGGCGCCGAGGGCCACGACGACCGATGGATGCACGAACCGCCTTTCGAGGTCGAGCCACCAGCGGCAGATGTCGATCTCCGCCGGGTCGGGCCGCTT
>DASSPO010000089.1:0-3450 GCA_035699585.1 Bauldia sp.
AGCGAGGGGCGCTGGGCGTTTGATCGCTACACGCGGCATTCCGATTTGCTGGCGGATCAGAAAGCATGGGGCAAGGCTCAGCAGCTCGTGGCCAACCACATCATGCCGCCCCACGGCGAGCCGGCGCCCTCGGCCCAGGAGCGGCGTAAGATCCTCGATTGGATCGATCAGGCCGTCTTTTATGTCGATCCGCAGCAGCCAGATCCCGGGCGCGTGACGCTGCGGCGCCTGAATCGAGCGGAATACAACAATAGCGTCCGCGATGTATTCGGCATCGAAATGCAACCAGCCAACCAGTTCCCGGCCGACGACGCCGGCTATGGCTTTGACAACATCGCCGATGTGCTCAGCATCTCGCCGCTGCACTTCGAGAAGTACCTGGCAGCCGCGCGCGAGGTTGCCGGGGAAGTCACGCGCCTTCGGTCGCCGCCGCGCGTGGGAGTCGAACTCACCGGCGACAAGCTCACGGTATTCGCGGGTGAGCCGGAGCTGCACGAGAAAACGTTGCGCATTAAGGGTGCCGCCGATCAGGTGGGAACCACCGTTCGCTTTCCTGTCGAAACGACATATCGGGTCGTGATACGGGCGGCCGTGGGCAAAAGCGGCGAGGAACTGCTGCCGATCGACGTATTATGCGATGGCCGGCTCATCGCCACCCTCGCGCCCACGGCCCATTGGAAAGTGAGGCCGGGGCCGATGGCCACGGCGTTTACCCTGGTAAAGGTTCCTGAGGGGGAACATCGCATCGCGCTGCGGGTGCGTCCACCTGTGGATTCGGCCCCCTTGCCCGAGCAGCTGGGTGCGGTTGAATTCCTGGGGATCAGCGGACCTTTTACACCGATCCCCCCGGAGACATCCGACTACCTGCGCGGCAAGTTGTCCCGTCCCGCAGGCGTTCCGATATTGCGGCTCAGCGGCGAAGATCTGGATGGCGGGAGCGGGCGCAGCAGCCTCGATACGGGCCGCGCGTGGTTTGTCTCCAACGGCTATCGCCACGCACCCGTGTTGCTCCCCGCCACGGGCGAATACCGAGTGCGCTTCAAAGTGGGCGCGCAGCAAGTCGGCGACGAAAAGGTGAAGTTCGAAGTTCGGTTGGCCGATCGAACGCTCGGTCCATTCACTGTCACGGCCGGGTCGCAAGTCGAGCAGTGGATTGAAACGACAAGCGAGCTTCCAGCCGGCCAACACGACTGGCAAGTGTGGTTCATCAATGAGTACAAGGATGCCGAGACGGCTGCCGAGCGGTATTTCTGGCTGCATGAGTTCACCATCGAGGGGCCGCTCGCAGAAGATTATGGACTGTCGCGCGAGGAAGCGCTGGCACTGCTGAAGCAATCAGCCCGGCGCTTGTTTCGCCGCCCACTGGCCGCGAGCGAAACCGAAAGGGTCACGCGACTGTTCGATTCGGCCGCTACAGCCGGGCAATTGCCATTGGCTGCCTTGAGCGTGGGTCTGGAAGGACTGCTGGTCTCTCCCAAGTTCCTGTATCACCCGCAGCCGGTGCCCGCGGGTGACGTCGAGAAGGGAACGCTGATCGATGAGTTTACGCTGGCCTCGCGGCTCTCGTATTTCCTGTGGTCCAGCACGCCCGACGAGGAGTTGCTGACCCTTGCCGAGCGTGGCCAATTGCGAAGCCACATGGCGGCGCAAGTGAAGCGCATGATTCGCGATCCCAAGAGCGCGGCGCTCACGCAAAACTTTGCGGGCCAATGGCTGCAGCTGCGCGACATAGAGCAGGCCACTCCCGATCGCCAGGTATTTCCAGGTTTCGATGCTGCCCTGGCGGGCGACATGCGCCGCGAGAGCGAGATGCTGTTTGAGCACATCCTCCGGGAGAACCGGTCCGTTATCGAGTTTGTGAGCGCCGACTACACGTTCCTCAACGCTCGCCTGGCAAAGCACTATGGCCTGTCGGAACCGCCCGGCGACGGTTTCTCCCGTGTCTCGCTTGCCGGTACACCGCGCCGAGGCATCGTCACGCACGCCAGCGTGCTTACCCTGACGTCCCATCCAACGCGCACTTCGCCGGTCAAACGTGGCAAGTGGCTGTTGGAGCAACTACTGGGCGTGGAGCCTCCGCCCGCTCCGCGCGACGTTCCACCGCTGCCCGACACACGGGAAAATGAAAGCTTGCCGCTGCGAACGCGCTTGGAGGAGCACCGCGCCAATGCCGCTTGCGCGTCGTGCCACGCGCTGCTCGACCCTATGGGCTTCGCCCTGGAAAACTACGACGCCATCGGAAGGTGGCGCGTCACCGAGGGCAGCCGTCCGTTGGACACCAGCGGCCAATTAATCTCCGGTGAGCGATTTCAGGACTGGTCCGAGCTGCGCGAATTGCTCGTTCGCACCAGCCAGGACGATTTTCGACAATGCCTCACCGAGCATCTGCTCACGTATGCGTTGGGGCGGGAAGTGACGTATCGTGACAAACTGGCGGTCCGCGACATCACGGATCGCAACAAGTCGGCCGACCAAGGCTTTCAGGATTTGATCCTGGCGATTTGTGAAAGCGTCCCCTTTCAGAGAATGCGACCACCCTCAACAGAGCATCGGCAACGGTAGTGAGACCTTCCATGAACTCCAATCGCTATCCATTGAGCCGGCGGACGTGGCTGCGGGCGGCTGGCGTATGCCTCGGCTTGCCTTGGCTCGAATCGCTCATGGGAGCGAAGTCGCTGGCCGCTGAAAAGCCGACGATTCCCTGCCGCCTGGCCTACCTCTATGTCCCCAACGGCGTAAACGTGTCGCAGTGGGAGGTTTCGGGCGCCGGCAAGGATTATGAACTGTCGCCAACGCTCGCGCCGTTGGCAAAACTTCGTAGCGAGTTCACAGTCATTAGTGGATTGAACCACGAGAACGCCACGCCCGGTCCGGATGGCGGCGGCGACCATTCGCGCGCCACCGCGGTCTACTTAACCGGGGTCCGTCCCAAGAAAACGGGTGGCTCGGATATTCGCAACGGCGTGTCGATCGACCAGATCGCCGCGCAGCAAATCGGCCGTTTCACCCGTTTGCCCTCGCTGGAGCTCAGCACCGACGGCGCGCGAACCACGGGGCGCTGCGATTCCGGTTATAGCTGCGCCTATCAATTCAATCTTTCGTGGGCCAGCCCCACCCGCCCGGTGCCGGCAGAGCAGAATCCGCGGGCCGCCTTCGAGCGGCTGTTTGGCGCTCCCGAAGCAGGCGAAGGCGGCGCCGAGGCGCGGCAGGAGTTGCGCAAGAGCGTGCTCGATTTCGTTCGCGACGACGCGCGGTGGTTGGCGGGCGGACTGAACGCTGCCGACCGCGACAAGCTCGACCAATACCTCACGTCGCTCCGGGATGTTGAGAAGCGAATCGAGCAGGCGGAGAAATCTCCCGTGCCACTGCCCGATTTCGAGCGCCCCACCGGAATCCCGGAAACCTATGAAGCTCACATTCGGGTAATGTTCGACCTGATCGCGCTGGCAT
>DASSPO010000090.1:0-7886 GCA_035699585.1 Bauldia sp.
CGGCTGCTCCTGGAGGCGGCGCGCTCGCCGCGCGCCCCGCCGCTTCCGCCGCAGGCGCTGACGCGCGTGGCGGAACTCGGCAAGGCCTAGCCCGAGGCGGGCCTCTCGGCTCCGCGCCCTTCCGCGATCAAGGCCGCGGCAACCTTCTCGAGCACCGGATCGCGGAAGCCGAGGCTCCGCATATGGCGGACCGTGTTGATCACGTAGTCGGCATTGGCGCCGGAACGGCCCTCACTGTCGCGAACGTGGCGCAGGATCACCTCCGGCGGGAGACGGCCGGCGTACTGGTGGTGGCCGCGGTCGACGACGAAGGTCAAGGCCGTGACCGTTGGCCGGTCTGGCCGGTCGAGACGGATCGGCCTCATCACCTCGCGATAGACGTCGGTCACCAGCTCGCGCTCGCGGAGATAGGCGACGACCTCGTCGCGTCTTTCCTCGGCGACGCGATAGGCGACGCCGCGACAGGAGCCGCCGCGGTCGAGGCCGAGCACCAGGCCGGGACGCTCGCGCGTGCCGCGATGGACGAAGGACCAGACGCAGAGCGCGCGGCGTGCGCCGGGGAGATGCGCCGTCACGTGCTCGACATGCTCGAAGCCGGGCCGCCACATCAGCGAGCCGTAGGCGAACACCCAGAAGTCGGACGCGTCGGACATCGCTCGCCCGGCCGGCAGCCTCGGCTACCCGGCCGTGTCCTCGCCCTTGCCGTGCGGCCGGCCGAAGTCGGGAGCCGCCGTCTCCTGCCCCGCCTCGATGATGCCGCGGCGGATGGCCCGCGTGCGGGTGAAGAGATCGAACAGCTTGTCGCCCTCGCCATAGCGGATGTTGCGCTGGAGCGCCGTCAGGTCCTCGGTGAAGCGGCCGAGCATCTCGAGCACCGCCTCGCGATTGTTGAGGAAGACGTCGCGCCACATGGTCGGGTCGGAGGCGGCGATGCGGGTGAAGTCGCGGAAGCCGCCGGCCGAGAATTTCATCACCTCCGACTGCGTCACCGTTTCGAGATGCGCGGCCGTGCCCACGATGTTGTAGGCGATGAGGTGCGGCACATGACTGGTGATGGCGAGCACCAGGTCGTGGTGTTCGGGGCTCATCACCTCGACATTGGCGCCGAGCCGCTTCCAGAAGTCCTGGAGCCGCTCGACCGCCTCCTGGCTCGTGCCGGGCGGCGGGGTGAGAATGCACCACCGGTTGTCGAAGAGCTCGGCGAAGCCGGCGTCCGGTCCGGAATATTCCGTGCCGGCGACGGGATGCGCCGGCACGAAATGAACCTCCTTCGGCAGATGCGGGGACATCTGGGCGACCACCGCGGCCTTGACCGAGCCCACGTCGGAGACGATCGCCCCCGGCTTCAGCGCCGGCGCGACCGCCCTCGTCGCCTCGCCCGAGGCGCCGACCGGGATGCACAGGATGACGCAATCGGCGCCGCGCGCGGCTTCCGCCGGGTCGGCGTGGTAGCTGTCGCCGAGGTGCAGCTCATGGGCGCGCTTCAGCGTCGCCGGCGTGCGGCTGTGGACCGCGATATGGCCGGCGGCCTTGGCCCGCCGGGTGGCATGCGCGATCGACGAGCCGATGAGGCCGATGCCGATCAGCGCCAGGCGCTGGAAGGACGGCTCGCTCATCACGCCGCCTTCGCGCCGCGCAGGAATTCGGCGAGCGTGGCGATCGCCATCTCGTTGGCCTCGGCGGTGCCGATCGTCATCCGAAGCGCGTTGGGCAGGCCATAGGCCTCGATCCGGCGGAGCACGACGCCGCGGTTGTAGAGGTAGGCGTCGGCATCCGCGGCCGTCCGGCCGGGTTCCTCGGGGAAGTGGATCAAAATGAAATTCCCGACGCTCGGCGTCACCTTGAGGCCGAGCTTCGTCACCGCCTCGGTCACCTTGGGCAGCCACGTCTCGTTGTGGGCGACGGCGCGCTCGAGGTGGCCGCGGTCGCCGAGCGAGGCAATGCCCGCCGCCATTGCCGGAGTCGAGACGTTGAATGGTCCGCGGATGCGGTTCAACGCGTCGACGATCGGCGCCGGCGCATAGCACCAGCCGAGGCGAAGTCCGGCAAGGCCGTGAATCTTCGAGAAGGTGCGGGTCATCACCACGTTGTCGGCCGTGGCGGCGAGCTCGATGCCGCTCTCGTAGTCGTTCCGTCTGACGTACTCGGCATAGGCCGCGTCGAGGACCAGGATCACGTCCGGCGGAAGCCCGGCATGGAGCCGCCGCACCTCGTCGAAGGGAAGGTAGGTCCCGGTCGGGTTGTTCGGGTTGGCGATGAAGACGACGCGCGTCTTGTCCGTCACCCGCGCCAGGATCGCGTCGACGTCGGTCGTGAGGCTTTTCTCGGGCGCCACCACCGGCACGCCGCCCGCCGCACGGATGGCGATCGGATAGACGGCGAAGCCGTGCTCGGTGCAGATGCCTTCCTCGCCATGACCGATGAAGCCGTGGGCCATCAGGAAGAGGATGTCGTCGGACCCCGCGCCGCAGACGATGCGGTCGGGGTTCAGGCCGAAGGCGGCGCCGATTGCCGCGCGGAGCTCCTTCACCGAGCCGTCGGGGTATAGGTCGAGCTTGCCGGCGGCTTCACGGTAGGCGGCGAGCGCCGCCGGGCTCGGCCCGAGCGGCGTCTCGTTCGACGACAGCTTGTGCAGCCGGACGCCGTCGGGCGCCTTCGACCGCCCCGGCACATAGGCCGCAATATCGAGCACGCCTGGGCGCGGGCCCGGGCGTGCGGGTCTCGGGTTCATGACCTTGAGGCTCCGTTTCGAGCGCCGGCATTCATAGGCAAGCGCTCGGGCGAAATCAAAGAAAACGTTGACAGTATCGGGGGGCGCTCCTAGCAAACGCGGAACGCGAGACGGCTATGGATACGAGAAGCGACACGGCCGCGGTGCCTTCGCCGCCGGCCCTCCGGCAGAACGACCGGCTCAACCAGGTGGACCAACCGTCCAGCCTGGTGGCGCATTTCGGACCGGACGAGCCGCTTCTGCTCGATTCGGGCCACCGTCTCGACCATCTCCAGATCGCTTACCAGACCTACGGCACGCTCAATGCCGACAAGTCGAACGCCATTCTCGTCTGCCACGCGCTGACCGGCGACCAGCACGTCGCGAACCGCCATCCGGTGACCGGCAAGCCGGGCTGGTGGGCCGACATGGTCGGCTCCGGCAAGCCGATCGACACCGACCGGTATTTCGTCATCTGCTCCAATGTGCTCGGCGGCTGCATGGGGACGACCGGCCCGGCCTCGATCAACCCGGCGACCGGCGAGGCTTACGCCCTCGACCTCCCGGTGATCACCATCCGCGACATGGTGCGGGCCCAGGCGAAGCTTCTCGACCGTCTCGGCATCGAGTCCCTGTTCTCGATCGCCGGCGGATCGATGGGCGGCATGCAGGTGCTGCAGTGGGCCTCGACCTATCCCGATCGGGTGTTCTCGGCACTGCCCATCGCCGCGGCCGCGCGCCACTCCTCCCAGAACATCGCTTTTCACGAGGTCGGCCGTCAGGCGGTGATGGCCGACCCCGAATGGCGGAACGGCCGCTACCTGCGCGAGGGCACCAATCCCAGGAAAGGGCTCGCCGTGGCGCGCATGGCGGCGCATATCACCTACCTTTCCGACGAGGCGCTCCACCGCAAGTTCGGTCGCAACCTTCAGGACCGCGACAAGCCCACCTTTGGCTTCGACGCCGACTTCCAGATCGAGTCCTATCTCCGCCATCAGGGGATGACCTTCGTCGACCGCTTCGACGCCAACTCCTACCTCTACCTCACGCGGGCGATGGACTATTTCGATCTTGCCGCCGATTTCGACGGCCGGCTTGCCAACGCCTTCAAGGGTACGCGGACACGCTTCTGCGTCGTCTCCTTCACCTCCGATTGGCTGTTCCCGACCGTCGAGAACAAGGCGGTGGTCCGGGCCCTCAATGCGGCGGCGGCGAGCGTCAGCTTCGTCGAGATCGCCACCGACCGCGGCCACGACGCTTTCCTCCTCGACGAGCCGGAACTCTACGCGACCATACGCGGCTTCCTTTCCTCGGCGGCCCATGCCCGCGGCATCGGGTGAGGCGATGAACGCTCCGTCGACTTCGGCTCCGCGCAACGTCGTCCGCGTCGACCTTCTCGCCATCGCCGAGCTGGTCCCGCCGGGAACGCGCGTTCTCGACGTCGGCTGCGGCGACGGTGAGCTTCTCACCCTGCTGCAGGCGACGCGCGGCGTCGACGGCCGCGGCATCGAGATCAGCCAGAAGGGCGTCAACGAGTGCGTCGCCCGCGGCCTGTCGGTGATCCAGGGCGACGCCGACACCGATCTCGTGGATTACCCCGACGACGCCTTCGATTTCGTCATCCTCAGCCAGACGCTTCAGGCGACGCGCCGGCCCCGCCATGTGGTCGAGCAGATGCTCCGCATCGGGCACAAGGCGATCGTCTCCTTTCCCAATTTCGGTCATTGGCGCATCCGCGGGCTGATCACCCTCACCGGGCGGATGCCGGTCACCAGCAACTTGCCCTACTCCTGGTACGACACGCCCAACATCCACTTCTGCACGATCCGCGATTTCGTGGCGCTGTGCGACGAGGTCCACGCCAGGATCGAGAAGGGGATCGCGCTCAACGCGCGCGGCGAGCGCATCGGCTTGAACGCGCCTTGGTGGTTCTGGAACCTGTTCGGACAGCAGGCCGTGTTCCTGCTGAACCGGCACTGATGATCCAGGCGCGGGGGAGGCCGGCACTCGACGTCGTCGTCGCCGATATCACCACCCTCGACGTCGACGCCATCGTCAATGCCGCCAACTCGAGTCTCCTCGGCGGCGGCGGGGTCGACGGCGCCATCCACCGCGCCGCCGGGCCCGAACTCCTTGCCGAATGCCGGACAATTGGCGGCTGCCCGACCGGTGAGGCCCGAATCACCAAGGGTTATCGGCTGAAGGCACGGTACGTCATCCACACCGTCGGGCCGGTCTGGCGCGGCGGCGACAACGATGAGGACCGCCTGCTTGCTTCGTGCTACGCCTCCTCGCTCCGGCTTGCGGCGGAGAACGCGGTTTCGACCATCGCCTTCCCGGCGATCTCGACCGGGGTCTACGGCTTCCCGCCGGATCGCGCCGCGGCGATCGCGGTCGCGACCGTGGCGCGGGAAACCGAATCGGGCTTGGGAACGTTGACGAGGGTGATATTCTGCTGCTTCGACCAGCGTGCCGCCAGGCTTCACGAGGCGGTGCTTGCCCGCCTGGAAGGGGAGTGACGCGATTGGGACGCCGCCTCGCCACCGCAGCCGTCCTCGCCGCCGCCATTGTCCCGCTTGCGGTCGCCACGGCGAACGGCGGTCCGTTCGAGCCGTTCCGCCGTGTCTTCAAGGAGCCTGCGGAAACCCTCAAGGGCCTCGTCCAGCCGCGCTCGCGCAACGTGCCGGCCCCGGTGGAGCCCGACGCGGCTCCCGCGACGTCGGACGCCGCGGCCGAAACGAAGGCGCCGCCGGAACCCGAAGCGACGGAGACGGCGGCCGTCCCCACCGTTGATCCCGCCGAAATTCCGCTTCCCCGCACGAGACCGGATGAAGAGGGAGACCCCTGGGCGAATTTCACGAGTGGGCCGGGCGTTCCGGCGCTCGACATGACCCAGCATGAGGACGCGATTGAAGCCCTGATCGCGGGACGCTCGCTCGACGCAGCGCCCACTCCTGCCGGTCCCGATCCTGGGGCGGTTGCTGCCGGACAGCCGCTCGGCTACGCGCCGCCCAGCGAGGATATCGCCGTTCTTCCCAACCTCCGACCACGAATCGCCTCGGTCACCGCCGACCTCGACGAGGAACGCGGGTCGGCGCTCGCCGGCGCGCTCCGGCCGGGCGGAAGCTGCAGCAAGGCCCTCTCAACCCTCGGGGTGACCGCGGTGTCGGTCGACCCGATCCGTTCGGGAAGCTGCGGCATCCCGGCCCCGGTCGAGGTTGCGGCCCTTGGTGGCGGCGCGGTCAAGCTCTCGATGAAAGCCGTGATCAACTGCGACCTGGCTTCGACGCTTGCCGCGTTCATGCGCGACGTGGTCGATCCGCTCGCCCGGGAGAAGCTGGGCGGGAGCGTCACCGATATTCGCGTCGCTGCGGCTTATCACTGCCGCACACGAAACGGCGTGAAGGGCGCCAAGCTCAGCGAGCACGCCAAGGGCAACGCCATCGACATCTCCGCCTTCAAGGTCAACGGCAACTGGATCGAGGTCGGCGGCAGGAACGGTCTCGCCCAGAGTGCGTTCCTGCGCGAAGTGCGAAAGGCCGGCTGCGGACCGTTCACCACCGTGCTCGGACCGGGCTCGGACGCCTATCACAGCGATCATTTCCATTTCGACCTCGCAAAGCGCGGCCAGAGCGGGCGGGGCCTCTACTGCCGCTAGCCGGCCGACCCGGGTTTAGACGTGCCGGACCAACGACTTAGGCTGCCGGTTCGCTCTTGTGCCGGGAACCCGGGGCTCCCATTTATTCTCCGGCCGGGAACTCCGGCTGAAGGGAGAACGACTGCGATGAACTTCATGCGTACCGCCATGCTCCTCGCCGCGCTGACGGCGATCTTCATGGGCGTCGGCTACCTGGTCGGCGGCACCGGCGGCATGTTCATTGCGCTTCTGGTGGCGGCGGGGATGAACCTCTTCGCCTACTGGAACGCCGACAAGATGGTCCTCTCCATGAACGGCGCGCGCCAAGTCGATGCCCGCACCGCGCCGGAGTTCTATGCCCTGGTCCAGGATCTGGCGCGGAAGGCCGGCCTGCCCATGCCGCGGGTCTATCTCATCGACAGCCCGCAACCGAACGCCTTTGCCACCGGCCGCAATCCCGAGAACGCCGCCGTCGCGGCGACCACCGGCCTGCTCCGCTCGCTTTCCCGCGAGGAGATCGCCGCGGTGATGGCGCACGAGCTCGGCCACGTGAAGAACCGTGACACGCTGACCATGACCATCACCGCCACCATTGCCGGTGCGATCTCCATGCTCGCGAACTTCGCGCTTTTCTTCGGCGGCAGCTCCCGCGACAACAACAACCCGCTCGGCTTCGTCGCGGTGCTCATCGCCGCCATCGTCGCGCCGATCGCGGCACTCCTTGTCCAGATGGCGGTGAGCCGGACACGCGAATACTCTGCCGACCGCGCCGCTGCCGAGATCACCGGTCGTCCGTCGTGGCTCGCCTCGGCCCTCGTCAGGATCCATAATGCGGCACGGCAGATCCCGAACGACGCCGCGGAGCGCAATCCTGCAATGGCGCATCTCTTCATCATCAACCCGCTCTCGGGCGCGCGGATGGACAACCTGTTCTCCACCCACCCCTCGACCGAGAACCGGGTCGCCGCCCTCCGGGCGATGGAGGATGAGTTCGGTGGTCGGCCGGCCGCGACGCACCGCGCCCCCGAGCCGCGTGCCCGGGTGGTCGTGCCCCGCGTCGGCCGCACCGGCCCCGCCTTTGACCGGCCGCGCGGTCCGTGGGGCTGAGTTCCCGGTCGAAGTCTCCGCCCAAGGCCCGGCCGTTCGCGCCGGGCCTTGCCGTTCGTGAGGTCGCGGTCGGGCTTCTCTCCGCCGTTCTCGACCGGCGCCAGTCCCTCGATACGCTGTTCGATCCGGCGACCGGCGACGCGGCATGGCGCGCGCTCCCCGAGCGCGACCGCCGCCTCGGCCGCGCGATTCTGACCACCGCGCTCCGTCATCATGGCGAGATCGAGAGCGTGCTCCGCCGTCTGATTGACCGTCCGCCGCGTCGCGCCGGGCGGCTCTTCCGCATTCTTGAAACCGCGGCGGCTCAGCTCCTCTACATGGACGTGCCCGACCACGCCGCCGTCTCGGTGGCGATGGAGCAGGTTACCGCCGACCGCGATGCGCTCCACTTCAAGGGCCTCGCCAACGCCGTGCTCCGCCGCATCGGGCGCG
>DASSPO010000091.1:0-2161 GCA_035699585.1 Bauldia sp.
GTCGCCCGCGCCTGGACCGATCCGGCGTTCCGCGCCCGCCTGGTTGCCGACGGCACCGCGGCGATCGCCGAGATCGGCTACGCGGGATGGGCCGGCGGCCACCTCAACGTCGTCGAGAACACGCCCGCCGTCCATAATCTCGTCGTCTGCACCCTCTGCTCCTGCTACCCGCACGCCCTCCTCGGCATCCCGCCCAACTGGTACAAGACCGCCGCCTACCGTTCGCGCGCCGTGCGCGACCCGCGGGGCGTCATCGCCGAGTTCGGCGAGACGATCCCCGACGACGTGGAGGTGCGGGTCTGGGACTCGACCGCCGAGCTCCGCTACCTCGTGCTCCCCGAGCGTCCCGCCGGCACGGAAGGGTGGGACGTCTCCCGCCTCGCCGCCATCGTCACGCGGGATTCCATGATCGGCACGGAGCGCGATCTGGGGCGAAGGGTGGCATGAAGATGCGTTCGCGCCACGTCAATGTCGCCGGGGTGTCCGCGTCGGGCGGCGCCTTCTCCGGCAGGAGCCACCGCTGATGGACGGCATCCACGACCTCGGCGGCCGGCAGGGCTACGGGCAGATCGACGTGAACGAACCCCCCGAGCCGTTCCATGCGCCGTGGGAAGCGCGGGTGCTCGGCATCGTCCGCGCCTTCACCAGGCCGGCGACCTTCAGCATCGACTGGTTCCGCCATGTCCGCGAATGCATCGATCCGGCCGACTACCTGACGCGGCCCTACTACGACCAGTGGCTCCAGACCTACGCCGCGATGATGGTCGATGCCGGCGCTGCCACCGTCGAGGAGCTGGCGACCGGCAGGTCGGCCAGGCCGATCCCGGGCGTGCCGCCGCCGATGCCGCCGGAGAAGGTCGCGACCGCGAAGAAGGCCATGGCCCGCTTCGACCGCGAGTCGAATGCGCGTCCCCTGTTCGCCGCGGGTGAGGCGGTGCGCACGCTCGGCATGGGCGCCCGCGGCCACACGCGACTCCCCCAATACGCGCGCGGCAGGCCGGGGCGGATCGAGACCTTCCGCGGCTTCCACGTCCTGCCCGACACCAACATGGCCGGCGACGGTCCGGCCGAGCCGCTCTACACCGTCTCCTTCCTTGCCGCCGACCTCTGGCCGGAAGCGGCGGGACGGAGGGACCGCGTCTATCTCGACCTCTGGGAGCGTTACCTTGAGCGGCCCTGAGACGGCATTGTTGCCGCGCGAGCCCGCGGCGGGCGCCCCGGTCTTTGCCGAGCCTTGGCATGCCGAGGTGCTGGCCGTGGCCCATGCGCTCACCCGGGCGGGACTGTTCTCCTCCGCCCAGTGGGCGGAGGCCCTTGGAGCGGCGATCCGTCGGGGGAACGAGTCCGGCGAACCCGATTCGGAGGAGGCCTATTACCGGGCGGCGCTCGCGGCCCTGGAACGGCTGGTCGGGGAACGCTCGCCGGAGGTCGGCGGGATGCTCGCGGCGCGGGTCGAGGCCTGGCGCCGGGCCTATCTCAATACCCCGCACGGCCGGCCGGTCACGCTTGATGCGGCGGCCGTTCCGGTGGAAAACCGGCATCGCCATCACGACCATTGACCTTCTCGACGCCGTTCCACCCGCGCCAAATGCCCGAGCCGATCCGTGCAACCGTTCCCGATTCCGGCCCCGCGCGGCTTGCCGAGGTCCGCGCCCGCATCGCCGCCGCCGAGGCCGCCGCCGGCCGCGCGGCCGGTTCGGTCAAGCTGATCGCGGTCTCCAAGACCTTCGAATCGCAGGATATTTTGCCGCTGATCGAATCCGGACAGCGGGTCTTCGGCGAGAACCGGGTCCAGGAGGCCAAGGCAAAATGGCCGGAGCTTCGCGCCCGGTTCCCCGATCTCGAGCTTCACCTGATCGGACCCCTTCAGTCGAACAAAGTGACTGATTCCATTGCGCTTTTCGACGTGATCCATACGGTCGACCGCGACCGGATCGCGGCCGCGATCGCCGCCGAGATCGGGAAACGCGGCCGCAAGCCCCGCCTCCTCGTCCAGGTCAATACCGGCGCGGAACCGCAGAAATCCGGCGTCTTGCCGGAAGAAACCGATGCCTTTGTCGCCCGCTGCCGCGAGATCCACGGCCTCGAGATCATGGGCCTGATGTGCATTCCGCCCCTCGACGAGGCCCCGGCGCCGCATTTCGCCCTCCTCGCCAAGATC
>DASSPO010000092.1:0-3830 GCA_035699585.1 Bauldia sp.
GCTCGCTGTCGGCGCAATTCGAGCACTCGGTCGGCGTGACCGAGACCGGCTACGAGATCTTCACTCTTTCGCCAAGAGGCCTCACCCCGCCCCGCAGCGGAGCATGACGGGATTCAGCGACAAGAGCGGGGCGCCCCCCCACTATCACGACCATCGCGAGCGCGTCCGCCAGCGCTTCGCCGAGATCGGCGGCGAGAACTTCCGCGACTACGAGCTGCTCGAGCTGATTCTGTTCCAGGCGATCCCGCGCGTCGACACCAAGCCGATCGCCAAGGAGCTGCTGCGCAAGTTCGGCAGTTTCAGCGAGGTGCTCGCCGCGCCGGTCGCGCGATTGATCGAAGTGAACGGCATCGGAGAAAAGGCGGCGCAACACCTCAAGGTCGTCTACGCAGCGGCGCAACGCTTCGGCAAGGATCAGGTCAAGGCCCGCCCCCTCCTCGACTCCTGGTCGTCGGTCATCGACTATTGCCGCGGCGCCATGGGTTACGAGTCGATCGAGCAGTTCCGCATTCTCTTCCTCGACAAGCGGAATGCCTTGATCGCCGACGAGGTGCAGCAAAGCGGCACCGTCGACCATACGCCGGTCTATCCCCGCGAGGTGGTGAAGCGCGCCCTGGAACTCTCGGCCACCGCGCTCATTCTCGTCCACAATCACCCTTCCGGTGATCCGACCCCGTCGCGCGCCGACATCCAGATGACCAAGTCGGTGATCGACATCGCCAAACCTCTTGGCATCATCGTCCACGACCACATCATCGTCGGTCGGAACGGGCACGCCAGCCTCAAGGGCCTCAAGCTCATTTGAGGCCCGGTTGAGAACGGACCCGTCCCTCTGCCTGTTGCACGCGGGCCGGTCGGGCATGCCCATTGCCGCGAGCTCGCTTCTGCCCGGCTCCCTTCCCGGTACCGCAACGCCACCCTTCCCGACGAAAACACTGACCAGGCTCAGGCGGTCACGGTGCGGTCGAGGAGCGAGCTGACCTCGACCGGCCTACCGGTTTCCGCGCTTGTCCGCGCGGCGATCCCGCACAGCACCGACATCGCGCCCGCCCGGGAGCCAGCGCGCTGACCGAGCGGGTCCGGCGTGCCAGGGACAAAGAGCATCTTCTGGAGGGCCGGATCGCCGCCGAAGTGCCCGCCCGGTTCAAGCGGAACTTTGATCCGCTCGGCCGACCCGAAGTTTCGGATGAGCAGGATCTCGTCCTCGGGCGGGACCGCGAAGGGCTGCTTCTCGTACTGGCGGATCTCGATCCGTCCTCCATGGCCGTTGAAGGCAAGGTGATAGCCCTCGATCGGCATGAAGGTGTTAAGCGAGTAGGCGACCTGAACGCCGTTTTGATAAAGGATCGCGGCGCTCATCGTGTCGTGGATGTCGATCTCCTCGCGAAAGACGCAGGCGTCGCGGAAATAGCCGTCGGCGGTCGAAGGCTCCTCGTAGAGCGCATCGAGCCAGGAGTCTTTGCCGAGGTCGAGACGGTAGTCGCAGATCGCGGAGTGGGGACAGGTCCGGCACCTAACGCCGCGATACGGACCCATGCGGCCGTAGTGGACGAGAGCGCCGCGGGCGAACACCTCGCGCGGATCGGATCCGAGATACCAGTTGAGCAGATCGAAATGGTGCGTGGCCTTGTGGACGAATAGGCCGCCGGAGCGCGCCACGAACGCGTGCCAGCGGCGGAAATAGTCGGCCCCGTGCCAAGTATCGAGATACCAGTGGAAGTCGACGGAGACGACTTCGCCGATGACGCCCGAGAGCAACAACTCCTTGATCCGCCGGGCGGTCGGCGAGAAGCGGTAGTTGAACGCGACGTCAACACGGCGGCGCGTCCGTCGTTCGGCGTCGAGAATCTGCCGGCAACCTTCGGCCGTGGTCGCCATCGGCTTCTCGACCAGCACATCCGCGCCGGCTTCGAGGGCCGCAACGACGATATCTGCGTGGGTGTCGTCGCGCGAGCAGACGATCACCAGATCCGGCGCCGCCTCCTTGAGCATCGTTGCTACATCCGTGTAGAGCGGCGCATCGACGCCGATCGCATCACGCGCGACCGCCAAGCGCAGAGGATTGGTGTCGCAAAGGGCGACCAGTCGGACCCGATCGCCATGGTCGGCTAGGAGAATCTGGCCCCAGGTGCCGGCACCGCGATGCCCGGTTCCGACCAGAGCGGTCCGCCTCTTCCCTTCGTCCATTGTCCTCCCCTCTGCGCTTCAGCACGCGTCGCGGTAGCGCGCCACGACCGTCGACAGCACCTCGTCGATCGGCCGGGACCACCAGTGATCGGAGAGGACTTCGACCTCACAGGGTCGGCTGAAGCCTTGCGCTTCGACCGCCGCGCGCAGCTTGGCGATCTCGATGATGCCGTCGCCCATCATGCCCCGCCCGCTGAGCACCGAGGTAGTCGGCACCAGCCAGTCGCAGACATGAAAGGCGAGGATACGACTGCCGGCGCGGGCGATCTGGTCGCCGATCTCGGCGTCCCACCACACATGATAGACATCGATGGCGACACCGAGCCCGCGTGACTGCGTCGGGTCGATGAGGTCGCAGAGATCGAGTGCCTGGCGCAAGGTGCAGAGGCAGGATCGCTCCGGCGCCATCATCGGATGAAGCGGCTCGAGCGCCATCGGCATACCCGCGGCTTCGGCATAGTCGAGCATCTCGGCGACGCCCTCGGCCACCTGCCGCCGCGCTGCGGCGATGTCCTTGGAGGGTGTCGACCCGGGCCGGGTGAGATGAGGCAGGCCGCCCACGACGACGACCAGGCACGGGGCGCCGAGGGCAACAGCTTCATCGACGGCCCGCCGGTTGTCGTCGCGGACCTCGTTGCGATGCGCTTCGTCGGTTGGGAAAAGACCTCCTCGGCAATAGCCCGAGAGGCGGAAGCCGCCGGCGCGTACAGCCCGGGCCGCGGCATCGAGGCCGACGACCCTGACCTGCTCGCGCCATGGCGAGATGACGGAGATGCCGTGTCGACGGGCCGCCTCCAGGATCGCGATGAGGTCGCCATGGGCGCGAACGGTTCCCGTGTTCAGTGACAGGTGTTCGAGCTCGGCATCGGCTGAAAGGTCGCGCATGGCCTCATGTCACCCCGTGCAGCGCGAGAAGTGTCGCAGCGCGCGAAGCGGCAAGGTCCGGATCGCGGATCAACGACGCCTTGTCGGCGAGCCGGACGATCTCGGCGAGATGTATGAGGGAGCGGCCGCTCTGCTGCCCGCCAACCATGACAAAATGATCCTGATGGCCGTTCAGCCACGCGAGGAAGACGATGCCCGTCTTGTAGAACCGGGTCGGCGACGCGAAGATGTGTCGCGACAAAGGCACCGTCGGATTCAAGATCTCGCGATAGCCCTTCCCGTCGCCCGCGGCGAGCCGGACGAGGGCGGCGGAGGCGGCAGGCGCGATCGCGTCGAAAATGCCGAGGAGGGCGTCGGAGTGCCCTCGCTCGTCGCCGTAGATGAGGTCGGCGAAGGAGAAGTCGTCGCCGGTAAACATGCGGACGCCGTGCGGCAGGCGTTGCCGCATCTCGATCTCCCATCGCTCCTCGAGCAGCGAAACCTTGATGCCTGCCACCTTCTCCGGTCTGCCCTGGATGATCGCGATGACCGTCGCCATCGCTGCCGGGATGTCGCGCGATCCCCAATAGCCCTGCAGTTGCGGATCGAACATCTCGCCGAGCCAGTGGAGGATCGCGGGCTCACGCAGTCCGCCGAGCAGTCGGTCATAGACGGTGACGTAGTCGTCCGCAGAGCGGGCTATGCGGGCAAGCGCGCGGCTCGCCATCAAGATGACCGGCGACCCTGCTGCTTCGATCGCCTCGATCTGCTCTTCGTAG
>DASSPO010000093.1:0-2967 GCA_035699585.1 Bauldia sp.
CTGCCTGCCGCGCGATGATTGCTCTTGCCGCGACCTGCGTTGCCGTGCCCGCCAGAGCCGTCGCCCAGAGCACAGCGCCGGTCTTGAGGAGCTGATTCCAAAGCGGGACCATTTGCCGAAGATCGCCGGAACGGCACTCCATCCGGGCAAGGTCCGGGGCGCGGAGCGCAGCCACGAAGAGGATGCCGGCGGGTATAGCGATGAGGGCGGCAACGATTCCCCCGGCGCCCATTGCGTAGACGAGCGCGATGCCGGCAGTTGCCGCGACGAACGCTCCCCACAAAGTGGCTCGAGCAAGGTCGCCCGTGCGCCGCCGAGCCTGCAACGCCGCCGTGAAGGAACCGGCAACAACCGTTAGCGCCACTCCAAGGGCGAGCCACCCGATGGAATCCGAGTATTGTTCGCTCCCCGTCGCCAGGCGGGCGAGTGGATGGCGAAAGGCCCAGAAGAGCAATCCGCCCGCGCTTGCAGCGATGATCGTGGCGATCCAGAGTGCATTCTTGGCCCGGCGTGCTTGGTCAGGCTCGGCCGCGCGATCGGCGAGCAGTACGACGCCGGCTACATTCAGCCCCAGTTGCGAGGCGGAGGCCGCCGCCTGCACAATCGACTGGAACAGGCCGAACAGTCCGATGCCGGCCGGTCCGAGCAGTAGGGCGAAGATTTTCGTGCGGACGAGCCCGATGACGATCGACCCGACCGTCGCGCTGCCCATGATCGCGGTCGCCTTGAGGATCCGCCGATAAGAACCCTGTTCGCTACTCAAGGGCTAGGCACATCCGCGCGGCGACCGGGGTTCGAGCGGATTTTCTTTTGGCGGACGGTATAGAGAGAGCCTTCCGCAACAAGGACTTTGCTCGGAACCTTATAATTGGCGAGACGGCCCAGACACCAGGAACGAACGCGCTTCTTCAAGTTAGCGGGGCTTTCGGGCTCGACGGTGACGATCTTTGCAACCACGATCTGGCCGAGCAGCGGATGGGATTCCGAAGTGACGGCCACGTCGGCCACATTGTCCATCCCGAGGATCGCATCCTCGACCTCCGCGGGATAGACCTTCTGTCCGCCTACATTGATGATGTCCGTGGTCCGGCCGAGTATCCTGAAGAATTCCCCATCGACCTCGACCCGGTCCTGCGTATTGAACCAGCCCTCGTCGTCGAACGGGTTGCCGGCGTTCAGATAGCCGACCATGGCGTATTTTGATCGAACCCAGAGAATGCCGTCGCGAATCTCCGTTTCGAAGCCCTCGCCGCCGAGCCTCACCCAAAGGGATCCGTCGGCCCGGGACTGGGACCGCAGCACTCCGACTTCCGACAGACCGTAGGTCTGCTGGAGCTCAACACCCGGAAAGGCCTCGCAAAGCCGGTGGAGTGTCGATTGCGGCATCACCTCCGTCCCGTAGGTAATTCGCCGGAGCGAAGAGAGGTCGAACTCTCGGTGGCGCCCCGAAGTGATGAGCATTGTCAGGAAAGAAGGCGTCGCGGGGAGCAATTCGACCCTGGATTCCTCGATGGCCCGACAAATGCTGTCGATGGAGCGGTCATGGACCGTGATTACCGTGCCCAGGCTCGACGTGATCGCGAGGATCGTGTTGATCCCTCCGAAATGATCGATCATCAAAAAGGCGATCGCGACGATCGGCGAACGGGGCTTGCGAAATTTTTCGGCAACCAGGACAAGGTCGTGAAGGATGCCCTTCGGCTTTCCGGTGGAGCCCGAGGTGAAAAGGATGAGCCCGGGGCGACGGCGTGTCCTGAATTCGCTTACGAGCGCGTTGTCCACCTCGACCACGTGCCGGCGTATCGAGGACTTTAGCCCTTCATCGTCGAACTCCACGATCCACTCGCACCCGGAGATGCGCAGCGCATTATCCTGCTCGACTATCGCCTCGCGACCGAGCGGTATGACTAGCGCACCACGAAGGGCGAGCGCCATCAACATGCAGAAGACCTGCGGCGAGTAGTCCGCAATCATGGCGACCCGGTCGCCCCGTCCGATTCCTTGGCTCTCGACCGCTAGGGCGAACTGGTTGATTTTCCGCATGATCTCGGAGTACGTGACGCATCGGCCCGCGTGGATGAACGCCCTGCGGTCGCCGCCGCTAGCGAAGCGGTCGATCAGCCAGCGAAGATCGTCCGAGCCGGTTTCCAACGACGGTGAAACTGGTTCCTTCACCATATCATATCGGCTCCCGCCCACGAGAGGCCGACGCCAAAACCGATCAGCATCACGCGCTTTCCGCCGCTGAGCCGACCCGAAGCGAGAAGACTTTCCAGCACGAACGGTATGGTCGAGGATACAGTATTACCGATGAGCTCGTAGTGTCGCGGGAACTTTTCGGAAGGGATGGCGAGCTTCCTTTCCAGCGCGTCCAGCACGAATTTGTTGGCCTGGTGGGCCACGAAATAGTCGTAGTCTTGCGCGCTCGTGCCCACTCGCCGATACAGATCGTTCACTGTTTTGGGCACTTCGCGCAGAGTGAAGCTCATGACTGCCGCCCCGTTCATGTAGAGGTTGTCGCGCGAGCGGACGTTCCCCGCAGCATCCCTGGTCTCGATGGCGGACTGGGCGCACCGCGGAGTCCGAGCGCCCCCCGTTTCCACGATCAACGTCGTTGCCCCGGACCCGTCGGTGCCGAACACGAACGGTCCGATCCGGCTCGTCGGCCGGGGCGCGGCCGTGACGAGGGTGGCGGCCGCACCGTCTCCGAACAGCGTTCGCACACTTCGGTCCCGCTCGTTGATGAACTTCGAGTAGGTATCGGCCGTAATGAGAAGCACTCTGCGCGCGACTCCTGAGGCGATGAGTCCGGAAGCGAAGGAGAGTCCGTAGACGAACCCCGAGCAGCCGAGGTTGATGTCGACCGCTCCGATGTCGCGCCTGAGGCCCAGCCGTGTCTGGAGCAGGCAGGCAGACGTTGGCAGGAAATAGTCCGGCCCCTGGGTGCAAAAAATCAGGAAATCGATG
>DASSPO010000094.1:0-21671 GCA_035699585.1 Bauldia sp.
CATCGGCCAGCCCGACTTCCGCACCCCGGAGCACATCGTCGAAGCGGCGATCAAGGCGCTCCGTGACGGCCACCACGGCTACACGCCGGCGACCGGCATCAGGCCGCTTCGCGAGGCGGTCGCGGCCGACATCCACCGCCGGCTTGGCGTCGAGGTCTCGCCCGACCTGGTGATGATCGTGCCCGGCGGCAAGGTGACGATGTTCGCCGCGATCCTGATGTTCGGAGAGCCCGGCGCCGAGATCCTCTACCCGGACCCCGGCTTCCCGATCCGCGAGGAGCACGGCTTCGCCTTCTCGGCCGAGGAGACGCTTCGCCTGATCACGCCGCGCACGCGGCTGATGATCGTCAACTCGCCGGCCAACCCGACCGGCGGCGTGACGCCGAAGCAGGACGTGGAAAAGCTCGTCGCCGGGCTTGCCGCGCACCCGCATGTGGCGATCCTGTCGGACGAGATCTACGGGCAGATGACCTATGACGGCCTGCCGCATGTCTCGCTGCTCTCGTACCCCGAGATTCGCGACCGGCTGATTCTCCTCGACGGCTGGTCGAAGACCTACGCCATGACCGGCTGGCGGATGGGCTGGTCGGTGTGGCCGAAGCCGCTCTACGATCACGTCCGCAAGCTCGCGGTCAACGCCTGGTCCTGCGTCAACGCGCCGGCGCAGCATGCGGGGCTCGCCGCGCTCACCGGTCCGCAGGATTCGGTTGCGACCATGGTCGCCGAGTTCGACCGGCGGCGGAAGATCGTGGTCGAGGAGCTGAACCGGCTGCCCGGGGTCTCCTGCATCACGCCGAAGGGGGCCTTCTACGCCTTCCCCAACGTCAGGAACACCGGCTTCAAGGCCAAGCAGCTCGCCGCGCGGCTTCTTGAGGAAGAGGGGGTCGCCACCATCGGCGGCCCCGATTTCGGCATCCTCGGCGAGGGCTACCTCCGCTTGAGCTACGCCAACTCGGCGGAGAACATTCGCCGCGCCATCGCGCGGATGGCTGAGTTCTTGGCGCGTAACCACAACCTGGCGGCGGAGTGAGGGGGCGCTGGGGCGCGCATCGGCTGCCGTCGACGTCAACACCGACGGCAATGCCGTTCACCGGGCACCTGCCGGGCCCTTTCGCGCCCCTTTCTGCTCGATGATCATCGGCCGCGTCATCATTGCGCCCTGCACCACGCCATTTATCCCCGCGTTCGGCCCGCAAACCCGCGCCGGATCGCGGGCCTTATCCCCGTCCTCGAATCCCGCCGTATGATTGCGCCATCCCCGCCCGTGAAGGGGCGTCTACCGGTGACGGCCAGTTGACGGGGCGGGGTGCGGCGCCTGCGGCGTGTCTCATTCTTGAGGCAGCGGGGGGTGTGCGTTGCCGGTCTCGGCCGCATCCTCCGGAGAGGACGACGGTCCGAACGCCCCGGGGAGCCTCGACCAGGTCCGCCCACCGCCACACCGCATGCTCCCGAAAAGTGTGCAGCGGTTTTCGGATGAGAGCATGCGGCATCATATGTCGAGAGCGAAAGCCACTGGCTTTCGCTCGGGGCGGTCGCCACAGGTTGGCTTAAGGGCGGGGCGCCGGGCCAGAAGGGCGATGAGCCCCGAAGGCATTGTCCCGGACCTGATCCGGGACCCGGCGAGGCCGGGTACGGGCAAGTGCCCCGTGCCCCACGCCGCCACCCCGTACCGGAAGCGCGGAGGTCGAGGTTGAAAGACGCCGCGGCGGGCGCCGGCGACGGTGCCTGAGAAACGTAAACGTGAGCGGTGCCTTCCCGGCGCCCGCCACCCCCTTCGCTTGCGGCGAAGGGAGGAAGTACGTGGAGCGGGTCATCACCCGGCCGCGACCGGCGGCGCGGGAAGGAGGAGTCGCGCCCTGATGCGACCGGAGATGCCAACGCCGCAGATGCCAACGCCGCGCCCCGCGGCCATCCAGCCTCCGCGACGCCGGCGCAGAACCGGATTCCGGCGTGCGTGAACATGAGCGGAACTAGGAGGTCCCGCGTCGTTCGTTTCCCCGCCTCCCGGGCGTCGCGGTCCGCGCTTGACCTATCCCGCCGTGTCCGGCGCCTCGCGCCCGGCCATGATCCAGCCGTCTTCGATCTCGGGGAGGGGAACGCTCGCGAGCAGCTCGCGGGTGTAGGGGTGCTCGGGGGCGGCGAAGACCGTGGCCGTTTCGCCGTCCTCGACGAGCCGGCCGGCGGAGAGCACGGCGACCCGGTCGCAGAGCACGCGGACCACGGAAAGGTCGTGGCTGATGAAGACCAGCGTGAGATTGAACTCGGCGCGGAGCCGGCGGAGGAGAATCAGGATCTGCGCCTGGGTCGAGACGTCGAGGCCGGAGACGATCTCGTCGGCGACGATGAACTCGGGCTCGAGCGCGAGCGCCCGCGCGATGCCGACCCGCTGGCGCTGGCCGCCGGAAAGCTCGTGCGGATAGCGGCCGAGGAAGGACGCCGGCAGGCCGACGATGTCGAGAAGCTCGGCGGCGCGCTGCCGCCGTGCCGCCGCGTTCCCGCCGCGGCCGAAGGCCTCGAGCGGGCGGCCAAGCGTGGTGCCGATGGTGAGGCGCGGGTTGAGCGAGGACTGGGGGTCCTGGAAGATCATCTGGAGCTTGGCGCGAAGCGGATGGAGCCGCTCTTCGTCCCAGGCCGCGATGTCGGCGCCGTCATAGACGAGCGCGCCGCCGCTCGGCCGGATGAGCCGGACCAGGGCGCGGCCGATGGTGGTCTTGCCGGAGCCGGATTCCCCGACGAGGCCGAGCGCACAGCCCTTCGGGATGTCGAGGTCGATGCCCTTCACCACCTCGATCATCGGAGCGGCGCCGAAGATCGGCTTCCGCGCGCGGTCGGGAAAGGCGACGCGGAGGCCGCGGAGACTGACCAGCGGAGGGGTCATTGGAAATTCGCCTGGTTGGCGAGGTCGTAGATGCGCGCCTCCTCGGCGAGCCGTTCGACCAGCTCTCTCGGGAGCGGCGCCAGCGCGTCCGCCGGCCGGTCGAGCCGCGGCGTCGCCGAAAGGAGGGCGCGGGTATAGGCATGCTGCGGATCGGCAAGCACCGTGCGGGTCTCGCCCTCTTCCACCACGCGCCCCGCATGGAGCACCGTCACGGTCTGGCAGAGCTTGGCGACAAGGCCGAGATCGTGGGTGACGAAAAGGACGGCGGCGTTGTCGCGGTGCTGGAGGTCGTGGATCAGGCGCAGAATCTGGCGCTGGACCGTCACGTCGAGGGCGGTGGTCGGCTCGTCGGCGACGACCAGCCGTGGCCGGCAGGCGAAGGCGATGGCGATCAGGATGCGCTGGCGCATGCCGCCGGAGAGCTCGTGCGGGTAGGCGGCAAGCACGCGCCAGGGATCGCGGATGGCGACGTCGGCCATGAGCTCGAGCGCACGGGCGCGCGCGGCGGTACGGCCGAGGCCGAGCTTGAGGCGAAGCACGGTGGCAATCTGCTCGCCGACCCGCTTCACCGGGTTGAGCGAGGTCATCGGATCCTGCGGGATGAGGGCGATCTCGCGACCGAGGAGGGCGCGGCGCTCGTGTTCCGGCATGGCGATCAGGTCGCGCCCGTCGAAGAGGACCGCGCCGCGGCTGATGCGCGCCCCGCGCGGGAGGAGGCCGAAGACGGCGCGGGCGATCATCGACTTGCCGGCCCCCGATTCGCCGACCAGGCCCCGGACTTCGCCGGGCGCGATCCTGAGGCCCACGCCGCGGAGCAGCGGCAGCGGCGTGCGCTTGCCGAGGGCGACGTGGAGGTCGCGGATGTCGAGCGCCGGGGTCATCGTCTCTGTACCGGATCGAAGGTGGCGCGGAGCCCGTCGCCGAGGAGGTTGAAGCCGAGCACGGTGAGGATGATGCAGCCGATGGGCAGCGCGAGCAGCCATGGCACCTGGTAGATCACCTGTCGACCCTCGGCGATCATTCCGCCCCAGGTCGGCGTGTCGGTCGAAACCGAGAGGCCGACGAAGGAGAGGATCGCCTCGACGATCACCGCGATGCCCATCTCCACGGTGAGCAGGGTGACGATCAGCGGGAGCACGTTGGGAAATATCTCGGCGAAGAGCGTCCGGCCGCGGCGGAGCCCGACGACGCGGGCGGCGGCGACGTAGTCGAGCTGGCGCTGGAGCTGGGTCTCGGCGCGAACCACGCGGGCAAATCGGGTCCAGTCGATGACGACGATGGCGAGCACCACGGAGCCCAGCCCGGCGCCGACCGCGGCGGCAAGCACGATCGAAAGAAGCACCGGCGGGAAGGACATCCAGATGTCGATGAGACGGGAGACCACGGTATCGGCGATGCCGCGAAAGTAGCCGGCGACGAGGCCGAGAAGGGATCCCAGGAGGCAGGCGAGGCTTGCGGCGACGACCGCCACGAAGGCGGCGATCCGCGCGCCGTAGATCAGCCGGGAAAGGATGTCGCGGCCAAGGCTGTCGGTGCCGAAGAAATAGGCCGGATCGCCGCCCGGCTCCCAGGACGGCGGAAGCTGGGTGTAGAGGAGATCCTGCGCCAGCGGATCGTGAGGCGCAAGCAGGGGTGCGGCGAGCGCGGTGAGGAACAGCGCGGCGATGATGGTCCCGCCGGCGGCCGCCCGCGGGTCGATGGCGATCCTCCGCCGCGACGGCCGGGCGCCCGCCACGTCAGCCATGCTGCAGCCTCGGGTCGAGCCAGGCGTTCAGGAGATCGATGAAGAGGTTGAGGGCGATGAAGATCACCGCGAAGACGAGCACCAGCCCCTGGATCAGCGGCAGGTCGCGGTTGATCATGGCGTCGATCGCCATGTTGCCGATCCCCTCGTAGGAGAAGATGCGTTCGACCAGCACCGTGCCCCCGATCAGGAACGTGATCTGCACCCCGGCGAGGGTCACGGTCGAAATCGCGGCGTTGGGCATCGCCTCGCGGACGAGCACCCGGCCGCGGGAGAAGCCGCGGGCGCGGGCGACCTGCGCGTAGTCCTGGAGCTCCGCCTCGCCGAGGGAGGTCTTGAAGACGCGCGTGACGATCGCCGCGAGCGGGAGTGCCAGCGCCACCGCCGGGAGAACGGCGTGGCGGAGGAGATCGCCGGCGAGCGTCCACCGGCCGGTGACGACCGCTTCGATCAGGTAGAAGCCGGTATGAAATTCGGCGCCGAGACGCGGGTCGATCCGTCCCGAGATGGGCAGCACCGGCCAGATCACGCCGAAGACGAGGATGAACAGGAGGCCCCAGAGAAAGTCGGGGATGGCGAGCGACAGGGCGACGAATCCGTCGACCAGCCATTCCGGGAGCCGCCGGCGGAAATAGGCGCCGAGGAGCGCGAGGCCGGCGCCGAGCACGATGGCAATGAGGATGGCGATGAGAACCAGCTCGAGCGTGGCCGGAAGCCGGGCGAGGATCAGGGTCATCACGTCCTGCCGGCGGCTGATCGAGGTGCCGAAATCGCCGACCGCCACCTGCCGCAACCAGACCACGAACTGGTCGAAGATGGGGAGGTCCAGTCCGTAGCGGGCCATCAGCCGGTCGACGTCGGCCTGGCTCGCGCCGGGTGGAATCATCATCGCCACCGGGTTGCCGGGGACGACGCGAAGGAGGACGAAGACGACGACGGCGACGCCAAACAGGGTCGGCGGGACGAGGAGCAAGCGGCGAAGAATTGCGCCTCGACCCATCTCCCCGCCCAAATCCCGTGTGCGACCAAACACAGCCCCGGGAAGGACAATTGCTGTCCGCCCGTCTGTGCCGGTCTCAAATCAGCAAATTTTCAGAATGCGCGCAAATCGCCTGCCGAAAGGGAGCCTTGCTGCGTCCGACTCGCCGCGGTCAGGCGAAGTCGACGTCGCCCGCCGAGAGGCTGCCGGGGCGCTTGCTGAAGGTCGCGAGTTCGACCGGGCCGCCCGAGCCGGTGCCGTCGGCGTCGAACCAGAGGGTGAGGGTACTCTTGTCGTAGATGAGCTGGGGTCCGCTCCGTGATGCGGCGTTCCCGAAGTCGTTATTGACGAGCTCGTTGGCCTCCAGCGACTCGCCGAGACCGAAATCGTTGCCGTCGATGCGAAGCCGGTCGCGGCCGGACTCGAACTTGACGATCAGGTCGCCGGGGCCGTTTCCGGGGTGTTGCACCCAGAAGACGTCGCGGCGGCCATTGTCGCCGACGAGCTTGTCCAGTCCCTCGTCGCCGCGCAGGGTGGCGCCGCCATCCGATTTCAGCACGTCATTGCCGCCCTGGCCATAGGCGTAGCCGCCGCCTTTCGGGGTGAGCACGTCCGCGTTGGGCGAGCCGATCACGTTGTCGATGGACCGGATGTCGTCGCCGCGCGCGCCCTTCCGGAAATGTTCGTCCGGGAGGTCGATCAGGACGCCACTGCCGCCGGTGAGGTCGGCGTAGCTCACCGTGTCTTTGCCGGGCCCGCCGAACACCTTGTCCCGCCCGGCGCCGGGCGCGAGGATATCGGAACCGGTATTGCCGGCGAGATGATCCCGGCCGTCTCCGCCGGCGAGCTGATCATCGCCGCTGTTGCCGAAAACCTCGTCGCGGCCGTCGTCGCCGGAGACGACGTCGTCGCCAGTCGCCCCGACCACCCGGTCGTTGCCGATTCCGCCCCAGACAAAGTCATCGCCGATGTTTCCGGAGACGTTGTCCTTTCCGGTGCCGCCGTAGCAGAAGTCCTCGTGCATTCCGCCCCAGACGATGTCGTCGCCCACATCGCCGTACATGTAGTCGATGCCCATGTCGCCGCTGACCTTGTCGTCACCGTCGCCGCCATAGGCGTACTGGAGAGAGGGTTGGGCCCGTCCGCCGGCCCAGATCTGATCGTTGCCGCTGTCGCCGTAGATGATGTCGTTGCCCTCGGTGCCGCCGAGCAAGATGTCATTCCCGGAGCCACCCCAAACCTGGTCGCTGCCCAGCGTGGCGTGAACTTCGTCATCGCCGTCGCCGCCATAGACGAAGTCGTCGCCGTAGTTGCCTAGCAGGTAATCGTCGCCGGCCTCGCCGAAGACGAAATCGTTACCCCAGTGGGGATCAACCCAATCGTTGCCCGGGCCGCCGAAAATCAGGTCATTGCCGTTGCCGGACTCGAGGCGGTCGTTACCGCCGAGGCCGTACATCTCCTGATCGTAGGGATTGAGGTCGGTGAGATTGTCGTCTTGTTCCGTCCCGACCTTGGTTACCATGACACCCTGTTCCGTCCGGTGTTGACCATTCCCGCCTTTAGGGCGGTTCTCCGCTCGCGATGACGTAGCGGTCTCGACAGGGGATGAAACCCCCGAAGATTTGGTATTGAAAACGTCCAATCGCAGTGATTGTTCCGAAAGATCCTGCTATGGGCGGTTGATTTGCGTCCGCTTGCGGCTCATCGAAGTGTATTTCGAAAAAGCGACGAAAGAGCCAACATTCATCGCAAATGTTCTGACAATATTTCTTCGATTTAAGGCGAATTTACATCGTGGCGGCGCGATTCCCTCACTGCGAAAAGACGCTGCCGGCGAAGCGGACGTGCGTCGAAAGGGGAACGGCGCCGTCCTATCGAGGACGGCGCCGTATCAATCCCTGGCAGGCCGCGTGCAGGCTAGGCGGGCGACAGGTTCTGCGCCTTGAGCATGCCGTTCGCCTCGGGAACGACCTTGACGGTCTTGCGCGCGATGATCGGCTGCACGTACTGGAGGAGCGGAATGACCAAGCCCTCCTCGGCGATGAAGCGGTCGACCTTTTTCCAGCCTTCGATGCGTTTCAGTTCGTCCGCCTCGCCCCAGAGCGGCCCGATCATGTCGATCAGGTCCTGACCGTCCCAGACCGAGTGCGGCGAGGGACCGAACATGGCGAATCCGGTTGACGTGGTGGGGTCGCCGATCGAGTTGCCCCAGTTGTAGAAGGCGGCGGGCGCGAGCTGGTCGGCGGCACGCAGCTCGTAGTGCTTGGCAATCTCGTAGACCTCGATCGTTGCCTCGATGCCGACCTGCCGCCACATGCCGACGATCGCCTGGATCATCTCGTAGTCCTTCGGCTTGAAGCCGCGGGTCGTCTGAATCGGGAACTTGACCGGGTTCTCGGGCGAGTAGCCGCTCGCGGCCAGAAGTTCCTTCGCCTTGGCCGGGTCGTAGGGAATCTTGATCGCCGGGTCGAAGGCGATGTACTCGGGCGCCTGAAGCGTGTCGATCACCACGCCGTAGCCGCGGAGGAGGCGGTCGACGATCGCCTTCTTGTCGATGGCATAGTTGGCCGCAAGGCGGACGTTCTTGTCGAGCATCGGGCCGACGTCGTTCAGGAAGATCATCGCGATGTCGGAGATCGGCGTCGAGTACCCGACGAAATCCGGGTTCTGCTTCAGCCGGTCGAATTCCTCATAGGGGATTTCGAGCGTCACGTCCGAGGAACCGGATTCGATCTCGGCGACGCGGCTCGTCGGGTCCGGGATGAACTTGTAGACCACGGTGTCGAAGGCCGGCTTGCCGCCCCAGTAGTTCGGATTGGCCTTCAGTCGAAGGAAGGCGTTCTGCTGGAACTCGTCGACCATGTAGGGGCCGGAGCCGACCGGCTTCGCCTCGAAGCCCTCGGGGCCAACGCTCTCGTAGTATTTCTTCGGCAGCACATAGCCCGTGAGGAAGCCCATCCACATGAAGAACGTCGGCTCGAACTGAAGCACATCGCCGGTGATCTTGTTGCCGTCGATCTTGTAGTTGCCGGTCTTTGACCAGATGAACTGGATCGGGTTTCCGGTCTCGGCCTTGCCCGCGCGCTCGAGCGACCACACGACATCCTCGGCGGTGACCGGGTCGCCGTTATGCCAGGTCGCGCCCTCGCGGACGGTCATGTGGACCTTGGTCTTGTCGTCGCTCCAACCCCAGTTGGTGAGAAGCCCGGGCTTGAACTTGAGGTTCGGCTCCTGGGCCACGTAAGGATCGAAGATCGCCTGAAACAGCGCCTGGATGGTGGGGTTGACCGCCGAGGCGCCAACGGTCGGGTCGAAGCTCGGCAGGTTGACGTTGTAGGCGATGGTGACCGTACCGTCGGCGGCGACCGCGCGCCGGACGAGGCCCTGGCCGAGAAGCGGCAGGGTGGCGGTGGCGCCCATCATGCCGAGCAGGCGGCGGCGGTTGAGCATCAAGGAATGCATCACGGACTCTCCCTCTTCGTGTTGCCTCTGCCGGAACGGGGAATGCCGTCCAGCGTGCCGCCGAGGCGGCCTATTTCCCCTCGCTTTCCTTCCAACGGGCCATCAGCGTGTTCGACGGCTGGTGCTCGTCGAGGACCTTCCGCGCGGTCTCGACACCGGCGGTCGGATAGAGCTTCGGATCGAGGAGCCCGACCTGGACGAGGACCGAGGCCTGATCCCAATAGATGTGCTCGCTGTAGATCTTGTCGCCGCGGAAACGAACAATCGCGACGAGCGGAATCTCGACGGTCCTGCCGGTCGGCTTCACGCCGGGAAGCATCCAGTCGATCTCGTTGTCGTGGGTGAAGCAGAACAGCATCTCGTCGACGACGCGGTCGGCGCCGATGGTGCGGCTGATGGGAACGAGCCGCGCATCCTTGGGGGCGGTCGGAATAAAGTGATGCTTGTAGAAGCGGAGGGTCTCGGCGTGGCCGGTGCCACCGGTCATGACCGGGACGTGGTTGACATAGGGCTCGGCGACCATGGTGGTCATGGTTTCATCGGCGGCGCGGGCGGCGAACTCGAGCTCGGTGTGGCGGTCCCAGATCTTGTCGAGGTCGTAACGCGGTCCGAGCACGTGGCGGAACAGCTCGAGCGTGCGGGTATAGGCGAGATTGAAGGAGGACTTGTCGAATGTCCCGCCCGCCTCGGCGAAGCCGGGGGCGACGCCACGGTAGTAGAACACTTCCACGGCGGGGAACCGGGCGCGAAGCTTCTCGAAGGCCGCGGCGTCGGGATCGGCAAAATGGAACATGACGGGGCGACCGTGTTCCCCCGCCTTGTCGAGAAGCGGGGCGATGCCATCGCCGTAGTAGATTGCGGCACAGGCGACCGCGCCCGCATTGACCGCTTCGAGCGCCGGTTTCGCGCCAGTGCCGAAGCCGATCGCGCCGATCATCCCGACCGTCTCGCGCCGGGTGTTGAGCGCCTTCGCGGCCTCGACATAGCTGTCATCGACCGCAAGCGTGACGTAGCCTTCCTCGGCATAAAGGTCGGCAAGGGCGGTCAGTTCCTTGGCGCCCCCGGCGCCGGCGAAAATCACCAGACCCGGCCCGCTGCCGCTCGCGGGGACCGCCAGGTACCCGCGGCCGGTGCCGACCTCGATCCAGCGCGATTCCATGCGACCCCCCACCCACCGGCGACCAAGTCCGCCGAAAATGCTTTATCCTTAAAATAATGGACCGGCCCCCGAACTCTGTCAAAGTGGAAACGCGCGCGGGTCGAGGGCGTACGCCGGCCCCCTCACCGCGGACCATATCCGCGATCATTTCCAAATGCGGTGGCTGCTTGAGCCAGAGGCGCTGATCCAGGCGGCAGCGGAAATCCACCAGGCGCGAACTCAAGACCCGCCGCGACCGCGTTTCAAAGATTCGCCACCGGCTGCCGTCGCCGGAGGTACTCGAGCGCATTGAGCGCGACCTGCACATCGACATCGTCGACCGCTGCGAGAACGCAGTGCTCCGCGCCACGGTTTGGCGAAGCCAGCTGATCCTCATTGCGACCCACTCGACGTTTTCATCGCCATCAGAATCTAAAGGAAATCACGACGATGGCAGCGGAGCATCCCGCCATCCTCGAGTACCTGCTGGCCGGCAAGGTCGAGGCGGCGGCCAAGGCGCTTGAAGCGCACCCGCGGCGCTCGCTTGCCCCGAACATCGAGCTTCTGCGCGTCCTTGGGCCGCTACCGGCGGAAACCCTTCCGCCGTACCTTGTGCCGGGCGCGTAGATGGGGTCGGCCGGAAACTTCAAGCTTGAAGTTTCTTGGCCCTGTGAGAGAATTGGCGCGGCATCTCCACGACCCAAACCGGCTGCGTGGAGACGCGGGCTCCCGGGGGAGGGACGAGGGACATGTCCGGCGACCTGTTGATGCAATTCGCCACGGCGATCGCCGACGGCAGGGTGAAAGTGATCGACCTCACCCAGACGCTCAGGCCCTCGACCCCGGTGATCCAGCTCCCGCCGCAGTTCGCCCCGTCCGACCCGTTCTCGATCAGCGTCATCTCCAACTACGATGAGCGGGGCCCGGCCTGGTATTGGAACAACCTTCGGCTCGGCGAACATACGGGCACGCATTTCGACGCGCCGATCCATTGGGTGACCGGCAAGGACTACAAGGACGGCGCCACCGATACGATCCCGGTCAAGCGCTTCATCGCGCCCGCGGTGGTGATCGACTGCTCGAAGGAAGCGGCGGCCGACGAGAAGTTCGTCTGCCAGCCCGAGCACATCAAGGCGTTCGAAGCCAAGCACGGCCGCATCCCGGACGGGGCATGGGTGCTGATGCGGACCGACTGGTCGAAACGCACCGACCCGGCGAAATTCCTCAACATGAAGGAGGATGGCCCGCACGTGCCGGGGCCGAGCGCGGCCTGCGTCAAGTTCCTGGTCGAGGAGCGGAACGTGAACGGCTGGGGCGTCGAGGCGGTCGGTACCGATGCCGGCCAGGCTTTCGCCTTCGAGCCTGCCTTCCCGGCGCACCACCTCATGCACGGTGCGAATAAGTTCGGCCTCGCCAGCCTTACCAATCTCGACCAGTTGCCGCCGACCGGCGCGATCCTGATCACCGCGCCGCTCAAGATCGAGAAGGGATCGGGAAGCCCGCTCAGGGTGCTCGCGCTCGTCCCCGGATAACACCGACATCCCCGGAGGCCGAGGCGGAGAAAATGCACGGACAACAAGGGGAGAACAATCGGATGTTCCGGAACGTCGGTATCGCCGCGCTCGCGGCATCTGCGCTTCTGTTTACTGCTTCGGCCAACGCCCAGGACAAGCCGGTCTTCGGGCTGGTGATGTCGTTCTCGGGTTGGTTCCAGCCAATCGACGCCGACACCATTGCCGGCGCGAAACTCGCGGTCGAGGAGATCAATGCGGCCGGCGGCGTGCTCGGCCAACCGATAGAGATCGTCGAGTTCGACAACAAATCCGAGCCGCCGCTCGGCGCCGACGGAGCGGTCGAGGTGATCGGCAAAGGCGCCAAGGCGATTCTCTTTCCCAGCGACTTCGACTTCGGTGCGCCGGGGGCCTATGTCGCCCAGCAGAACAACGTCATCGCGTTCTCCGGCGCCTCCGATCCGAAGTTCGGCGTCCAGGGCGTCGGACCGCTCGCCTATTCCACTTCCAATGCCAGCCAGGCGCAGGGCGCGTTGCTCGCCGAGTGGGCATACAAGGACAAGGGCTGGAAGACCGCCTATGTGCTTCTCGACAACACCATCGCCTACACCAAGTCGCTCTGTGCGGCGATGGGGACGCGGTGGAAAGAGCTTGCCGGGGATGCCGCGCTCCTCGGCGAGGACACCTTCCTCAACGGGGACGCCTCAATCGCGGCCCAGGTGACGCGAATCACCAGCCTGGCGCAAAAGCCCGACGTGATCTTCTTCTGCTCCTACGCGCCCGGTGGGCCGAGCGCAATCCGCCAGCTGCGCGCCGCCGGAATCGACAGCGCCATCCTGACCGGCGAGTCGCTCGACGGCGACTACTGGATCGGGACGGTGCCGGATCTCTCCAACTTCTACGTGGTCAACTACGGTTCCAAGTACGGCGACGATCCGGACCCTGCGGTCAACGATTTCTTCAAGCGCTTCGAGGCGAAGTACGGCAAGAAGGCGGACGTCTCCTACGGGCTCCGCGGCTACTCGGCGGTGCAGGCCTGGGCGAAGGCGGCGGAGAAGGCAGGGTCGCTCGACGGCGACAAGGTCGCGGCGGTGCTCGACACGTTCACGAACGAGCCGCTCGTCATTGGCCCGACTACCTACTCGCCGGAACTGCATATCCAGACGACGCGGCCGATGGCAATCGTCGGCGTCGACAAGGGCAAGTTCGGCGCGGTCGGGCGCTTCACGGTGGAGTCCTACCCGCCGCTTCAGTGAGGACCCTGTGAGGGCTTGTCCGGATCAGAACCGGCGGCCATGACCACACTTCAGGCCCGGGCCGTTACGGTTCGCTTCGGCGGGCTGACCGCGGTGAACGACGTGACGCTCGGCCTGCGCCAGGGTGAGGTGCTCGGACTGATCGGACCGAACGGGGCGGGCAAGACGACACTGGTGAACGTGCTGTCCGGATTCCAGCGACCGATGGCGGGGACGATCGCGGTCGGGGACACGGATTGCACGCGCCTCGCGCGGCACGGCTTTGCCGGCGCGGGGATCGTCCGCACCTTCCAGGCGGTGCGCCTCTTCAAGGGGCTGACCGTGAGCGAAAACGTCGAAGTGGGTTACGTGGCGGCCGGGCTCGGCCGTTTCGCCGCGCGCCGGCGGGCACGGGAGATCCTCGCCGAGCTCGGCCTCGCCGACAAGTCCGACCGGCTCGCCGCGGGGCTGAGCTATGGCGAGGAGAGGCGGGTCGGTCTCGCGCGCGCGCTCGCCGTCCATCCGCGCTACCTGCTCCTCGACGAGCCCGCCGCCGGACTGGCGCCGGCGGAAGTGGATCAGCTCCGCGACGTCGTCGGTGCGGTGAGGGCGAAGTACGGATGTGGCGTGCTGGTGATCGAGCACAACATGGCCTTCGTGATGACGCTCTGCGAGCGAATTCATGTGCTTGACGGCGGCCGCACGATCGCCTCCGGCACGCCGTCGGAGATCCGCGCCAATGCCGAGGTTCGGCGCGCCTATCTCGGCTCGACCGCGGCGCAATGAACGGGGCCGCGCCGCTGCTCGGCGTTTCCGGCCTTTCAATCCGCTACGGCGCGATCGAAGCGGTGCGCGGCGTCAGCCTAGAGGTCGGGGCGAACGAGGTCGTCGCGATCGTCGGGCCCAACGGGGCGGGGAAGACATCGCTTCTCTCGGCGATTGCCGGTGTCGTGCTTCCGGCCGCCGGGCGAATCGAGTTCGACGGCCAACCGCTGGCCGGGCTCGCGCTCGAGGATGTCGTCGCCGCCGGGATCGCGCTGGTGCCGGAGGGTCGGCACATCTTCGCAACCCTGACGGTGGAGGAGAACCTGCTTGTCGGCGCGACGATTCGAGACGATGCGGCCGCCGTCCGCGCCGACATCGACCGCTTCTTCGCGACCTTCCCGATTCTCGGACAGCGGCGGTCGCAGCCGGCCGGGCAGCTCTCCGGCGGCGAGCAGCAGCAGCTCGCTATCGCGCGGGCGCTGCTCTCGCGTCCGAGACTCCTCATGCTCGACGAGCCGTCGTTGGGTCTCGCTCCGGCGGTGATCGACCAGGTCTATGTCCTGATCCGCGAGATCCGCGAGGGTGGCGTCGCCATCCTGCTCGTCGAACAGAACGCCGAGCGTGCCTTCTCTGTCGCCGACCGCGTGCACGTAATGAGCGGCGGGGTTTTCGCCCTCTCCGGCACGCCGGCGGAACTTCACCGCGATCCGCGCTTCGACGCCGCCTATTTCGGCATCGGAATGGCGTGAGCGGCGGCCATGGACCGCATCATTCAGACCCTCGTCGATGCCGTCTCGGTCGGAGGACTGTATGCGCTGACGGCGCTCGGCATCGGCCTGATCTTCGGGGTGATGCGGCTCATCAACTTTGCCCACGGCGAACTCGTCATGGCGACCGGCTACACGCTGCTCGCACTTTTCGGAATGCCGCTGCCGGTGATGCTGATGGGCGGGCTCGCCACTGCCGTCCTCCTCGCTCTGGCAACCGAGCGGGTCGCGTTCCGGCCGCTTCGGGGCGCCGATCCCGCGACGCTGCTCATCTCGTCCTTCGCCGTCAGTTTCTTCTTGCAGAAGACGTTGATTCTGTTCGTAGATTCAAGGCCGAAAGGGATCGACTTTCTGCCCCTGCTCGGCCGCCAGATCGAGATCGCAGGCGTTCGGCTTCAGGCTCTTCAGCTCGTCGTCATCGCGGTGAGTGCGATCCTCCTCGTCGGCCTCACCTGGTTTCTCAGGACGACGCGTTTCGGTCTGCAGATGCGTGCAGCCGCCGAGGATTTCCGCATGGCGCGGATGCTTGGCGTCCGCGCCAACCGGGTGATCGCAACGGCGTTCGCATTGAGCGGCCTGCTTGCGGCGGCGGTGTCGTGCCTGGTGGTGGCGCAGACCGGCATCGTCCAGCCGCGAATGGGGTTGCAACTGGTCATCATCGCCTTCGTCGGCACGGTGATCGGCGGGCTCGGCAGTCTTGCCGGCGCGGCGACAGGCGGCTTCCTCGTCGGCGTCGCCACCATCCTCCTCCAGGCGCTGCTGCCGCCCGACCTCCGGGTCTTCCGCGAGGCGTTCGTCTTCCTTGCGGTGGTGCTGGTTCTCCTTTTCCGGCCGCAGGGCCTGTTCCCGGCGCGCGGGCTCAAGGAGCGGATATGACGCGCGATCTGCTCCGCCGGCTCTGGCCGCTGCTGGTTCTCGCCGCCATCGTGCTCGCGGTCGCGCTCGTCTTCTCGTTCCTGCCGGCCGTTCCGCAGCGGCGTGCCACGCAGGCGCTGATCAACCTCGTCGCCGTGGTCGGGCTCTACGTCTTCGTCGGCAATTCCGGTGTGCTCTCGTTCGGCAATGTCGCCTTCATGGCCCTGGGAGCCTACGTGTCGGCGTTGCTTACGATGAAGGCGGCGGCGAAGTCGGTGTTTCTGCCCGACCTGCCGGCGTTTCTCGCCTCGGCCGAGTGGCCGAACTTTCCCGGCGCGATCGCCGGCGGCATCGCCGCGGCGCTCTTTGCGCTCGTCGTCGGCTGGCCGCTGATGCGGCTCTCCGGCATCGCGGCAAGCATCGCCACCTTCGCCGTGCTGGTGATCACCTATGTCGTCCTGGGCAACTGGACCGCGGTCACCGGCGGGCAGAACTCGCTCATGGGGCTTCCCATCTATGCCGGCCTGTGGACGGCGGCGGCGTGGGCGGTGGCGGCGATTGTCATCGCCTTCCTCTACCAGGAGACCCGCTCGGCCCTCCTTCTCCGCGCCTCGCGGGAGGACGAGGCGGCGGCCGCGGCTTCCGGCGTCCCGATGGTGCGGCACCGGCTGATCGCGTTCGTCATCAGCGGATTCCTGTCGGGAATCGCCGGGGTGCTTCTCGCCCACTTCCTCGGCACGGTACGGGTCGAGACGTTCTACCTCGACTTGACCTTCCTGATCGTGGCGATGCTGGTCATCGGCGGCATGGGCAGCCTCACCGGCGCGGTGGCAGGCGCGCTGGTGATCGCGGCGCTGACCGAGGCGCTTCGCCTTGCCGAGATCGGCGTCGATGTCGGCGGAACGACCATCGCCGCGCCGGCGGGTCTTGGCGACGCGATTCTCGCGCTCGTCATGCTCCTCATCATCCTGTTTCGACCCAAGGGCATTGCCGGGGGGCGGGAGATATCGTGGCCCTTCGGATCGCGCGGATAGATCGCACTCAGGCGATCTCGGCGATCTTCACCCAGCGGCGCTCGTCGACCGATTTCAGCACGGCGTCGACCACGCGGTTGATCTCGAGGCCGAAGCGGAAATCGGGGAACGCCTTCTTCCCCGTCGCGATGGCGACGACCAGGTCGCGCGCCTCGATGATCTTCTGGTCGTTGTAGCCGAGGCCGATGCCGGGGATGGGGAAGAACGCCCCGTAATTGGGGTGTTCGGGACCGATGAATACGGTCTTGTAGCCGCGCTCGGCGGCCGGCTCGGTGTGGCGGTAGAGCTGAACCTCGTTCATGCGCTCCTGGGTGTAGAACAGCGCGCCCTTAGAGCCCTGGATCTCGTAGGTGAGCCAGAGCTTCCGTCCGGTGCCGATGCGGCTCGCTTCGATCACTCCCATGGCGCCGGAGGTGTAGCGGATCAGGAACTGCACGACGTCGTCGTTCTCGACGGCGCGTGGCGGCGCATCGGCCGCCGCCTTGGCGCTGTGGCCGGAGCCGGCGGCCGCGACCCGGCGCTCCTTGATGAAGGTGCCGGTCATGCCGCAGACCTCCTCGATGGCGCCGACGAGATACTGCGAGAAGCTGAGGGTATGCGAGGCCATGTCGCCGAGCGCACCGGAACCGGCGATCTTGCGGTCCTGCCGCCAGGAGAAGGGCACGTCCGGATCCGACATGAAATCCTGGTCGAAGGTGCCGCGGAAGAGGTTGACCTTGCCGATCTCGCCTTTCTCGATGATCTCCTTGGCGAAACCCTGGCCCGGATTCTTGAGGTAGTTGAAGCCGACGAGGGTGACGACGCCGGCCTTCTCCGCGGCCTCGGTCATCGCCTTCGCCTCGGCCGCCGTATTGGCGAGCGGCTTCTCGCAATAGATGTGCGTGCCGGCCTCGGCCGCGGCGATGGCGATGGTCGGATGGAGGTCGTTTGGCGTGGTGATGTCGACCACGTCGACATCAGGGTCTCGAAGGACGTCTCGCCAGTCGGTTGTGGATCGCGAGAAGCCGAACTCGTCGGCCAGCGCTTTCGCCGCGCCGCCGTTCACATCGGCCACGACCTGGAGCACCGGCACCGCCGGCTCGCGCCCGAAAACCATGGGGACGGCGCGGAACGCGGTGGCATGCGCGCGCCCCATCCAACCCGCCCCGACGATGGCGACCCGCACTTCCTTCATGGCGCCCCCCTTGTTTCCAATCGTTTCCTCGAGGTCGCCGGCGAGCCGCCCGCCCCGCTGGCGGTCCCCGGAGCGACAAACCCGGCGCGATCAGGCCCGAAGTCTCCTTCACCCCACGGCGATCAGTACCTTCCCGCCCTCGACCTTGACCGGGTAGGTCTTGAGGTTGATGCAGACGGGCGCCCCCTTGGCCTGGCCGGTACGGTAGTCGAAGCGGCCGTTGTGCTTGGGGCACTCGATGATGTTGTCGAGCACCAGGCCATCGGAGAGGAAGGCGTGCTCGTGGGTGCAGATGCCGTCCGTGGCATAGTACTCATCGTCCGGTGAACGGTAGATGGCATAGACATGCCCGCCGTGGTCGAAGCGGATCACGTCCTCAGGCTCGATGTCGTCCGTGGCACAGGCCGCGACCCAGGTTCCGCTCACCGTTTCCGTCATTTGTCCTTTCCCGTGAATTTGGATGGCGATCAGCCGCCGTCAGTAGACCACGACGCTTCGAATCGACTCACCCTTATGCATGAGGTCGAAGCCCTTGTTGATGTCCTGAAGCGAAAGGGTGTGGGTGATCATCGGGTCGATCTCGATCTTCTTGTCCATGTACCAGTCGACGATTTTCGGCACATCGGTGCGGCCGCGCGCTCCGCCGAAGGCGGTCCCCTTCCAGACGCGGCCGGTGACGAGCTGGAACGGGCGGGTCGAGATTTCGGCGCCGGCGGGAGCGACGCCGATGATCACCGAGACGCCCCAGCCACGGTGGCAGGACTCCAGCGCCTGGCGCATCACCTGTACGTTGCCGGTGCAGTCGAAGGTGTAATCGGCGCCGCCGATCTGGTCGGCGCCCTTCTTTGTCATATCGACGAGATAGGGCACCAGGTCCTTGCCGACCTCGTTCGGGTTGACGAAGTGCGTCATGCCGAAACGCTCGCCCCACTCCTTCCGCGCCGGGTTGATGTCGACCCCGATGATCATGTCGGCGGCGGCGAGCCTGAGACCCTGGATGACGTTGAGGCCGATGCCTCCCAGGCCGAAGACGATCGCCTTGGCGCCCGGCTCGACCTTGGCGGTGTTGAGCACGGCGCCGATACCGGTGGTGACGCCGCAGCCGATGTAGCAGATCTTGTCGAAGGGCGCGTCCTCGCGGACCTTGGCGACCGCGATCTCGGGCAGTACCGTGAAGTTCGCGAAGGTCGAGCAGCCCATGTAGTGCTGGATCGGCTTGCCGTTCATGGAGAATCGCGACGTGCCGTCCGGCATCAGGCCTTTACCCTGCGTGGCGCGGATCGCGGTGCAGAGGTTGGTCTTCCGCGACAGGCACGACGGGCACTGACGGCACTCGGGCGTGTAGAGGGGAATGACGTGGTCGCCCTTCTTGACCGAGGTGACGCCCTCGCCCACCTCGACCACGACGCCCGCGCCCTCATGGCCGAGGATTGACGGGAAGATGCCTTCCGGATCGGCGCCTGACAGCGTGAACTCGTCGGTATGGCAGATGCCGGTCGCCTTGATCTCGACCATCACTTCGAAGGGCCGCGGACCATCGAGCTGCACCGTCTCGATCTGAAGCGGCTTCCCGGCCTCGAAAGCCACGGCGGCGCGGACGTCCATGTCTGCTTCTCCCCTATCGTTTCAGATCGGTTGGGACCGGTGCCACAGCCGGTCGCGACGCGCAAGGCCGCGCATCACACGACCGGCGGGCGGGCGGCTCAGTGAGTCATGATCAGGTCGGTCAGTTCGTTGAGCGAGGTGTCGGCCTTGGCGACGCTCTTCACGCTCTGCCCATGGGCCATCACCACGAAGCGGTCGCAAACCCGGAAGGCATGATAGATGTTGTGGGTGACGAAAACGCAGGAGACGCCGCTCTCGGCGAGCTCGCGCATGATGCCGAGCACCTTCTCCGTCTCGCGCACCGAGAGCGCGCTGGTCGGCTCGTCGAGCAACAGGATGTCGCGCTTGAAGTGGACGGCGCGGGCGATCGCCACCGCCTGCGCCTGGCCCCCGGACAGGTCCTCGACCGGCAGATCGGGCGAGGTGATGCCGGCGATGCGGACGTAACTGTCGAGGATGTCCATCGAGGTGGACCGCATCTCGCGCATCTTCAGGAAGCCGAGCGCATTGGTCGGCTCTCGCCCGGCGAAGATATTGCGCATGATCGACATCGAGCCGACAAGCGCGATGTCCTGATAGATCGTCTGGATTCCCGCCGCCTCGGACTTCCGCCGCGAGCTGATGTCGACCGGGTCGCCGTTTCTGAAGAACTGGCCCTCGTCGGGGATGACGACTCCGGACAGCACCTTGATCAGGGTCGACTTGCCGGCGCCGTTGTCGCCGAGGAGGCCGACCACCTCGTTCCGCCCGACATGGAAGTCGACATTCATCAGCGCGTTGACGTGGCCGTAGGACTTGGAGATGCCGCGCGCCTCGAACAGCGGCGGCCCGTCATGCACCCTGAGGGTCTCCTCGACCTCGACGATCACCACGGTTTCCATGTCCATTCCCTTCCCGCGCACCGCCTCAATACTTCCGGCGGACGACCTGATTGATGACGACGCCGACGACGATCATGATCCCGACGAACATGTCCAGGTAGAAGCCCGGCAGGCGCGCCAGGATGATGACGTCCTGGACGAGCTGCAGGAGTGCCGCGGCGAGCACGATGCCGATCACCGAGCCGCGCCCGCCGAACAGCGATAGCCCGCCGATCACGCAGATCGCCACCGCGAAAAGTTCGATGAAGAGCTGGGGGTTGGTCATGGCGGTCTGGAGCCGCGTGATGCTGAAAAGGCCCGCCGCCGCGGCGAACACGGAGCTCAAAATGAACCCGAAGACCTTTGTCCGATAGACGTTGATGCCGGCGAAGCGGGCGGCGTTGGGGTTGCCGCCGGCGGCGAAGAAGTGATTGCCGAGGAAGTGGCGGTTGAGGATCAGGTAGCAAAGGAGCGCAAAGCCGATGAACCAGATGAACTGCATCGGAATCCGGCCGAGACCGAGCGGCAGCTGTTCGACCTCTGCGAACAGCGCGATCACGTCATTGACGTCGCCGGTGAGAATCTCGGTGAATGCCTCGGGCGGCTTGAAGGGCAGCGAGCGCGCATAGCCGACGATGAACGGCGCGCTCGTCCTCACGATGAAGAGCATGCCGAGCGTGGTGATGAAGGAGGGGATGCCGAAATTGAGCGTGATCAGGCCGTTGGCGAGGCCGATCAGCGCCGCGATGCTGAAGCCGATCAGGATCGCGACCGGCAGCGGAATGCCGGCGGCGTATGCCGTCGCCATGGCGAAGGGCGCGACGACGAAGACCGAGCCGACGGAGAGATCGAACTCGCCGGCGATCATCAGGAGGCCGACGCCGAGCGCCACCATGCCGTAGTTCGGGATCTGCTTGAGGATCAGCGACAGGTTGGCGGGGTTGAGGAAGGCGAACTGCTGCGGGACCAGAAGTCCCGCGACGATGCAGGCGGCGAGGAGACCGAGGAACATGATCGCCACCGGTCCGGCCGGGTGCAGGCGAACCCGCGTCCACCAGTTGGCCTGACGGTAGCGCCGCACCGCGTGCTCGTGGACCGACGACGCGGCCGTCACCGGAGCCTCGGAGGGAGTGATCGTCGAGGTCACTTGCGCGCCCTCTTGCCGATGAAGGTGTTGAGCACCACCGCGACGATGATGATCGCGCCGAGGAAGCCCTTGAACACCGTCTCGGGCGCGCTGATCAGCACCAGGATGTTGTCGACGATGTCGAGCAGGGCGGCCCCGAGCACCATGCCGAGGATGGCGCCGCGGCCGCCGAACAGGCTGACGCCGCCGACCACCACCGCGGCGATGGTCTTGAGCTCGAAACCCGAGAGGGTCGCAAAGGAGGGCTCGATCTCGTTGATGCGTGCGCCCTGCATGATGCCGGCAAATCCGGCGGTCACCGCGCAGATCATGAAGGCGATGATCTTGACCCGGCTGACCGGGACGCCGACGGCGATGGCGGCGTTGCGGTTGCCGCCGGCCGCGAAGAGGTGGTTGCCGAACTGATGGCGATTGAGGAAGGCGTAGCCGATCAGGGCGACGACGACCAGCCAGACCATCTGGGCGTAGACCGGCCCGACGATATGCCCGGTCAGGATCGCCTCGAGCCGGTCGCCGA
>DASSPO010000095.1:0-18064 GCA_035699585.1 Bauldia sp.
AGTGGATCGAGGCATTCTTTCAGGTTACGGCGCTTTCGCCCTGAGGTCCGGCCCACCTAGCGAATCCGGACGGTCGCCGTTAAACAGGCGGCTATGGCCGAGGAGCAGCAGCCCGAAATCTGCGTCATCGGCGGCGGGCCCGGCGGGATCGCGCTTGCGGCGGCTGCCGCCAATTTCGGCCTGCCGGTCGTACTTGTCGAGAAGGACGGCCTCGGCGGGACCAACCTGCGCGAGGGCGGCGTTCCCTCGAGGGCGTTGATCGCGGCCGCCGCGCTCCACGAATCCCTGCGACGCGGGCCCGCGATCGGCGTCACCGGAGCGCCGCTCCAGGTCAATTTCGCCAAGGTCCAGGAGCATGTCCGGGGGGTGGTCGAGGCGGCGGCGAGAAATGTCTCGGCCGAACGGCTCGACGCGCTCGGTGTCAGGGTGATCCGAGCCGAAGGGCGGTTCGCCGACCGCCGCACCGTGATCGCCGGCGAGACGACGATAAGGGCGCGCACGTTTGTCATCGCAACCGGTTCGACGCCGACAGCGCCGGCCTATGACGGCCTGGACACGGTGGACACGCTCAGCATCGGTGAGGCGCTCGACGTGTCGCGGAAGCCGGCGCATCTCATCATTCTCGGCGCGAGCCCGCGGGGCCTCGAGCTGGCGCAGGCCTACAACCGCCTCGGCATCGACGCGAGCGTCATCGACTCCGAGGCGGCGCTGGTCGGCGAGGACCCGGAACTCGTGGCGCCGCTACTGGAGCGGCTTCGGGCCGAGGGCGTGCGCGTTCGCGACCGGGTGGCTATTTCCGGCATCGCCAGACGAAAAGGCGGCGTCCGGGTGACCGTCAAGGAGAACGGCGAGGAGATTGCCGTCGACGGATCACACCTGCTCGTCGTACCGGGGCGGGTCGCGAATGTCGACGGGCTGGGGCTCGACGCCGCGGGCATCGACTTCTCGCCCGCCGGCATCGTCGTCGACCGGAACCTCCGCACCACCAACAAGCGGGTCTACGCGATCGGTGACGCGGTGGCCGGGCCGGCGTCGGCGGGCCGGGCCGAGCATCACGCCGCGCTGGTGCTGCGAACCGTCACCGGTCGACGGACGAGCGGCAATGCCGAGAGCGGGGTGCCTTTCGTCGTCTTCACTGACCCGGAAATCGCCCGAGTCGGTCTCGGCGAGGAGGCGGCGCGCGCGACGGACAGGGCTGTCCGTATCCTCAGGGTTCCCTTCGCCGAGAACGACGTCGCGCAAGCGGAACGGACCACTGCCGGCCTGATCAAGGTGATCGCCAGCGATCGTGGCCGGATCCTCGGAGCCGGCGTCGTCGGGCGAGGGGCCGGCGAGATCATCGCCTTCTGGTCGCTCGCCATGTCCAGTGGTCTCGGCATCGAGGCGCTCAAGTCGTTCCCCGCGCCTTATCCGAGCCGGGCCGACATCTCCCGGCGCGTGGCGATCGCCTTCGACGGTCCGGGCCGGACGCCGATCCGGCGAAGCGGCGCCTTCTCCTTCTTCCGCCGGTCGGGCTGACGGCAATGGACGATCGCCCGCTCAATGCCGATGCCGAGCGGGCGGCACCTTCCGCCTCGCCAGGCCGTCGCGGCCTCGGCCTGTCGTGGAAGCTGCTCATACTGACTGTCGCCTTCGCCATGGTGAGCGCCGTCCTCATCTATGTGCCGCGCATCGCCAACTACCGCATCACCTGGCTCGCCGATCGGCTTGCCATGGCCGACACCGCCGCCGTCGTGCTTGCCGCACCGGACCGCGCCGACATCCCGCGCGACATCCAGGATGAGCTCCTGAAGGCGGTCGGCGCCACCGCCATCGCCATCCGCACCGGTTCCGTCAGCCGGCTCATTGCCGAGGCGGAGATGCCGCCTGCGGTCGATGCGACGGTCGACCTCCGCGCCATGGCGCCGGCCGACGACGTGGTCGAGGCCTTCCGGACGCTGCTCATGCCGGAAGAGCGCATCCTCCGCGGACTCGGCAACTCCTATACCGGCGATGAGATCGAGGTGGTGATCGGAGACGGCCCGCTCCGCGAGGCCATGCTCCGGTACTCGGTCGGCGTGCTTTGGCTGTGGGCGGCGATCTCCGTCGTCCTCTCGCTCCTCCTGTTCTTCGCGGTCAACCGGATGTTCGTGCGGCCGATCCGGCGCATCTCGCAGAACATGGAGGCCTTTTCGGCGGCTCCCGACGATCCAGGACGGGTGATCGTGCCGAGCGGCCGGCGCGACGAACTCGGCGTTGCGGAAGAGCATCTCGCCGCCATGCAGCGCGACCTCCAGGCGACGCTTGCCGAGCAGCGCCATCTCGCCGACCTCGGGCTCGCGGTGTCGAAGATCAATCACGATCTCCGCAACATGCTCGCCTCGGCGCAACTCTTCTCCGACCGGCTGGGCGGGCTCCCTGACCCGACGGTGCAGCGCTTTGCGCCGAAGCTGATTGCGGCCCTCGACCGGGCGATCGACTTCACCCAGTCGACGCTCGCCTATGGGCGGGCGCGCGAGGCGCCGCCGGCCCGTCGCCTGGTGCGCCTCGACCGCCTGGTCGAGGAGGTCGCCGACAGTCTAGGCCTCATGGGCCATCCGACGATTGCCTTCGAGAACAGGGTGCCGGAAGGCCTCGAGGTCGACGCCGATCCGGACCAGCTCTTCCGCATTCTCAACAACCTCGGACGGAACGCGGTCCAGGCGCTCGACGGCGGCGCCGAGAACCCCGCGCTGGTGCGGCGGCTGGCGATCGGCGCGCGGCGCGAGGCGGGGAGGGTGGTCATCTTCGTCGACGATACCGGGCCCGGCGTGCCCGACAAGGCGCGCGCCCATCTCTTCAGGGCCTTCCAGGGTGGCGCCCGGCCGGGCGGCACCGGCCTTGGCCTTGCGATAGCCGCGGAGCTGGTCCGCGCCCACGGCGGCAGCATCGCGCTGGTCGACAAGGCCGGACCCGGCGCTCGGTTCGAGGTGATACTTCCCGACCGGCCGGCCGAGATCCGGAATGGTGGATGAGATGCGGCAAGGGAGGGGCGCGTGCGCGCCTCGATCGGCGAGCGTCAGCGGGCGCTTGCGCCCATCAAGTCGCCGACCCCTGCCGCCACCGTCGCGCCAGCTTGCATTCGCGGCGGCGATTCATTAGCTATGCCGCCATCCCGGCCGGTTGGCCGCGCGATCGGCGCCCGTAGCTCAGCTGGATAGAGCACCAGACTACGAATCTGGGGGTCAGGAGTTCGAATCTCTTCGGGCGCGCCATTTCCAGTGTTCACTCCAAGTCGATGTCCGCTTGTGGCCCTAAGCAGACACGAGTTGATGCTGAAGCTCTCTGGAGCCAAGCAAATGCCGGGTGGGTCCCTCATAAAGGCGTAAGCCATCAGCCAGGAGGGTCTGGCCCGCATAGCCCAGTTCCCGTCTGGCGGCAGCATCACTGGTGGTGAACTCCCGCCCGATCATCCTGACCATCGAGCGCGACAGTGGTGGATCGCCGAGCCGCCGCATGAGAGCCCATACGCCTTCCAGCATGCGCCCCACGAAAAAGGCGAGCCCGTAGGGCATGGAAGGAAGGTTGTCGATCGAGAGGTTTTCTAGGCCAGCCACCATGCGAACGAAGTCCCGGAAGGTCAGGGTCTCGCGGTCGTTGATGAAATAAGCGCGGCCGCCCGTGCCGCGTTCGAGCGCGCACTCGATGGCTTCGATCACGTTATCGACGTGGCACGTGGAATAGGCGTACTCGCCGCGATCGATGAAACCGAACCGCCGCGCAGCGATGGCCTTTGGCAGCTCGCGGCTCCACATGTCGCCCGGCCCCCAGATGGCAGGCGGACGCAGGGCCACGGTGCGAAACCCCGGTCGGTTGGCGGCGAGCACGGCGGCTTCGGCCTGTGACTTGCTGGCGAGGTAGGGCGAGAAGCTCCGCGGATGCGTGGGAGCGCTTTCGTCGGCTCCGCGCACGGGCGAACCGCGATCGTCCATGATGATGCCGGCCGCACTCACATAGATGAATGTCTTCGCGCCTGCTTTGCCCGCTGCATCAAGCAGCGCCTTGGTGCCATCGACATTGGTGCGGAAGTACTGCGCACGCGGGCCGGCGAAGTGGAAGTGGGCCGCAGCGTGCACCACGGCATCGACGGACGGCAGTTCGAGCCGCCCGCTTTCGAGGTCGCCGGGAACGGGCGATGCGCCCATTGCGGCAAGCTTGTGCTGCGCGGCGGCCGAGCGGGCCAGCGCCAGCACGTGGTGTCCGCTGGCCAGGAGCTGGGCAATAAGGCGCGTGCCGAGGAAGCCGGAGCCCCCGGTGACAAGAATTCTCATGGGTCTAGGTCCTGGTGCTAGGGGGTTAGGATGGACTGCATGGTCCGCTCGCGAATGTCGGCGATGACGGATGGATCGGGCGGTGCAGCGCCGCGCTGCGCCGCGGTCACATAGAGCAGCGACGCCGCGTTCGCCGCTGCCCAGACATGGTCGGCCGCCGTCTCGACGGCGACCGCAAGGCGCCCCTCCGCCGCTATGGCGCGGACGCGTTCGAGGAGCAGTTCGGCCGCCTGCTTGGCCGCCGGAATCTCGGCCCCCTGCAGGAACCGGCTCATCATTGCCACGTAGAGCCGTGGACGGGCCGCCGCGAACCGCACGTAGTCGTCCCATCCTTCGCGGAGCGCCACGACAGGGTCCGGCGATTTCACCGCGACGATCTTGCTCGCCAGAAACTCAGTGAACGCCTCCGCGATTGCGGCGCTCAGGAGACCGTCGGCATTGCCGAAGTGATGGTAGAGCGTTGGTGCCGTGACGTCGGCGATGGCACAAACGGCACGGGTCGAGAACTGGCCTTCGCCGCCCTGTTCGAGAACTTTCAAGGCCGCAGCCACAAGAGCGTCGCGTGTTTCCATACGAGGTCTATAGCATCGCTATACGGACATGTCTATAGCGCCGCTATATACGCTGCAACCAGAAAATTTCCGGAGTCAGAGCAAGGGAGCAAGACGGCTTGACAGGCATGTAAGTCATCACTTACGGTTAGTCATGACTTACGGAAGAGCCTTAGCCGCCCTCGCGGACGACACCCGGCGCCAAGTGTTTGAGCAGCTCGCGAGAGGACCCCGCTCGGTGAGCGCGATCGCCAAAGAGTTGCCAGTGACCCGCCCGGCGGTGTCGCAGCACCTGAAGGTGCTCAAGGAAGCAGGATTGGTCCTGGACCAAGCCGAGGGGACACGGCGAATCTATCAGATCGACCCTGCCGGCCTTGGTCCTCTGCGCGCGTGGCTTGATCAGTTCTGGGGCGTCGCTCTCGATGCCTTCGCCGCTGAAGTCGAACGAACCCGAGACGAGGAGCAGGGCCAGTGACGGCATTCATCCAGCCGGCCGCCGTACGCAGATCGGTGACGGTCCGTGTGTCGCGAGAGCGGGCCTTCTCGGTGTTCACCGAAGGCTTCGACCGCTGGTGGCCGCGCTCGCATACGATCTCCGATTCCCCCCTGAAGAAAGCCGTCATCGAGCCTCGCGTCGGCGGGCGGTGGTTCGGACTGAGTGAAGACGGGCGCGAGTCGGAATGGGGCGACGTGCTGGTGTTCGAGCCGCCGGCCCGACTCGTCCTCGCATGGCGCATCGGCGGGCAATGGACCTACGACCCCAACCTGCTGACCGAGGTCGAAGTCACGTTCACTGATCTTGGGCAGGGGCAGACGCGGGTGGACCTCGAGCACCGCGGCCTTGAACGCCTGGGAGCAGCGGGCGAAGCCGCCCGTGTAGCGATCGCCGGCCCCGAAGGATGGGGCGGTTTGCTCGAGGCATTTCGGGCGGCGGCCGAAGGCTGACCCCTATCATCCAAGGAGAAGACCATGTCGACCATCACCGTCTATGGCATTCCCGGCAGCCCGTATGTCCGCATGCCGCTCATCGCCTGCGAGGAGAAAGGCGTGCCTTGGCGGCTGCACACGCTCACCCTGGAGGGACCGAAGCAGCCGGAGCACTTGGCGCGCCATCCGCTCGGACGGGTTCCAGCTATCGAACACGATGGCTGGAGGCTCTACGAAACCCAGGCAATCCTCCGCTACATCGATCAGGCTTTCACCGGCCCGAAGCTGACGCCCGCCGATGCGCGCGCCACCGCCCGCATGAGCCAGGTCATGAACATCGTGGATTGGTACGTCCACCCCAGCCTGAGCGGTGCGATCAACTGGAATCTCGTGATCGCGCCCATGTTCGGTCTCCCGAGCGATCTCGAAGCGGTCAAGGCCGCCATGCCGCTCGGACGGACTTCGATTGAGGTGCTGAACGACCTGCTTGGGGATCAGCCCTTTTTCAGCGGCGAGCAGATCTCGCTTGCCGATATCATGGTGTTCCCGCACCTGGAATTCGTGCCAATGACGGACGAAGGACGCAGGCTTCTGGCGAACGCGCCGCGCCTGGCTCCTTGGATTGAGCGCATGAGCGAACGTCCGAGCGCGAAAAGGACCACCATGCAGGCGTTGACGGAGCCATCGCAGTCGAAGGCAGCCTGAACCCTGCACTCCACCCGCCGTCGGCACCGAAGGCCGACGGCAACCAGACGCGCGCGCCGGCCGGTTGCAAGAGATATGCTTCTGGCTGCACTGGCGGCGTCGGCATCCGGCTATTGTTGAGTCCCGCGCGACGATTGCCGTTGCTTCGTCTTGAGGCGGCCCTTCTGCAGTCGCACCGTCTCCGCCGGAAGATCGATATTCGCGGCCGCTGATGGTCTTCGGCGTTGGGATTCCCGAGGCTCCCGGCGAGTCGGGCGAGGATCGGGTCCGGAACCATTGGAGGGTTCATAGCCGGGCGGTCGGGTCGATTCGCGAATGACGAGACGGAGATCCAAAAGGACGCGCTTGGGATCGCTCGTATCACCCGCCATTCGATCGCGGAGTGCGAGCCACGACCGCTTGGCCAAATCATCGACGCTTTGTTCGACGGCGCTGATGTATGGTCGAACCGCGGTCATCCACTCAGAGCGTTCGAAACCGAGCAGTGAAACGGTGCGCGGAAAGTCGGCCTCGAGGGCGTTGATCGCCTTGACGGCCCCCAGCGTCGCATAGAACGTCGCCGCGAACACCGCCGTCGGCGGATCCGAGCGACGAAGATCCTGTTCGATGGCGCTGCGACAGCCCTCCATCGTGCCCCCGCCGAAGACTATGCGCTCGCGCCCGGCAAGCCCCGCCTCTCTAAGAGCGCGGCGATAGCCCTCCACGCGGTCTCGAAGGTGGGTGTGGTTCATCGAGGCAATGAGCAAAGTAATCTCGCGGTGACCGATCTCGATCAAATGGCGGCACCCCCGGTAGGCAGCGTCCAGATTGTTCGAGGCCACGGTGTCGAAGTCCGGATGACCATACGCCCTGTCCACCAAAACCGTCGGTGGGAGCCTTTCGGGAAACGCAGGATTGGCGCCAAAATCGTCCCCTGCTGCGACCACGAGCAGCCCGTCGATGCGGCGCGCGATAAGCGATTCAATGCGTCGAGCCTCGGTCGCCGGATCCTCTCCGCTGGCCACCACCAGCATTTCGTACCCGCTAGTCGACGCGATCTTTTCCCACTGGCGGACGAGGCCGGCGAAATACTCGTTGCCGAGATCCGGAACGACGATGCCGACGGTCCGTGTTTCACCGCGGCGAAGACTGGAGGCCATGTGGTTGGACTTGTAGCCCAACGCCTCCACCGCCTCGAGCACCGCACGACGACGATCACCGGTCACTCCGCGCAGACCCGACAGCGCGTTCGAAACGGTGGCCGGTGAGACGCCGGCCCGAGCCGCCACGTCGCGGATCGTGGGAGGGCGGCCTGACTTGGTCGGTCGCTGGTTCTTCATCGGTTAGCCCTTGACGGGATGATCCGCGGCGCGTCGGCGGTGCCACCTCCGCCAGATATGGCGCCCCGCGATTCGCCGGCGCCCCGGGAGGAGCGCCCGGCAGGTGTAGCGCCACGCGGATTGCCTGCCAACCACCACAAGATCCTTAGATCCCGGATCCGCCGCCACCGTCGATCAGCTGGCCGGTGATCCAGCGCGCGTCGTGGCTCACCAGGAAAGCGACGATGTCAGCTATGTCGGTCACGTCGGCAACGCGTCTGAACGCGCTGTAGACCGACGCGGCCGCGAAGGAGTCGGGGTTGCCGCGAAGCCAGTTCGCGTTCATGTCGGTGTCCGCGATTCCGGGAAGCACGGCGTTCACCGTGATTCCGCGCGGAGCGAGGTGCTTGGCCGCGACCAAGGTCAGGCGGTCAAGCGCTCCCTTGGCCATTGTGTAGGCCGCAACCCCCGGAAAGGCGATCAGCGACGTCTGTGAGGAGATGTTGACGATGCGGCCGCCATCCGGCATCCGCGGAAGGACCTTCTGGATCAGGAAGAACGGCGCTTTGGCGTCGATGGCGATGACCTCGTCGAACAGAGCCTCGGTGGTGTCCTCCAAGGTGCCGCGGGGACTGATCGCGGCGTTATTCACGAGAATGTCGATGACGGTCGATCCGCGCTCAAGCGTCAGCGCTGTGTCGAGCCGCGCGAAGAGTGCATCGATCCCGGCGGGTGATCCGTCGAGCGGAGCCGCAAGAGGAATCGCCGCGCCGCCATCGGCTTGAATAGCCGCCACAGTTTCTTTGGCCGCTTTCGTGTTTGTCGCGTGGTGGATGATGACCAGGGCACCGTCCCGCGCCAGCCGCTCGGCTATCGCGCGCCCGTATCCGCGGCTTGCGCCCGTCACCAGTGCCACCCTGCCCTCGAGGCGCCTCATGTCCTGTCCTCCTCCCGAGCATGGAAGCTAGACGAAACGTTTTAAGACGCCAAGCGGAACTGCCTCAAGGCCTATCAACGCTAGAAAGTCAATCTTTTGCAGCGCAGCATCTTTTCCGCTTGCGTCGTCGATCCAGCGCGAGCTTAAATCGTTTTGTAAAGGCCGTCCGAGGATGGAGCTGGTCCGAAGAACGGACTGTGCCGACGACGCCGGCACGACAAGACAGCAGAAAGCTCGCAGGGAGGACTGGAAATGATGAAATCCAATAGTCACTTGGCGGCCACGGCTGCGGCTGCTGTCTTACTGGCTGTGGCCGGCGCAAGCCAGACCCGGGCGGCCGGAGAGCTGATCGGCTACTCCTCGCCGTTCCTGTTCTCGCAATTTCAGGTGATTCTCCAGGATCAGACCGGCAAGGAAGCGGCGGCGGCGGGCCTCCAGATGCTCGCACCCACCAATGCCGACGGCGATTCGGGCAAGCAGATTACCGACATACGCAGCCTAATCGGCGCCGGCGCCAAGGGACTGATTGTCGTCGCCAATGACAGCAAGGCGATCATTCCGGCGCTCGATTTCGCCGCCGAGCAGAAAGTGCCGGTCGTGTCCATCGACATCGGCCCGGATGGCGGCACCCTCTACGCGATCGTGCGCGCCGACAACATCGGCATGGGCTGGATCGCATGCGAGGCGATGGCCAAGGCAATCGGTGATTCCGGCAAGGTGCTTTCCCTCCAGGGCGCGCAGACCTCGATCAATGGCCGGGAGCGGACACAAGGGTTTCACGACTGCATCACGCAGAAACACCCGAACATCGAGCTCATCGAGCGACCCACCGACTGGGATGCGCAGAAGCAGGCGGCTGCGCTCCAAACGGTGCTCGCGGCCAATCCGGACCTGAAGGGCGTCTTCCAGCAATCGGACTACGCGCTATCGCCTACGCTGAACGTGCTGAAGCAGGCCGGTCGCGACGCCAAGGTCGGCGAGGAAGGACACATCTACAACATCTCGATCGACGCGAGCCCGCAGGCGCTGGAGCTGATCCGAAGCGGCGATCTCGATGCCGGCATCTCGCAGCCGCTCGACGCCTACGCCAAGTACGGCATCCAGTACCTACAGGACGCATTCGCCGGAAAGGAACTGCAGCTCGGCAAGACCGACCACGGCAGCGAGGTCGTCTTGTTCAACGGCAACAAGATGGACCTGCTCCCAGCCGTTCTCGTTACCAAGGAGAATGTCGACGACCCGAAGCTCTGGGGCAACCAGGTAAAGTAAGGACCAACGGACGGCCATCGAGGTCCCCGCATGGAGACCCTCGCCGAGCCGGGCGTTTCGCCGCTGGTCGAAACGCGCGGGGTGACCAAGCGTTACGGGGATACGCTCGCCCTCAACTCCGTGACGTTGAAAGTCTGGGCCGGCCATTCGGTCGCTCTCGCCGGAAGGAACGGGGCCGGCAAGTCGACCATGGTCCGGCTGATGACCGGCCTCGAGCGGCCCGACGCCGGCGAGGTCCTTTTCTCGGGCGGGCCTGCGCCGGATATCGCGGCGCGGGCCCAATGGCGAACGAAGGTCGCCTGCGTCTACCAAAAGTCCACGATCATCCCGGAGCTGACCGTCGGCGAGAACCTGTTCCTCAACGATCATCCGGGCTCGCGCTTTGGTGCAATCAGGTGGGGCGAACTCCGTCGGCTGGGCCGACGCGAGCTTGACGCCTGGGGCCTCGACGTCGCCATCGACCAGCTCGCGGGTGAGCTCACCGTGGGCGAACGGCAGAGACTGGAAATCGCCCGCGCCCTTCGAAAGGGCAGCCGCTTCATCATCCTCGACGAGCCGACCGCCCGGCTCGAGTCGCGTGAAATAAGGCAGCTCTTCGATCATATCGGCCGCCTCAAGGCGTCCGGCGTCACGTTCCTTTTCATCTCGCACCACCTCCAGGAGATTTACGAGATCTGCGAGCGCGTCGCGGTGATGCGCGACGGCCGTCTGGTGGCCGAAGCGGCGGTTGAGGAGCTAGACGAAGATGCCGTCGTCGCCGCTATGGTTGGCCAGGCTTACGTCCGACCCGGCCAGACGACCCACGTCCCGCGGCGCGCGTTCCCGACGGCGAGCGACGAAAGGCCGATCGTCCTCGATGTCGACAACGTCGCCGTGGATGGAACGGTATCCGGGGCCTCCCTCAAGGTGCGCGCCGGCGAGCGCGTCGGCCTCGCCGGGCTCGCAGGATCGGGCAAGGCGGAACTTGCCCGAGCGATCGTCGGCCAGCTCGCTCCGAGCACCGGCCGGATCTCGGTCAGCGGCGCGCCCCTTGCCGTGGGCCGCGTCGACCTTGCCCGCGACTCCGGCGTGGCATGGGTACCCGAAGACCGTCACTTCAACGGTTTCTGCGGCAATCTGTCGGTCGAGGAGAACATCGCACTTCCCGTTCTTCGCCGGCTCAACCGGGCGCTGGGCTTTGTCTCCGGGCAGCGGCGCCGCGGCCTGGCCGAAACCATGATCGGTCGGCTTGAGATCAAGGTCAGCGACCCGTCGCAGAACATCAGCGAGCTGTCGGGCGGGAACCAGCAAAAGACCGTCATGAGCCGCGCGCTCGCCTCAGAACCGAAGCTGCTGGTCCTCGGCCATCCGACAGCGGGGGTCGATATCGCGTCCAAAGAGGCGCTGTTCGGCATTATCCGCGCGACGGGCTCCGCCGTGCTTCTCGTCTCCGATGAAATCGATGAGCTCGCGATCTGCGACCGCGTGCTGGTGATGTTCGGGGGCAGGATCGTCAGGGAGTTCGCGGGTCCGTGGGAGGAACACGAGATGGTCGCAGCCATGGAAGGATTGGGCCAATAACCGTGGAAGCGGAAAAGACGACGATGTCAGCGCCGGCCGCCGGTCGCACGCGCACTCGCTGGCGTTTTGGCGACGAGCTCGCGTTGCTGCAGCTGATCATCGTGGCGATGATTGCTGGGACGCTGCTCCACCCGGCGTTTCTGACGCCCCTCAATATCGTCAACGTGTTGCAGCAATCCTCGGAGCTCTCGGTCCTCGTCCTCGCCGAGGCGATCATCCTCATCGTCGGCCGCTTTGACCTCTCGCTCGAATCGATCGTCGGCGTCGCGCCGATGTTCGGAGCCTGGCTCGTCCTCGACGCCACGCTCAACGGCTCGGGCCTGATGCTCAGCCCCTTTGTGGCGGTGATCGTCGTCTTCTTCGTCGGATTCGCGATCGGCGCGGTCAATGGCTTTCTGATCGTGCGGCTTGGCCTAAACGCATTCATCACGACGCTGGCGATGCTGATCCTGCTTCGCGGCGTGGCCATCGGCCTCACCAACGGCCGCACGCTCTATGATCTTCCCGAGCCGTTCCTGTATCTCGGCAACGCCTACTGGCTCGGCCTTCCTGCCGCGCTCTGGGTCTCTGGGGCGCTCTACCTGGTGGGCAGCCTGATCCTCGGCTATCACCGCGTCGGTCGCGCCTTGTATGCGATCGGCGGTAACGCCGAGGCGGCGCGCGCCGCAGGCATACCCGTGGACCGCTACATCTGGACCGTGTTTGTCGTAGCCGGCGGGCTCGCCTCGCTGTCCGGTCTCATGCTCACGGGACGAATGGCCTCGGTCATGTCCGGGCAAGGCCAGAACATGATCTTCACCGTCTTTGCCGCCTGCGTTATCGGACGGATTAGTCTCAACGGCGGAAAGGGAACCCTCGTGGGTGCTCTTTGCGGCGTGATCCTGCTCGGCATCATCTCGAACATTCTCACTCTCTCGAACATCGAAACGTTCTGGATCTCGGCGACTTATGGCGCAATCATCCTGCTCTCGCTAATCTTTACGCGCCTCACCTCGGGCAAATCCTATCGGAGCGACTGACCGCCATGCGCTCCGTTGAATTCGATGATGACGCAGTCCCGAAGGGGCTAGCGGAAAAACGATTTGCGATCTTTGTCGACGCTCCGCGCTCAACGGGAATGCGCAACACTCCTTGGGTCTTGAGTTCGAATACGAAATCGCTTGCGTCACCTCGAAGGGTTGACGTAAATCGATTTCGATTTTTGCCTTTGTCTTCGCGCCGTCGATCGTTCGCTTCGATGTGCGCAACCGGCACCATGGAGGCCGCGGATGAATAAGCCTTTGTCCCCCGACACCGTGAGAGAACAGGCACTCGAGCCCCAGTGGCGATGGGATCGAGCGCTGCCTGCGCCAGGCCATATGGGTGTCGACTTCGAAGGGCGCGTCAACTTCGACCGGCTTCGTGCCTATCGCCTCGCCCGGGCCCGCGCGGCGCTCGACAAGTCGCAATGCGGGGCGCTCCTGCTCTTCGACGTCAACAACATTCGTTACGTCACCGGCACCAAGATCGGCGAGTGGGAGCGCGACAAGCTTTGCCGCTTCACCCTGCTGATGCGTGACAAGGAGCCGATACTGTGGGACTTCGGCTCGGCTGCCGTCCATCACCGGCTCTATTGTGACTGGCTGCAGCCCGACCATGTCCGCGCCGGAATGCTCGGCATGCGCGGCACGGTGCCGCCGGCGGCCGGGTTGATGAAGAGCCACGCCAAGGAAATCATGTCGCTCCTTAACGAGGCCGGGCTCGGCAAGATGCCTGTCGGCGTCGACCTAGCCGAGACCGCCATGTTTTTCGAGCTCGAGACGGCGGGGATCAAGGTCGTCGACGGTCAGCAGATCATGCTGGACGCCCGCGAGATCAAGAACATCGACGAGATCGTGCTCCTCAACCAGGCGGCCGCCATGGTCGATGGCACGTATCACATGATTTATGAGGAGTTGAAGCCGGGCATTCGTGAAGCCGACATCGTCGCCAAGGCGAACGAAATGCTCTACCGCCTCGGCTCCGACGACGTCGAGGCGATCAACGCGATCTCCGGCGAGCGCTGCAACCCGCATCCGCACAATTTCACTGATCGCATCTTCCGGCCCGGCGATCAGGCCTTCTTCGACATCCTCCAGTCGTTCATGGGATACCGCACCTGCTACTACCGCACCTTTAACATCGGCAGGGCGACGCCGGTTCAGCAAGACGCTTACAAGAAGTGCCGAGAGTGGCTCGATCGCGCGATCGAGCTGATCAAGCCGGGGGTATCGACGGATCGCGTCGCCTCGGTCTGGCCTGCGGCTCAGGAATTTGGCTTCCCGGACGAGATGTCCGCCTTCGGGCTCCAGTTCGGCCATGGACTTGGCCTCGCGCTTCACGAGCGCCCGATCATCTCGCGGCTCGTCTCCCTGGACAATCCGATGGAGATCAAGACGGGCATGGTCTTTGCGCTCGAAACATATTGCCCGGCAGCGGATGGCTACTCTGCGGCGCGGATCGAAGAGGAAGTCGTGGTCACCGACCAAGGTTGTCGTGTGATCTCTCTCTTCCCCGCCGAGGATCTGCCCATCGCCAACGCCTACTGATGCTACGAGAGGAAATGGAGAGCAGACCGCATGGCCGCCAGAAAGTCGCCGACCGAAACGAGCCGATACAAGTTCAATCCCGGTGACGTGAAGTCTGACCGCACGCTCCGCGAGGATCGCGGTTGGCTGAAAATGGACGTGCGCTGGGTGATCACGGAGAAGACGGCGGGTTCGGAGAAGACCGTGGTCGGCCGGACAATTCTCCCGCCCGGTGTCGGCGCCGAGCACGCGATCCACCGCCACCCGAATGCCGAAGAGTGGGAATACGTTATCCACGGCGTCGGGATAAAGCACGTCGGCGAGGATTCCTTTTACGTGCGGGCTGGCGATATCGCCTTCATCCCCAAGGACATCTATCACGGGCTCGAAAATGCCTCAGAGAACGAGCCGCTCATCACCATCTGGGGCTACAGCGGCGCTCCAAGCTTGGACAAGGCCGGATACATCATCCCCGAGGACGAGGAACCTCCGGTAAGGAAGGCAAAGGTGGGGAGAACGAGGAAGAAGCCACGGAAGAAGGGGGCCTGACTAGCGAGGCGGTCGCAACAGAGAGAATCGCCGCGCGAAGAACGCGGCGTTCGCCGGCGGAGGAACAGACATGGCGAGGACACTCATCCGGAACGCAACGGTCATCACCGTCGATCCCAAGATCGGCGACATCAGTCGCGGCGACATCCTGATCGAGGGTTCAAAGATCGCGGCGGTCGGCCCCGATCTCAAGGCCGACGATGCCGAGGTGATCGAGGCCACGAACAAGATCGCGATACCCGGATTCATCGACACCCATCGCCATACCTGGGAGGCTTTGCTTCGCGCCGCCGGTCCAGACTGGTCGCTGGGTCAGTATTTCACCGGCGTCCGGGTCGTAATGGGCGGGCTCTACACCGCCGAGGACAATTATATCGCCAACCTTCTTGGTGCCTATGAGGCGATCGATGGCGGTATGACGACGCTCTACGACTGGTCGCACAATAACAACACGCCCGAACATGCCGACGGCGCCATCCAGGGCCTCCGCGAGTCAGGCATCCGCGCCGTCTTCGGCTACGGCAATGCCAACGCCGAATGGTTTCCGCCAAACGAGATTCCCACCAACTGGGCCGACATCCGACGCGTGCGGAACGAGCGTCTTTCCAGTGACGACGGTCTGGTCACAATGGCGGTCGCAATACGCGGTCCGCAGTTCACAACGCTGGACATCACCGAGCAGGACATAAGGACCGCGCGCGACATCGGCGTGCGCATCACCATTCATGTCGGGGACGGTCTCTGGGGTCTCTCCAAGCCACTCGTGCAGATGAACGGGCGCGGGCTTCTGGGTGACGACATGACCTATGTCCACTGCAATACGATCGGCGACGAGGAGTTCAGGCTGATTGCCGACACCGGCGGCACCACTTCGATCTCGCCCGAACTCGAGATGCAGATGGGGCATGGCCTGCCGCCGGCGCTTCGCATGCTCGACGTCGGCGTGCGGCCGTCGATCTCGACCGACGTGGTAACGACGGTTCCCGCCGATATGTTCGGCGCGATGCGCGCCCTCCTCGCCGGCACCCGGCTCCTGGTCCACATGAAAGCGCTCCAGGAGAAGCGGATGGTCGAGCCGTTGCCGCTTTCCAGCCGCGAAGTTCTCGAGTTCGCGACGCTCCAGGGAGCGCGCGCCTGCGGCCTCGACCACAAGACCGGCTCTCTGACGCCGGGCAAGGAAGCCGACATCGTGCTCATCGACACCAACGCGATGAGCCTTATCCCCGTAAACAACCCGGTAAGCGCCGTCGTCGAGTTCTCCCACATCGGCAACATCGACAGCGTCTTCGTCGCCGGAGAGGCGCGAAAGCGGGACGGCAAGCTCGTCGGGATAGACTTCCCCGCCTTCCGCCGCAAGGTCGATGCGATACGCGATGCGCTGTTTGAGCGGGCAGGCGTGCCGACCGACGGCACGTGGGTGGTGAGGCCCTATCAGGAAGAGAAGGACCTGCAGTTCTGACGAGGACCACAAGCTCGCCGTCGAGGCAGCCCTCAATGAAAGCATCTGACAGAGGGGAACGCGGAATGAAGATTGGCTGGATCGGCGTCGGACGCATGGGTGCGCCGATGGCGGCGCGATTGCTGAGGGCTGGCTATCCCGTCTGGATCTGGAACCGGACGCGAGCCAAGGCCGAAACGCCCGAGCTCAAGGGAGCGACGGTGGTCGACCGCCGTTCGGATCTCGCCGACTGCGATACGCTTTTCACCATGTTGTCGACCGGCAAGGACGTGATCGACGTATGCTTCGGTCCGGAAGGCATGTTCCGCGACGGCCTCGACAAGATGCCGAAGACACTGATCGATTGCTCGACTATCGGCATGGACGAATCGGCAGAGGTCCGCGGTCGCCTCGCCAAGCTCGGCGTCAAGTTCCTTGCCGCACCGGTGAGTGGCAACCCCAAGTGCGTCCGTGCCGGCAAGTTCTGTTGCGTAGTGTCGGGTCCGAAGGACGCCTATGAGGCGGCCAAACCGCTGCTGCTCGCGATCGCGCCGCGGGGCGCCTCATACGCGGGCGACGGGGAGTTGGCACGGGTGTGCAAGATCGCCGTCAACCTGATGCTGGCCGTGGTCACCGTAAACATGGCGGAGGTGACGTTGCTCGCGCAGAAGGCCGGGGTACCCCGCCACGCATTCCTGGAGTTCCTCAACGGCAGCGTGATGGGCTCGACCTTCACGAGGTACAAGACGCCCGCCTTCGTCAATCTTGATTTTACCACCACCTTCCCGGCGACAGGTCAGCGCAAGGACATGGATCTCGGACTGGCACTGGCCCGCGGGCTCGAGGTGCCGATGCCGGTCACAGCTGCAACCCGCGAAATGCTTCAGGCCCATATCGGCGCGAACCGGCTGAAGCCCGATGGCGAGACCCAGGTGGGCCGCGATTTCGCGGCCGTTTTCGAAACCATGGCTCAACTCGCCGGCCTGGTGCTGGAAAGCGAGAAGGTCGAACTGTCCGACGGCCTGGAGCCCGAGGAGCCGCTCGCCCCAGCGCGAGCCGTTGCGTAGGCGGATGTCGAGTTCCGACGGAGGAGCAGTCGAATGAAAGTCGCCGTCGCCGGGCTCGGCTGGTGGGGCAAGCAGATCATCGCCTGCCTCGACAAGAGCTCACGTTTCCAAGTGCTTTACGGCATCGATCCGAAACCTCCTGCGGATGTCGACGAGTTCCGGAGATCTCGCAAGTTCACGTTGGTGGAGAGCCTCGATGCGGCCCTTGCAGACGATGCGGTCGAAGGCGTCATCCTGGCAACACCGCACGCTCTCCACGAGGAGCAGTCGCTTAAGGTCATCGCCGCCGGGAAGAACCTGTTCTGCGAGAAGCCCCTGACGATGACCGGGGACGGCGCGCGTCGTGTCGTCGAGGCGTGCCGTGCGGCGGGCAAGGTCCTGGGCGTGGGACATGAACGGCGCTGGGAGCCGGCATTCGAGGAACTGCAGCGACTAGTCGACGAAGGCGCGCTGGGGAAGCTCCTCCTGTTCGAGACAAATTTCAGCCATGACCAGTTCCGAAAGCTTGCCTCGGACAATTGGCGGCTCAGCCCTGAGAGCGCGCCGGCCGGGATGATGACAGCGGTGGGCATCCACCTCACCGACCTGATGATCCATTTCGCGGGACCTGCTGGGGAGGTGCGCGCGCGAACGGCCAGCATGCTCTTCAAGCCGCCGGCAGAGGACTTCGTCACCGCGAGCATCGAGTTCAAGTCGGGGGCGCGGGGGACCTTCACCTCACTTTCGATCACTCCGTTCTATGGCCGCTTCACATGCTACGGCGACCGAGGTTGGGTCGAGATCATCAGCGAGGCCAACGTCGATCGCGGCAGGCCGACCTACCTGACGCATGTGGATGCCGAGGGTCGGCGCCGCAACGAGGTCTATCAATGGACCGATACGGTGACCCAGAATTTCGAGGCCTGGGCGGATGCGGTCGAAGGCAGGA
>DASSPO010000096.1:0-15001 GCA_035699585.1 Bauldia sp.
GGTCGATGCCGGTGCCTCCATGCTCTACCTCGACGACTCGCGGGAGGCGGGCGAGTGGCTCCCAAACGTTTATGGCGGGCGCGAGAACCTCGAGGCGATCGCGTTTCTCCGCGAGCTCAACACGCTGACCTTCGGCGAATATCCGGGCACGACGACGATGGCCGAGGAGTCGACCGCCTGGCCGCAGGTGTCACGGCCCGTGGACGGCGGCGGCCTCGGCTTCGGTTACAAGTGGAACATGGGATGGATGCACGACACGCTCGAGTACATGCGCCATGAGCCCGTGCACCGGAAATTCCATCACCACCAGATGACCTTCGGCATCCATTACGCCTTCTCGGAGAACTTCGTCCTGCCGCTCAGCCACGACGAAGTGGTCCACGGCAAGGGCTCGCTCTTTGCCAAGATGCCGGGCGACCGTTGGCAGAAATTCGCGAACCTCCGCGCCTATTTCGGTTTCATGTGGGCGCATCCGGGCAAGAAGCTCCTTTTCATGGGCGGGGAGTTCGCTCAGGAGGACGAGTGGAACTACGGCCGTTCCCTCGACTGGCATCTCCTTGCCGACGCGCCCCACCGACAGATGCAGGACCTTGTCCGCGACCTCAACCGACTCTATCGCGAACTCCCGGCGCTCCACGTCAGGGACTGCCAGCCGACCGGTTTTGAATGGATCGACGGCGCGGACGCCGACAACAGCGTCTATTCTTTCGTCCGCTACGGTAACGAGGGCGATGCGCCGGTGCTCGTCGTGTGCAATTTCACGCCCGTGGTGCGCGAGGGCTTCCGGATCGGCGTGCCGCGCGCGGGGGCCTGGGCGGAGCGGCTCAACACCGACGCCGCTATCTATGGCGGCTCCGACGTCGGCAATCCAGGAGGGCTGGTCGCTGAGTCGGTCGAATGGAACGGGCGGCCGCACTCCGTGACGCTGAGGCTGCCTCCGCTCGCGACCGTCGTTTTCGTGCACACCGGATAGGCACCTGCTGCGGGCCAAGCCGTTGACGGCGGGACCGGCTGCGGTCATCAACATTCCCGCCGGCACCTTCGCCGGTGTCGCGCGCGGTCCGGGGCCGCATCTCCATATGACCAAGCTTCGCGTCGAGCCGGGCAGCCCATATCCGCGCGGAGCGACGTGGGATGGCGGCGGTGTCAACTTTGCCCTGTTTTCGGCCAACGCCACCAAGGTCGAGCTTTGTCTGTTCGACCAGAAAGGGCGGCGGGAGACCGACCGTATCGTGCTCCCCGAGTTCACCCACGAGGTTTGGCACGGCTACCTGCCCGACGTGCGGCCTGGGCAGCTTTATGGCTACCGGGTTCACGGCCCCTACGACCCGCAGAACGGTCACCGCTTCAACCCCAACAAGCTGCTGATCGACCCGTACGCCAAGGCGCTCCACGGCGATATCAGGTGGCACGATGCCGTGTTCGGCTATCGGGTCGGCTCACCGCGCGGCGACCTTCTCCCGGACCGGCGCGATTCCGCCTTCGTCGTCCCGAAATGCGTCGTCTGCGATCCGGCGGCGAGCCCGGACCGGCCGCTCCGCCACAAATGGCCCGAGACGATAATCTACGAGGCCCATGTGAAGGGAATGACCGCGGAGAACCGGCACATCCCGGAGCGGCTCCGCGGCACTTTCGCGGCCTTCGCCGATCCCCACGTTATCGACCATCTCGTCAAACTCGGCGTCACTGCGGTCGAGCTGATGCCGATCCAGTCCTTCTTCGACGACCGCTACCTGGTCGAGAGGCGGCTCCGCAACTATTGGGGCTACAACACCGTCAACTACTTTTCGCCCGCCCCCCGCTACTTCTCCCCAGGCGCCGGACTTCAGGAATTCCAGGTGATGGTACGCCGGCTGCATGAGGCGGGCATCGAGGTAATTCTCGATGTTGTCTACAACCACACCGCGGAGGGAAATCATCTTGGCCCAACGCTGTCCTTCCGCGGTATCGACAATGCGAGCTACTACATGCTCGCCGCCGACCGCCGCTACTATTTCGATGCCACCGGATGCGGCAACACCGTCAACCTCCGCCACCCTCGAGTCCTCCAGATGGTGATGGACTCACTCCGCTACTGGGTCGAGACCTGCCACATCGACGGCTTCCGCTTCGACCTCGCCACCTCGCTTGGTCGTGAATACGATCAGTTCGATTCGAACGCGGTCTTCCTGGATGCGATCCGTCAGGACCCGATCCTGCAGCGGGCCAAGCTCATCGCCGAGCCGTGGGATGTCGGGCCTAACGGCTACCAGCTCGGCAACTTCCCGCCCGGCTGGGCGGAGTGGAACGGTCGCTACCGCGACGACATGCGGTCCTTCTGGAAAGGCGACCAAGGGCAGCTTCCCAACTTCGCCCGAGGCATCCTCGGTTCAGCCGATCTCTTCGACCGCCACGGCCGGAAGCCCTGGGCGAGTGTGAACTTCGTGACCGCCCATGACGGATTCACGCTCATGGACCTCTGGTCCTACAATCACAAGCACAACGAGGCCAACCAGGAGGGAAACCGCGACGGTCACGACGACAATCGGAGCTGGAACTGCGGCGTCGAAGGGCCGACCGAGGATCCGGCCATTCTCGACCTGCGCGATCGGTTGCGGCGCGCGACAATGGCGACGCTGCTCTTGTCGCAGGGCACGCCGATGATCCTGATGGGCGATGAGATCGGCCGTACCCAAGGCGGCAACAACAATGCCTACTGCCAGGACAACGCGATCGCCTGGATGAAGTGGGACGGCCTGTCCGAGCGCGACGCGGGATTCCAGGACTTCATTCGCGGACTCATCGCGCTGAGGAAGCGCTATCCACTGCTCCGCGAGCGCAACTTCCTGCATGGGCGCGACATCGACGGCAACGGCACGCGCGACGTCGTCTGGCTCCGCTCCGACGGGTACGAGATGGACGCTGCGGTCTGGGGCGACGGAAATGCCAAGGTCGTCGGGCTCCTCCTCCGTGATCCGGACGACCGGCTGCTCATTCTCGTCAACGCCTACCACGACACGATTTCGTTCACGCTCCCGATCGACGAGGCCCGGCGCTGGCGGCTTCGGGTCGACAGCGGGGAGGGCGCGATCGATCCGCCCGGCCGCACCTATGCGGGTGGCGACGCGGTTGACTTGGAAGGACGGGCGCTCCTTCTGTTTTCCGGTGAGGATAGCTGACGGTGAATGCGGATCTCGACCGCCTCTCCATCGCAGCCGGGATCGTCCGGACCTACACGACGCTTGATGGTGGCACGGCTCACGTCTCCGACGCCGCGGTCCGCGGCCTGCTCAGGGCCATGGGGATTGCCTGCGACAGCGATGCGGAGGTTGCCGCGAGCCTCGAGTCGCACCGGCCGCTCGCTCTTGGACCTTTGGCGGTTCCCGAAGGCGTGCGCTGCTACATCCCGGAATGGCTGCGCGAGGGCCGCTGCTGGGGTGTGACCTGCCAACTATACGGGCTTCGCTCGGCGCGGAACTGGGGGATAGGCGACTTTGAGGATCTCGCCCGCTTCGCGGAGATAGTCGCGGGCGCCGGCGGCGACTTTCTCGGCGTCAATCCGCTCCATGCGCTCCTCTTCGCTGCGCCGGAGGGGTGCAGTCCGTTCTGGCCGTCGCACCGGCGCTACCTCAACCCGATGTACATCGCCGTCGATCGCGTACCGGGAGCGGAACGGTTCGGCGAGGCGCTCGGCCCACTCGACTCGGTGCGGAACAGCGAACTCATCGACTATGCCGCCGTCGGCGGCCTCAAACGCTCAGCACTTGGCGATCTCTACCGAATCTTTGCCGGCGAAGGTGACCGAGGCCTTGTCGCCGACTTCCACAGCTTCGTCGCCGAAGAAGGGGAGTCGCTTCACCTTCATGCCCTGTTTGAAGCGCTGTCGGAGACGATGGTCGAAGACGGTCATGCCGCGACGTGGCCCGGCTGGCGCGAGGGCTATCGTCACCCGGCGAACGATGCGGTGAAGAGGTTCGCCCGCGACCGGCATGACCTCGTCATGTTCCATTGCTGGCTCCAGTGGGTGGCCGCCCGGCAGCTCGCCGAAGCACAGACGAGGGCGCGGGCCGCCGGAATGCGAATCGGCCTCTATCTCGACTTCGCCGTCGGCGTCGCGCCCGATGGTTCGGCCACTTGGTCGGATCGCGCGCTGCTCGTGCCGGGCGCGCGAATCGGCGCGCCGCCCGACTACTTCAATGCGGCGGGGCAGGACTGGGGCCTGTCGCCGATTTCGCCTTCGGTGCTGGCCGAACGGCATTTTCAGCCCATCCGCGACGCGCTCGACACCGTGCTTGCACACGCCGGAGCACTGCGCATCGACCACGCCATGAGCCTCTGCCGGCTGTTCTGGATCGCCCACGGCTTTGCCGCCGCCGACGGCGCCTATGTCCGTTACCCCTTCGCCGACCTCGTGCGGACCATGGCCGAGGTTTCGCAGCGGCGCCAGGCTGTCGTCATCGGCGAGGATCTCGGCGTTGTTCCTGAGGGTTTTCGTGCGGCGATGCATGCCGCCGACATACAGAGCTATCGTGTTCTCTTCTTTGAGAAGCGCGACGACCATTTCCTCCCGGCAAGCGCCTATCCGCGCGAGGCGCTTGCCTGCATCACGACCCATGACACCCAGACGTTCGCCGGTTGGTGGAGCGGGCATGATCTCTCGACCCGCGCAGGCATCGGCATGATTCCGCCCGAGGTTATGGCCGCCGAGTACGATTTTCGCGCGCATGAACGGCGGCGGTTGTTGGGTCTCCTCGAGACGCACGCCCTGCTCCCGCCCGAGCTCGAGCCGGTGATGCGCGCCAAGGCCGAGCCGCCACTCGCGGTGCCGGATTCCCTCGTCATCGCCATTCACCGTTTCATCGCGCGCACCCCGTCGCGTCTCGTCGCCGCGTCAGCCGACGATCTCGTCGGTGCACTCGACCAGGTGAACATCCCCGGCACCGTGAATGAGCACCCGAACTGGCGGCGGAAGCTCGGCGTCGCCCTTGAGGATATTGCCGCGCATCCGATCTTTGCGGCGGTCGCCGCCGCGCTCGGCGAGGAGCGGCCAAAGAACGGGTGAGGTCAGGGGCTGTGTCCGGGAAGCCGCCCGTCATCCTTATCCACGGCGCCTGCAGTCAGCCCGGGCACTTCGACGCGTGGCGGGTCTTCTTCACGGCGGCCGGTTATGATTGCATCGCTCCGCCATTGCCCGGCCACGCGCCCTCGGACATGGTGGTTCTCCGGCGCCAGGGCTTCCGCCGTTACCTCGATGCGATGCGCTCTGTGGTGGCGAGCCAAGACCGGCGGCCGGTCGTGATCGGCCATTCCCTGGGTGGGCTGATCGCCCGGATACTTGCCATTGAGGGTTTCTGCGCCGCCGCCGTGCTCGTCGCACCCCTCCCCGAGGGGCGGATACCGGCCCCGGCGGGCGCAATTCCTTTGTACGCCGCGCTCGCGCCTTGGGTGCTCGCCGGAAGACCGTTTCGCCCGTGGCGCGCCGCGGTTCGGCATCTTGCCCTCAACACCCTGCCGCGCGCGGAACAGGACGAAATCTTCGCCGGCTTTGTCGCCGAATCGGGCCGTGCCTATCGGGATCTTGTCCTAGGCAAGGCGACGATCAAGCGGCGCGCGTTGCGCTGTCCGATGTTCGTCGTCCACGGCGATGCCGACCGGCTGATTCCGCTCGCCACGGCCCGAGGCACTGCCGCAGAGCACGACGCCTTGCTGACGGTGATTCCCGGTCAAGGCCATTGGCTGATCGCGCCGTCGCTCGCGCCGCAGGTGGCCGGGCAAGTCCTCCGCTGGATCGAGTTTGGCCGCAGCGCTCAACTTGAATAGAAGGCCGTCATCCGCGCCGCGATCTCGGCTCGCCCGACGCCGACGCTGATGTAGCGGCGTGCCTCCTTGTTGCGGTTCATGAGCTCGGCATGACGCTGCTCAACCAGCGTTGCGAAGCGTTCCACCAGTACCGGCGACGCGGCGAGGATCGGCGCAAGAGCCTCCTTGGTGATCTCGATCGCGGTGACCCTGCCCAGCGCGGTCACCGTCGCGCTCCGGCGATCGCCGGTGAAAAGCGACATCTCGCCGACCACCTCGCCAGGGCCAAGGGTGGCAACGGTCTTGTCGCCCCCAGGCGCGTGGACGGAGACGGCGACCTTTCCCTCGACCAGAACGAACATCGAGGCACCGAGGTCGCGCTCGCGGACAATGACGTCGCGCTTGCCGAAATGAACAACCTTCACTGCGCCGGCGAGCGCATCGAGCTGCGCGGCATCGAGAACGACGTCAAAGAAGGCGGTCGAGTTGAGAATGCCGCGGATGTCCATGCGCAATCCCCGTCAGCGTCTGCCTCCACCCGACTGTCGGGCGACGTGCACGGGCCGTCAAGCCGCCGTGCCGGGTTAGGTCGGCCTCTGCCACACGGTGAGCGAAACCAGGGCCGCAGCATCGAGCATGCCGGTGGTAACCGGTTTGAGGCCGTGGGTGGCCAGAATCGTGTCCGCAGTGATCCCGCGGTCAACGGCCGAAAAGAGCGGGACGCCGCCGGGTATATCCACCCCCAGCGCACGGGAGAGGTGGAATTCATCGTATCCGACGGAGAGGAAGTAGTCGAAGACGCGCATGCCGCCCGGCACGGCGACGATGCCTCCCTCGGGTGCGGCGCGACGGAGCGCCTCGGCGAGGGTCGATTGCGCGGGGTTCCACCACCAGGCATCGCGTCGCCGTTCGACGCCGCGTACGGCAGAGGAGAGAACCAACCGGTTACGGCCCTTCGCGTTGGGATGGGCCTCATGGCCGAGGCGGCCGAGCACGGTCACCGCGGCCCGGTCGAGGGCCGCCTGGAAGCGCCTCCAGTCTGCCTCGTTCTTGAGGCTCGCCGGCGTCAGGCCGCTCGCCTCGGCGATGCGATCGTCCGCCGAGACGATGGCGTGGCCGTGAATGAGATAGCGACGGATGTCGATTTCGATCATGCGCGATGGTCAAAGCTGTCCGAATTCCGCGGTGCTGAGCCCGCCATGGCATCTACCCCTGTGCAGCATGGGGCTGGCCCTGATGGTGGGGGATTAGTCAGATAATAATATGTGATTTATCCTGCGAAAGCGGGTGTGGTCGAACGGCCGCAACGCGCGCCGAGAACCCGGCGGAGGAAACAACGTGTCAGAACTGCCCAGCTTCGATCTCAGCGGCAAGACCGCCCTCGTCACCGGTGCTGCGAAGGGCCTCGGCCGCTCCATTGCCTTGGCCCTTGCAGGTGCCGGCGCCGACGTAGCGCTTGGATTGCGCGATGCCAAGGCCGATGGCGGCCTCCAGCGCGAGATCGAGGCCATGGGCCGCAGGGCACTCAAGCTGCAGATGGATGCCCTCAGGCTCGATGAGGCCTACGCGGCGATCGACCGGACGCGCGACGAACTGGGAAGGATCGACATCCTTGTCAACAATGTCGGCGGCGGCGTCGAGGCGCCCGCAGAGGACGTGACCGAGGCGGACTTCGATCTCACGCTCGACCTCAACGTCAAGTCGGCCTTCTTCATCAGCCAGCGGGCGATGAAGCACATGAAGGCGGCCGGCGGCGGGCGCATCATCAACATGGCCTCTCAGGCGGGATTCGTGGCACTCCCGACAGAGTCGGTCTATTGCCTCTCCAAGGCGGCGATCGTGCACATGACCAGGTGCTTGGCGGTCGAATGGGGGAAGTTCGGAATCACCGTCAACGCGGTGGCGCCCACCTTCATCGAGACGCCGGGTACGGCGCCGGCGCTGTCGAAGCCTGAGTTTCATGCCGACGTTCTGGAGCGGATCGCGGCGTTGAACCGTATCGGCAAGCCGGTCGAGGTATCCGGCGCGGTAGTGTTTCTTGCTTCTCCTGCCGCCTCGCTCATCACCGGCCATACCATCATCATCGACGGCGGTTGGACCGCTCGTTAGGCCGGAGGCGGCTCAAGCTCACGATGACCATGAGGAGCGCCCTATTGTCTGATAAGGGGTCGCGGGGCCGGGTCGCTCTTTCGGCCCGTCCTGGCCGCGGTCCGATGCTCATGCTCAGCCCCACGGCGCTCTTTGGCGCCAGCCGTAAACGGAACCTCTTCGCCCACGTCGTCGAGGATCTCGGCAGCCGCATCGTGCGCGGCGAACTCAAGCCGGGGGACCCGTTCCCGAACGAGGCCGATCTCGGCCGCGAGTTCGGGGCGAGCCGGTCGGTGATCCGCGAGGCGGTAAAGTCGCTCGCCGCCAAGGGTCTGCTCGAATCTCGGACCAGAACCGGAATCCGGGTGCTTGACGCGAGCCACTGGAACCTCCTCGACCTGGACGTGCTCGGCTGGCGCTATGCTGCGATGGAGCCGCACGCCTTCTTCCGAGAGCTGTTCGAAATCCGCCGCATGATCGAACCGGAGGCCTCGGCGCTTGCCGCCGAGCGTGCGACAGCCGACGAAATCGGGGCGATCGGCAAGGCGTTTCGGGCGATGGAGAGCGCCGACAACACAACCGAGACCGCGATTCTTGCCGATCTCGATTTTCATCGCGGAATCCTCCAGGCGGCGCGGAACGATCTTCTCCTGCAGATGGGCAAGCTGATCGGCGTCGGACTGCTCGTCAGTTATCGGATATCCACGGACCACTACACCGTGTTTCTTGGCCTCCACCGGGATGTCCTGACCGCGATCCGGCGGCATCGGCCGGCCGCGGCGCGACGCACGATGGATCGGCTCCTCACCGAAACACGGAACTATCTCGACATCCACATCGAGGCGTCGAGGGGCTGAGATTCATGACAAGACGCTGATCGGCCTCGTGCTGTCGCGGGGCATGATGCGATAGCCGAGATCGATCCGGCGCTGCGTCGGCCTGTCTCCCGAACCGCGGATGATCTCGAGCACGATTTCCGAGGCGCGGCGCGCCATCTCGTAACGCGGGGTTGCGACCGAGGAGAGCGAGGGGAAGGCGCTCGCACAGAACTCGACGTCGTTGAATCCGATGATCGCCATGTCGGCTGGAACCTTGATGCCCCGCCGTTCGCATTCGAACAGGCAGCCGAGTGCGAGGTAGTCGTTACCGCAAAAGACAGCGTCGACATCCGGCCAGCGCGTGATCAGCTCCGCGAATAGCCTTCGGCCGACGGTGACGCTCGCCGGTCCCTCATCGGTGGCGACCATGCGTTCCATGGTCAGGCCCGAACGCGCCACCGCGGCGAAGAACCCATCGAGGCGCCGGGCGGCTCGCGCATCGACCGGTGCGGTGATGTTGGCAATTCGGCGGTGGCCAGAGGCTATCAGGTAGTCGGCGGCAGCCGCGGCCGCATCGTACTGCGACAAGCCGATATTCACATCGATCGGATTTTCGGTGAGTTCCATCGTCTGGATGACGGGCACGCCGGACTCCTCGAGCAAGCGGCGCGCCCGAGGCGTCTGATCGATGCCGGCGACAATCATCGCCTCGGGATGGTTGCCGAGCAGCGTGGCGATGGCGCGTTCCTCCTCCGCGTCCGAGTAGCGCGAGTTGAGGACCAGCACCTGGAATCCGCGGGGAAGGAAGGCATCGTGAAGGGCGCGGAGGTAGTCGGCGAACACGCCGTTGGTGAAGGACGGGACGACGGCCCCGATTGTACGGGTGCGTGCGGAGGCGAGTGCGCTGGCCAGCCGGTTGGGAATGTAGGCAAGCTCCCGCACCGCCGCCTCGACGCGGTGACGAAGTTCCGCGGACACCATCTCGGGCCGGCGAAGCGCCCGCGAGGCGGTCACCTCGCTCACGCCCGCGCGCGTGGCGACGTCCAACAAGGTGGTCCTTCGACGCCCTGCGCGCGTTTCCCCGTCGTGTCCGGACACTCCGTCGCCCATTCTGTTTCTCTTCGCTCTTGTACGAATCGCCGTTTGGCCGCCAAGGGCTCCATAACCGTCTGCGGGCGGCCGTTGACAGCGCTGTCATTCAAGCATAGCTTGCCGTCCGCGGGAAGATAGGAAGGAGCGCCGAAGACCATCTACGGGTCGAATCGACGACTTTGGCGGCTCTAATTATCTGATAAATAGGCGTTCCCGCACGCTTCAAGAAACGCACCTAGGGAGAAGCCCAATGACAGCCACGCCTTCGCGCCGCCTTGCGAAATTCGGCGCTACTTTGCTTGCCTCATGCGCTTTCAGCGTCGCGGCCCTTGCAGCAGGACCCGAGATCGTATCGGGACCGAGTGCCGATCCGGAGTGCTACGTGCCCTGGACGGCGGAGACCAAGTTCTTCAAGTTCCCGGCCAAGGAAGGCCCGTACCGGATCGCGCTCGCCAACGGTTACATCGCCAACACCTGGCGCATCCAGATGATCAAGACGGCCAAGGCCTATGCCGCGCAGCCCGATGTCGCCGCCAAGCTCAAGGAGTTCAAGGTCGTCTCCACCGGCGAGGACGTCGCCGCCCAGATCTCGGCGATCAACAACTTCATCGATTCCGGCTATGACGCGATCATCGTCAACGCTCAGAACCCAGACGCCTTCGGGCCCGTGATCAAGCGGGCGAAGGACGCCGGCGTGGTGCTTGTCGCCTTCGACAACATCCTCGACACCGAGGACGCGATCAACGTTAACGTCGACCAAAAGGGCCTCGGAGTCCTTTGGGCCAACTGGCTCGCCAAGCATCTTCCGAACGGCGGCAAGATCCTCGAGGTTCGCGGCGTGACCGGAACCTCGGTCGATACCGACCGGCACAACGGCATCCACGAGACGCTTGACGCCACCGGAAAGGACTGGGAGGTCGTGGAGGTGATCGGCAAGTGGGACGATCCCACCGCGCAGAAGGTCACGGCGGATGCCCTCGCCGTCCACAAGCGGTTCGACGGCATCACTGCCCAGGGCGGCGACACCGGCGTGGTGCAGGCGTTGATCGATGCCGGCCACCCGTTCGTGCCGTTCGGGGGAGAGACCGAGAACGGCTTCCGCAAATTCTGCGGGAAGTACTCCGCCGAGGGCCTCAAGTGCTCCTCCGCCGGCACCGGTCCGGCCCAGGTCGCCGTTGCCATCAAGACCGCGATCGACGCGCTCGAAGGCAAGGTCGTCCCGCAGTCCGTGAAACTGCCCCTCGCGATCGTCGAGGATCCGAACTTCAAGGATGGCGAGAACTACTACTCCGACCAGTCCGACAACTTCTTCGTCGGCAATGCCTTCCCGACCTGCGGCATCAATTTCACCGCCCAGGAGATCATGGGGCAGACCGAAGCCAACGTGGAATAGGCTATAGTCGCTCCAAGGAGCCTCGGCGCCGCGGGGCAATTCCCGCGGCGCTGTCGCTGGGGGTGGGGATGACGGACCAGGTTCCGCTCTTCCGCATGGAGGGCGTATCCAAGCGCTACGGTGGCGTCCGGGCGCTGGAAAAGGCCGACCTCGTCGTCCACGGCGGTCGTGTCCACGCCATCTTGGGCGAGAACGGCGCCGGCAAGTCGACGCTGATCAAGATCATGGCCGGCGTTGTCGCCCCCGACGAGGGGCGAATGCTCTTCCGCGGGAGCGAGGTGACCTTCCCGGATCCGGCCTCGGCCAACGCCGCCGGCATCGTCTGCATCTTCCAGGAGCTGTCGCTGATCCCCGACCTGTCGGTCGCCGACAACATCGTGATCAGCAACCCGCCGACCACTTTCGGCATGATCGACCGGCGGGCGCAACGGCGGATCGCGGAGGAAGCGCTCGCGCGCGCCGGCGGCGAGGACATCCACCCGATGGCGCCGGTCAAGGACCTGCCGCTGTCGCGGCGGCAGATCGTCGAGATTGCCAAGGCTCTGGCGCGCAGGCCGTCGATCCTGATTCTCGACGAGGCAACCTCGGCGCTCACCGCCGCCGACGTCAGCAAGGTCTTCGATGTGCTCCGGCGCCTCCGCACCGAGGGTCTCGCGCTCCTCTACATCTCGCACCGCATGCACGAGATCGCTGAGATCGCCGACGAGTGCACCGTGTTCCGGAATGGGCGCAACGTCGCAACCTACGCGGCGGGCGCCAAGACCGACAACGAAGTCGTCGAGTTGATGATCGGCCGTGAATACCGTTCCGTTTTCCCCGACAAGCCGCCGGTGGCGCCGGAGGACCGGAAGCCGGTGATTGAGGTCCGGAACCTCTCATGGACGGACCGGCTTCGCGGCGTATCGCTGGTCGCTCGACCCGGCGAAGTGGTCGGTCTCGGCGGCCTTGACGGCCAAGGCCAGCGCGAGCTGCTCCTGGCGCTGTTCGGCGTGCTCAAGGGCGTGTCCGGCGAGGTCCTTGTCGATGGAGAACCCGTCTCGATCGGCGGGCCAAGCGCGGCAAAATCGAAGCGGATCGGCATGGCGCTGATCCCGGAGGACCGCAAGACCGAGGGGCTGATGCTGCCGATGTCGGTCCGCGACAACCTCTCTCTCGCAGCTCTCGATCGCCTGTCGCATTTCGGGGTCATCGACCGCGCGGCCGAGCGAAGTGCGGTCGGCGAGATGATCCGCCTTCTCGACATCCGCACGGCGGGGACTGCCATTCCGGTGGGCGCGCTCTCGGGCGGCAACCAGCAGAAAGTGGTGATCGCCAAGTGGCTGATGGTGACGCCGCGGATCATTCTGCTCAACGATCCGACTCGCGGCATCGATGTCGGCACCAAGCAAGAGATCTACCAGCTGCTCCGGAAACTCGCCGACTCGGGCGCGGCGATCCTGTTCTACTCCACCGACTACGACGAACTGATCGGCTGCTGCGACCGCGTGCTCGTCCTCTACGACGGCGCGATCCGTCGGACGCTGGTCGGCAACGAGATTACGGAACGGGCGCTGGTGGCGAGCGCCCTGAACATCGCGACCAACGAGGAGGGGCCGGGCTTGCGACCGGCAGTTCGCGGATGATCGATTGGCGCTATCGCCTCGCCGAACATCGCGGGACGCTGATCGCGCTCGCGTTGTTCCTGGTGATGTTCGCGATCTATGTCGCGAACCACCCGGCGGGCTTCACGGCAAACGTCGTCAACACGGCGGCGAACAAGGGCGTCCTCCTTGCTCTCGTCGCTATGGCCCAGACCCTGGTGGTGCTTACGGCCGGGATCGACCTTTCGGTCGGCAGCATCTTCATTCTCACCAACTGCCTTGCCTCCTATATCGTCGCCGGGTCGCCGATGATGGTGGCGCTCGGTGTCCTCGGCGTGCTCGCAACGGGAATCGTCTGTGGCGCGATCAACGGACTGATCGTCATCTATGGCCGGCTCCAGCCGATTGTCGCGACAATCGCAACCGGCGCGATCTATTTCGGCATCGCCCTTTGGCTGAGGCCGTTCCCGGGCGGCGCCGACGACTTCAGCTCGGACCTCGCCGATGCGCTCACCAGTCAACTGCCGGGCGGTATTCCGGCCAGCCTCGTGACGCTTGTCGTCATCGTGCTCGTGATCTGGGTTCCCTTCAGCCGCTCGCCGGTCGGCCGCGCGGCCTATGCAACGGGATCGTCGGAGGTGGCCGCCTACATGTCCGGGGTGCCGATCAAGAGCGCGAAGTTTGCCGCCTATACGCTCGCGGGGTTGCTGGCGGCGATTGGCGGGCTGTTCCTGACGTTCTTCACCTACTCCGGCGAGGCTTCGGCCGCCAACGGCGCGACTTATACCCTCTATTCGATAGCCGCCGTGGTGCTCGGCGGGGTGTCGCTGTTTGGGGGCGTGGGCAGCGCGATCGGGGCGATTTTCGGCGCATTCGCCTTCCGGACCATCGGTGACCTGCTTTTCGTCTTCGATCTGGAACCGCTGTGGCAGCCCCTGTTCCAGGGCGTGGTCCTGCTTGTCGCGGTCAGCCTCGGCGCGGCGCGGCTCTTCCAGATCCGCAACCGCCTCGACCTGTTCGGATAGCGGCGATGGCAGTCGACCAGGCCCCTCTCGAAACCAGCCGCTGGCCTTCGGTGTTCCGCCGCATCGACCCGGCTGTGGCGATCGCTTTCGGCTGCATCCTGCTGCTCCTCTTCCTCGGCAGCCTCTATTCGGCGAATTTCCTGTCGGCCGAGTATCTCCTCCAGCAGCTCAAGGTCGCATCGTTCCTCGGCGTGATCGCGACCGGGATGATGCTCGTCATCCTCCTCGGGCAGATCGACCTGTCGGTGCCGTGGGTGGTCGCCGTCGGCGGGATGATGGCCTGCGCGGCGACGGCCTACGGCCCGGCCGGCGAGGCTTTGGCGATCCCGTTTGGCATTCTCTGCGGAGTCGCGCTCGGTCTCGTCAACGGCGTCGGCGTAGCCTATCTCCGCATCCCGTCGATGATCATCACGCTCGCGGTCAATGCCGTCGCACAAGGTCTGATGGTTGCCTATACCGGTGGCTTCTCGCCGCAAGACTCGGCGTCCGAGGCAATGCGCTTCCTTGCGACGGGGACGATCGTTTTCAGCATGCCCAACAGCCTGATCGTCTGGGCGATCATCGGGGCGGCGGCGATCTTCGTCCTTAACCGGACCACTTTTGGCCGCGCCATCTACGCCATCGGCAATCGGGAGCGCGCCGCCTATCTTTCCGGCATCGGAACGCAGCGCGTCGTGCTGATCGCCTTTGCGGTGGCAGGCGGCCTGTCGGCCTTCGGGGGTGTGCTTCTGGCCGGTTATGCGAGTCGCGCCTCGCAGGCGATGGGCGACGCTTATCTCCTGCCCTCGATCGCGGCCGTCGTGCTCGGCGGCACTTCGATCCTTGGCGGCCGCGGCACCTACGTTGGTACTGTCGCGGGCGTGATCCTGATCACGCTGCTTCAGTCGATCCTGTCGGTGATGCAGATCGAGGAATTCGGGCGGCAGGTGATCTATGGCCTGGTGATCATCGCCATGTTGCTCCTCTATGGCCGCGAGCGGGCCGTGCGTTAGTCTTCAAAAACGCTTGTTGATCCCGCTCTGGGCGGCTTGTACCGCGGCAAGACCGTCGATCGCGTCCGGCACGCCGGTGCGCGCCACCGCCGCGAAGATGCGCTTGGCATCCGGGTAGCGGCCGAGCTTGTAGTAGGCCCAACCGAGGCTGTCGACGATGGCGCCGGAGTCGGGGCGCAAGGAGACGGCCTGCTCGAGGAGGCCCAGCGCCTCGTCGAGGTTTTCCCCCCGCTCC
>DASSPO010000097.1:0-16180 GCA_035699585.1 Bauldia sp.
TCTATGTCGAGAATACGACCGAGGCCTTCGCCGACCCGGCCATCGCCGAGATGAGCCTGATTGTGCCCATCTACACCATGTCGAAGATCGAGAAGGAGGAACTCGCCAATCTCGAGCGCGCGGTGCGCGGCGGCGTCGGGCTCGGCGGCTATCACGGCGGGATGTGCGACGCTTTCCGCGAGGCGGTCGATTACCAGTTCATGTGCGGCGGGCAATGGGTCGCCCACCCGGGCAACATCATCGACTACCGGGTCAACATCACGCGACGCGACGACCCGGTGATGGCGGGCATCGAGGATTTCGACTACCGCTCCGAGCAGTACTACATGCACGTCGATCCCTCGAACGAGGTGCTCGCCACGACCACCTTCTCCGGCGAGCACGCGCCGTGGATCGAGGGCGTGGTGATGCCGGTTGTGTGGAAACGCAGGCACGGCGAGGGCCGGGTCTTCTATTCATCCCTCGGCCACGTCTCGAAGGAATTCGAGGTGCCGGAGATGCGCACGATCCTCAAGCGCGGGCTGCTCTGGGCGGCGCGGTAGGAGGGACGTGGCGAGGCAGACGAGTCCGGAGCGGCGTCGGCGAAAAGCAACAGGATCGAAGCCGACGCCGCTTCCGGTATTCGGAATAGCTCAGAGGTCGAAGTCGCCGTCCTTGAGCTTGTGAAGGCCGAGCAGCTTCAGCGAAGCGTCGGTCTTGCCGTCGCCGTTGGTGTCGACATAGACGGCCGTGAAGTCGCTCTTCTTGAACTGCTTGTAGCGGACTTCGCCGCCGTTCCCGCTGAATCCATCCCTGCCGATGAATTCGAGCTCGGGGCCGACCATCGCCGAGAAGTCGATCACATCCTTCTCATCGAAGTCCAGGATGACGTCGGTCTTCTCGATCTTCTTGTTCAGGAAGTCGACCTTCTTGAAGACGAACTTGTCCTTGAAGTTCTCGGAAGCCGCGACCGCGTCGAGATCGGATTTCCCGGTCGTGCCGGTGCCCGACTCCGGATCATCGTCGCCCTGCAGGAAATCGGTCCCGGTGTTTGCCTGAAGCTTGTCGAGACCGAGGTCGCCAATGAGCAGGTTGTCGATGCCCTTGATGGCCTTGAGGATGTCATTGCCCGTGGTCCCGGCGATCTCGTTGAGGATGCCGCTCACGTCGCTGGTGCTGCCGCGAATGTTGGCGATGAAGATGCCCGAATCGTAGGCCGTGTCGCCGGTGTCGGCGATCGCGATTTTGATGTCGTTGACGCCTTCATGAACCTTGGCGATGACGGTGAGCTTGTTGCTGATGCCGTCGTACTCGAAGGCGATGGCCCCGTTGCTCTCGTTGTCCTGGAAGTACCCGAGGTTCTTGTCGAGGATGCTCAGCGGCTTCTTCTTGTCGCCGCTGAAGAACGCGGCATTCTGGCCATTGACCAGGATCGCCGCGATGTCGACGAACGAGGAGTCGGACCATTCGGAATATTCGTCCGAACCGAAGACCACGTCGAAGACGATGGTCTTGATGCCGGCGGCGACGTTCACCTTGAACGACAGCACCGTGGCATCCTGAGTCTCGCCGGCGCCGGGAAAGGCAGTCTGAACGATGCTGGTCAGGTCGGCATCGCCGGGTTCGCCATTCCCCTCGGTATAGCTGCCGCTCGAATTGAAGAGCGGCGGGGTGCCATCGCCGCTGGTGAGCAGGATCCCCGGTCCGGAGATCACGGCTCCGCCGAGACTGAGGCTGTCGAACGTCGAAGACGCGTTGTTGGCGCCTTGGTAGACCACCGATCCCGCGACCAGCGAAATCCCGCTGGACGACTGAAACAAGGTCTGCGCCAGCGCATTCGCATTGCCGGCAAACGCAGTGAAGACGTTAGCCATTACCAGTTCCCCCCTCGTTACGGCCCGGTCAGCCGAGCCACTTCCGGCCTTCCCGCCGGAATCCCCGAGACTCTTGCCACTGCAACGAGTGACAGGAGTCAAATTCTACAATGTAGAAGTATACAGGGAGGTGGTTGCAGCGCCACAACCGGTGGGAGAACAAAGCCGGAAACGCCCGAAGGGACAGCGATTATCGGAAGGCCGCGAGACGCCCGGTCTCTTCCCTCATTGCGGGAGGGCTTGGCGGGACTCCTCCCGCGCATGCGGAGCGCCGTCGCGTCGGGTGTTCGGCAGCGACGTGCGCCCTTGGGGGCAGAAACTCCCTCACCACGTCGGACCAAGCCGGCCCGACGGCCGCTCATCACTGTGGAAGATGAGGCCTGCTTGCGATTGGCCGGACCCGAATCCGTCCCGGCGGGACGCCTCAGTAGAGCGCCAATGCCTCCGGTGGCTGGCCCTGGCGGAGGCGGGCGAGCGCCCGATGCTGGATGCAGTCGGGGGCCATTTCCATGATCTCGATGCGGTTGCCGTCGGGATCCTCGATCCACATGCCGCGGTTGCCGTCGACGCCGCGGCCTTCCTTCCGCGGCCGGGACAGCGCGATGCCGGCGGCCTTCAGGGCCGCCTCGGTCGCGTCGAGGTCACGGACGGCGAGGCTCAGGTGGTTGACGCCGGTCGCCTCGGGGCCGGGCACGCGCGTGCCGCCGCCGCCGGGGAAAAGCTCGAGCAGCGTCTTCTCGGTGATGCGGAGATAGACGATCCACGGCCGCCCCTCCTTGTCGAGGAGCCGGAGGATCTCGGGGAAGCCGAGCTTCGCATAGAAGGCGAGCGAAGCGTCGAGGTCGTTGACCTTGAGGGCGACGTGGCCGAGGCCGTCGAATATCTGCGTCACGGAGTCTCCTGAAGGTCAGCGGGGCGGATTATTCGGAAAGGCGCCCCGCCGCGGCGCGCTTGCCGGGCGGGGCGAGTGGGTCGCACCGGAGGTGCGGGTCGCGCGGGCCTAACCGAAGACCGCGTCGTATTCTTCCTTCAGCATCTCGATGACCTCGTCGGCGGTCATGTCGGGGTCGCTCTGGTAGGTGAACATCGTGTTCCAGACCGAGTCGATCCAGTCGCGGTCGCCGACGTAGAAGGGATTCTGGACGCTGTAGTCGGGCTTGGCGAGCGAATCGAGGACGAGCTTGTTGCAGTCGTCGAGCTTGTCGGTCGGCACGTCGATGCGGACCGGGCTCGAACCCTTGAAGAAGGCGAACTCGGCGTTGACCTTCGGGTCGACGACGATCGAGGCGAACTCCTCCTCGGCCTTGAGCGTGGCTTCGTCGACGCCGCCGAGAATGCCGAAGGAGTCGACGGTGACCGACAGCGCCTTGGTGCCGGGGATGTTGATGCAGCCGAAGTCCTCGCCGACCTTCTTGTTGTTGGTGCGCCAGACGCCCTTCATCCAGTCGCCGTGGATCTGCATCAGCGCGGTGCCGTTGATCACGGTGTTGGTGGTGTCGTTCCAGGCGCGGTTGACCCAGCCCGGATCGGTCTGCCGGAAGATCTTGCCGAGGGTCTCGATCGCCTGCTTGACGGCGGGCTCGTCGAACACGGTCTTGTCGGGCGTGCCGGCGTAGAAGCGATAGTAGATGTCGGGGCCGGCGATCGCGGCAAGCAGCGGGTGGAAGGTGTAGCCCGCCTGGAAGGTGTTGCCGCCGATGGCGATGAAGGTATAGCCGGCGTCGTTCACCTTCTTCTGGTCGGCCCACATGTCGTCGAGCGACTGCCACTTGGTGGGATCGACCCCGGCCGCCTCGGCGACCTTCTTGTTGTAGTAGACCATCCCGTCGATATGGACGGCGACCGGAATCTTGAGCACCTGGCCGTCGATGGTGATGGCGTCGAGCACGGTCTTGGGGAAGGCCTGGGTGGCGCCGATCCGGTCGAACAGTTCGCCCACCGGCTGGCCCTGGCCGCGCTCCATCAAGTCGCGGAAGATGTCGGCCTCGGCGGCGATGAAGGCGTTGGGCGGCGTGCCGGCGATGATCAGGCTGACGAGCGGGCTCTCGCCGGCGGTCTCATGCGGGGTCGAGGCCGCGACCATGGTATGGCCGCGCTTCTCGAACTCGTCGACAATGGTGTTGAGCGCCGCCATCTCGCTTTCGTTGGACCACGAATGCCAGAGCGTGAGCTCGACGGCGTTGGCCGCAACCGGCAGAGTGCCGAAAGCGAGCGCAAGGCCGATACCAGCAAGTTTCGTGCGTATCATCCTTCCCTCCCTTGGGGTTCCTGTTGTCATGCTCATGGTCGCAGCCCGGTCCGGGCGACGAAGAGTGTGCCGATCCGACGGAACGCGTCTGTTGCTGGATCAAGCATCGCTCACCCCTTGATCGCGCCGGCGGTGATGCCCTGGACGAAGAAACGTCCGAGCGCGAAATAGACGACGAGCGGCGGAATCGCGGTGAGCAATGCCGCCGCCATGTTGACGTTGTGGATCACCTCGCCGCGCGAGGTGATGACCGAATTGGCGAGGATCACCGTCATCGGCTTGGCGCTGATGCCGCCGAAGGTGAGGCCGACGAGGTAGTCGTTCCACACGGTGGTGATCACCAGGATCAGGACCACCACCATGATGTTCCCCGACATCGGCAGGATGATCTCGACGAAGATGCGCCAGAAGCTGCCCGAATCCATGACCGCCGCGTTGATCAGCTCGCGCGGCACGTCCTTGTAGAAGTTGCGGAAGATGAGGGTGAGGAGCGGCATGGCGAGGATCGAGTGCACCACCGCGACCGCCCAGATCGTCCCGTAGATGCCGACATTGGCGATCACCACGATCAGCGGGATCATGATGATCTGGAAGGGCACGAAGGCGCAGATGAAGAGCACGAAAAGGAAGGGGCCCGCCCAGCGCACGTTCCACAGCGCCAGCGCGTAGCCGGTCACGGCGGAGATGCCGATCGAGAAGAACAGGCTCGGCATGAGGATGGCGAGCGAGTTGAAGAACCCCGACTTGATGCCGTTGCAGTCGAGCCCGGTACACATGTTGTTCCAGGCCTTGTCCCAGGGCTCGAAGGTCCAGGTGACCGGCAAGGCGAAGATGCGGCCGAGGGTAATCTCCTCGATCGGCTTGAACGAGGTCACGATCACCACGTAGAGCGGCACCGCGACAAACAGCGCGCACATGGTGAGGAAGACGAGGATCGCGATCGACGAGCCGCGGATGCGCTTCTTCCGGCGCGGGTAGAGCACGGCCTCCGATCCGAGGCCCGCCGTGGCGGCACTCGCGGCGTGGGCGGTCATTGCACGGCCGCCTCCCGCCGGCGCATCTGCCACGCGGTGAGGAGGACGAGCGGCAGGAAGATGGCGAGCGTCATCAGAAGCATGATCACCGCCGCCGCCGAGGCGAAGCCGATGTTGCTGCGGACGGAATAGGCGTTGATCGCGAAATAGGCCGGCGTCCAGGTCGACTGGCCGGGGCCGCCATTGGTCATGGCCACGACGATGTCGAAGGCCTTGACCACGCCGAGCGAGAGCAGGATGCCGCAGGTGAGGAAGGTGAACTTCATCATCGGCACGATGATCTCGATGTAGAGGCGCCAGAAGGAGACGCCGTCGATGCGGGCGGCACTCCAGATCTCGGTGTTGATCGACTTCAGGCCGGCAAGCATCAGCGCCATGTAGAAGCCGAGCCCATGCCAGATCGAAGCGAGGATGATGGCGTACATCGCGGTGTTGGGCCGGGCGAGCCAGTTGAACTCGGCGCCCTCGAAGCCGAGACCGCGAAGGAAACCCTCGATCCCCAGGGTCGGGTTGAACATCCAGCGCCAGACCAGGCCGGTGACGATCAGCGAGATGGCGAGGGGATAGAGGAAGATCGTGCGGAAGACGCCTTCGCCGCGCTTCTCGCGCTCGACCATGGCGGCGAGGATGAAGCCGAAGACGATGGCGAGCGCGCTGCCGATGGCGAGGATGACGAGATTGCGGAGCGACGTCATCCAGGCGTCGCTGCCGAAGAGGCGCTCGTACTGCCGGCCGAGACCGGCGAGGTCGATCTCGTAATCGGGAAAGCGCCGGCTGTTGGTGAACGACATGTAGATCGTCCACAGGATGGCGCCGAAGAAGCAGACGAAGGTGATGGCGAGCGCCGGGGTGAGCGCGATCTGCGGAGAGGTCCGGGTCCAGCGGATGCCCATCTCGCGTCCCTCCCGAGGACGTTTGCCGGCTTGCCTCTTTCGGGTCCTTGGGCCGGCGCCAGCGGTTCAAATATGAACTAGGCTGTACTGCTTTTGAACTATACGGCGGGGGCGCCGGAAGTCAACCGGCGCCCCGTCCCGCCGGGGAGATCACGTCCCGCGGTCGAATTCGAGAAGCTCGACGAGAATGCCGAGCTGCGGCTCGGTATCGAGATAGGCGTAGCGGCCGCCCTCGAACTCGCCCTTCTGGAGGAGCGGATGGCCGCCCTTCTCGAAGGTGGCGATCTTCCGTTTCATGCCGCCGACCTTGAAGGCGATGTGGTGGCAGCCGGGACCGTTCCGGTCGAGGAAGTCGCGCCAGCAGCTCGGGTGCTCGTCCGGCTCGATCAGCTCGATGGTGGTGTTGCCCATCTCGAAGAAGGCGAGCTTGCAGCGGGCGTCGGACGGGGCGCCGAGATACTCGGTCTCGGCCTCCTCGCGCGGACCAGAAACCAGCGTCTCGGGCACCGGCATGTCGAGGAGGCCGGAAAGCCAGGTCTTGGTCTTCTCGATGTCCGGCGTGACGAAACAGACCTGAAACACGGACTTGTCGTCGATATAGGGCTCGCGCACGATCCGCTCCTTCGCCCGGGTCACAGCCGCCGCCCCGAGGCGGCATCGAAGACGTTGAGCCGGTCGAGCTGGAGAAGCACCGAGGCGGTGGGGCTCCGCCGGTAACGGTCGGCAGCCCCCGGCTCGACCCGTGCGGCGATGGTCTTGCCGGCAAGGTCGAGGAAGGCGATCGCGTCGGCGCCGGACTTCTCGACGAGCTGAAGCGGCAGGTCGAGGCGCATGGTCGGCCCGGTATCGCCGTTCTCGCCGCCCTGCGCGAAATGCTCGGAGCGGAAGCCGACCTTGACCGGCTGGCCGCCCTCGGGCGCCTGCCGCCACTTGTAGCCGGACAGATCGAAACGGATCCCGGCCTCCGGCATCTCGGCAAGGAGCGATCCGTTCTCGCGGCGGATCACGGCATCGACCATGTTCATGCTCGGGGCGCCGACGAAGTCGGCGACGAAGATGTTCTCGGGCTGGTCGTAGATCTCGTCGGGCGAGCCGATCTGCTGGATCACGCCCTTGTTCATGACGGCGATCTTGGTCGCCATGGTCATGGCCTCGATCTGGTCGTGGGTGACGTAGACGATGGTGCTGCCGAGCTGGCCGTGGAGCTTCTTGATCTCGAGCCGCATCTCGGTGCGCAGCTTGGCGTCGAGGTTGGACAAGGGCTCGTCGAACAGGAACAGGCCGACCTGCTTGACCAGCGCCCGGCCGATCGCGACGCGCTGGCGCTGGCCGCCGGAGAGCTGGGAGGGCTTGCGGTCGAGGAGGTGGTCGATCTGGAGGAGCTTCGCCGCCCAGGCGATCCGGCGCTCGATCTCGGCGCTCGACAACTTGCGGGCCGAAAGGCCGAACTTCAAATTCCCCCGCACCGTCTTGGTCGGGTAGAGCGCATAGGACTGGAAGACCATGGCGAGGCCGCGGTCCTTGGGATCGAGGTTCGAGACTTCGCGGCCGTCGATCAGGATCGCGCCGTCGTTGATCTCGAGAAGCCCGGCAAGGATGTTGAGGAGCGTGGTCTTGCCGCAGCCCGACGGCCCGAGCAGGACCAGGAACTCGCCGTCCTCGACCTTGAGGTTGAGCCGCTCGAGGATGGTGAGGGCGCCGTAGCGCTTGACGATGTCGCGGAACTCGACGGTCGACATGCTCCTCCTCCCAAGGGCCGCAGCCGGCAGTCCGGATCGCGGGCTTGTTCAGGTTTGAACTTTGTTATATTAACGTTAAACTACACGGCGGCCGCCCCGGAAGTCAATCCGGGCGGCCCCGGCCGTCGTGCGAGCGAGCCACCAGCAAGGTCACGGGGAACGATGGATGGCGAGACGACCGGCACGGCTCAAGGACATCGCGGCGGCGACGGGGTTTTCCGCCAACACCGTTTCCCTGGCGCTTCGCGGCAGCGGGCGCATCCCGCAGGAAACCCGCGAGCGCATCCTCGCCGCGGCGCGGAAGCTCAACTACCTCCCCAACCAGGTGGCGCAGTCGCTGGTGAGCCGCGAAACGCGCACCGTCGGCCTGATCCTCACCTCGATCGTAAACCCGATTCTCGCCCAGGCATCGCGCGCCATCGAGCGCGAGCTCGCCGCGCGCGGCTACAGCCTGATGCTGTCGGCAACCGAGAACGACATCGGCAAGGAGATCGAGGCGATGAACGTCTTCCGCTCCCGCCAGGTGGACGGGATGCTGATCTATGCGGCGAACCACACCGAGCTCGACCATATCCGCCCGCTCCGGAAGGCGGGATACCCGACCGTGCTCCTGGTCGACGACCCGGCCGGGCAGCTCGACGTGGTCAGCGTCGACGATCGGCGGGGAGGCGAAATCGCGACCGACCATCTCGTCGCCCTCGGCCACCGGCGAATCGCTTTTCTCGACGCCGGCGGCGGGCTCGGCAATTTCGAGAAACGCGAAGGCTATCAGCGCGGGCTGGAAAACGGCGGCATCCCCTTCGACCCGTCCCTCGTCATCGATCCCAGGGGGCACAGCGCCGCCGCAGGCTACCGGGCGTTCTCCGAGTTCCTCGCCTCGGCGCGGAGCCGCCCCACCGGCCTCATCGCGTCGAACGACCTCCTCGCCTTCGGCGCGCTCCGCGCCTGCCGCGACCGCGGCATCGCCGTGCCGCGCGACCTCGCCCTCGTCGGCTTCGACGATATCGAGGCGAGCGAGTATGCGCCGGTGCCGCTCACGACGGTCCACTACGGCGCCGACGAGCTCAGCAAGGCCGCGGTCGAACGGCTGCTGGCGCTGGTTCAGGCTCCCGACCGGCTGCCGCCGCCGAAGCGGTTCTTCATCGAACCGACGCTGGTGGTCCGCGATTCCTGCGGCGCGAGGAGCGGGCGAGGGCGGCGGCGGAGCCGGGCGCGCGGCGCCGATGCCGCCTCCGCCGTCGATCTCGCCTGACCCAAGACGGCCCGCTTCGGCGGGACCGCGGTTCCTAACGCTCCCCGGCGGCGATGCCGTCGAGCGCCGCCGCGACCACGGCTTCGACCGGCGGCTCGATCGAGACGCGGACGATGCCGGGCTCGTCCTTCCCCGGCGGCTCGAGCGTGGCGAACTGGCTCTGAAGCAGGCTGGGCGGCATGAAGTGGCCCTTGCGCGACTGAAGACGCGCGGCGATGGTCTCTTGCGACCCGTCGAGGAAGACGAAGAGCACCGGCTTCCCGGCGCCGGCGCGAAGCCGGTCGCGGTAGGCGCGCTTCAACGCCGAGCAGGCGACGATGACGCCGCCGGGCGCCCCGCGTATCGCCGCGGCGATGGCATCGAGCCACGGCCAGCGATCGTCGTCGGTGAGCGGCGTCCCCGACGACATCTTGTCGATATTGGCCTTGGGGTGGAAGGCATCGCCCTCAAGGAGCGGCAGGCCGAGTTCGCGCGCCAGCCCCCCGCCGACGGCGCTCTTGCCGCTCCCCGACACACCCATCACGACGATGGCCGGAGGCGGACGTACCGGGAGGGCTGCGGCGGCGGGATTCGACATCGGTCATGGCGGTAGAGGGAAGTCCGGACCGGCGCAAGCCGGTATCGTCGCCGGTCTCGCCGTTCTCACCACCTCTCGCCGAACGGCCGCGCCTCGACCTCGAAGGACCAGGCCGACCGGGGCTGCCGCGTCAGCCACCACGCGGTCTCGGCCACGTCATCGGGCCGGATGAAGAAATCGTCGGGCTTGTCGGGCATCGCCTTCCGCGTCCGCTCAAGATCGACAACGCCGTCGAGGATGACGAGCGAGACATGGATGCCGAGCGGCCAGAGATGGCGCGCCAACGCTTCGGCAAGGCTCTTCTGCGCCGCCTTGGCCGGTGCAAAGGCGGTGGTGCGCGGCATGCCGCGGCGCGAGGCGGTGGCGCCGATGACGACGATGGCGCCCGCCCCCTTGCGCTTCATCGCCGGAATGACCTGCTGCGCCACAAGGAGGAGGCCAAGGGCATTGACCCGCCACGATGCCTCGAAGGCCTTCGGCGTGATGTCGTCCACCGTCCCCCAGGTTCCGGAGCCGGCATTGTAGGCGACCACGTCGACCTCACCCAAGTCGGCGCGGATCGCGGCGAAGGCGGCCTTGACCGAGGCCTCGTCGCCGACGTCGCATTCATAGGCGCGGGCATCGCCAAGCTCGGCCGCGAGCTGGTCGCTGGTTTCGCGGCTGCGGGCAATGAGCGCCACCTTGTAGCCCTCCCGGGCGAAGCGGCGCGCAAGCGCCGCGCCGTTGCCGGGTCCCACACCGACCACCACGCATACCGGCTTCATGGCGCCCTCCAAGCGACGACGATCCCGGAAATATAGGGCCTGACGATCGCGGCCGGGAGCGAGACGACTGGAGCCCGCTCCCTCACGCCGGGGGGCGCGGGGCGGCCGCCCGGCTCGCGCTGCTTTCAAGGCGCGCCTGGCCTCAAGGCCGGCGATCTCATGGCTTCGGACATGTCGGGGCCGAGCCGCGCATGTCGCAGCAAGGGAATGCGCCGGCTCAGAACCGGTCGAGCAGCCGCTCGAGGTAGTCGCGCTCGAGGATCGAACGGTCGGGCTCGCCGAGGCGCTTCCGGATCGCCTCCAGAATCTCGCGGGCGCGCTGGATGTCGATCTCGTCGGGGACCTTGACCGTGGTGCCGAGGTCGGGGCCGATCGTACGCTGCGGCCGGCCGAGGGGGTCCTCGTTCGGCATCTGGTGCCCGCCGGGATTGCCGTTGTAGCCCGGTCCCTGGTTGGCGAACTGCTGGGCCATGGCCTGCGCGCCCTGGCGAAGCGCTTCGAGGGCCTCGCCCTGGTTGCCCACCGCCTGGCCGGGCTGGCCCTCGCCGAGGGCGCCGGTGGCGCGGCCCATCGCCTCGCCGGCCTGGCCGAGCTTGCCGTTGGGCTGCATGCCCATGCCTTCCATCTCCGCCATCAGCTCCTGGAGCGCCTGTTCGAGGCCCTGCTGCTGCTGCTGAAGCTGACGAAGGGCCTCAGCCATCTCCTCCGGCGTCATCGGCTCGCCGTTCTCGCCCATGCCGCGCTCGGCGCGGTGGGTCTCATCCATCAGCTCCTGCTGGCGACGAATCATGTCGGCGAGCTCGTTCAAGCTCTGCATCATCTGCTCGCCGCCCTGCTGGTCGCCCTGCATGGGGCGGCCGGCCTGGAGGTTCTCGAGCATGTTCTGGAGTTCGGAGAGGAGCTGGCGCGCGGCGTCGCGGGCGCCGTTCTTCGCCAGATTCTCGATCTGGTCGAGCATGCGCTCGAGATCCTGCGAGCGCAGCATCTGCATGTCGGGATTGGGCGGGAGGTTGGCGATGTTCGGGTTGCGCCGCGCCTCCTCGGCGAGCGCCTGCAGGAATTCCTGCATGGCCTGGCGAAGCTCCTCGGTGAGGCGCGCGATCTCCTCGTCGGAGGCGCCTTCCTCGAGGGCCTTGCGGAGCGCCTCCTGCGCGTCGCGAAGCGCCTGGGCGGCGAGGGAGAGGTCGCCGTCCTCGATGCCGAGGGCCACGGACCAGAGGTAATCGACGAGCTCGCGGAGCTCGTCGTCGTTCCGCGCGTTCTGGAGGCGATGATAGGCGCTGCGGAGGGCGAGGTAGTCGCCGATGTCGTCGAAGGTGTCCTCGGGCGCCAGGGTGAGCGCATCGAGCGCCTCGCCGACCGACGGCGCCGCGTTGGCGTCCATCGCCAGCTTTGCCCGCTGCTCGACCACCGCCCGTGCCAGCGGCTCGGTGAACTGCCGCGCCGGAAGGACCAGCTCGACCGGCTCGCTCCGCCCTTCCTGCTCCGCCTCGTCGCGAGCAACGAGCGTCATCTTCACCCTCGCGCCCGCCCAGGGGTGGGAGGTGAGGTCGCGGATCGTTTCCGCCGCGCCGTCGCGGGTGCGAAGCTGCGGCAAGGACAGCGCGATCTTCGGCACCTCGAACAGCGGCCGCGATCCGCCGGCGGTCTCGCCGAGGGGGGCGATCTCGGCGCCGGCGGCGACGACGCCATAGTCGTCCTTGAGCGCGTAGTTGAGGGCAAGGGCCCCGCTCCGCGCCGGGGCCGGCGGCTTCAGGAACGCGATCTCCGGCGCATGGTCCGGCTCGACGGTGAAGCGCCACTGCATCACGTCGCGCTCACCCTTGCGGACCACGACGTCGACGGCCTTGCCGAGCTCCACCTGCCGCTCGACGGGCTGGCCGTCGCCCGGCTTCGCCGGCGCACCGGAGGCTTCGACGATCGCCGCCGGCATCTCGCCGGCCTCATCGATGCTGACGACGGCGAGGTCGTTGGCGCCGCCGGTCCGCACCGTGACGATGCTGCCGATCGGCACGGAATATTCCGACCCCGGCGGCCTCGCCGCCTCCCCGGTCAGGAAGATCGGCGGGCGCGAGGTGTAGGCGGGCGGCGTCACCCAGGCATCGATCCGGGCGATGGTGGTGGCCACCGGCTCGCCGCCGCGGAAGGCCTCGGCAAGCTTGTCCAGCCGCTCCGGCCCCGCATAGACGAAGCCGACGAGAAAGACGAGGAGCGCGAGGAAGCGGACCGCCCGCGGGTCGCGGCGCGCGAGGCCGGGCGACGGCAGGCCGGCCTTCAACGTGTCGAGCGCGGCGAGGAGACGCTCGCGGTGGGCCGTCCACAGCGCCTGGGCCGCGGGGTCGCCGGCGCCGACGGCGATCGTGTCGCCGAAGGCGGTGGCCGGACGGTGGAGCATTCCGGTCGCCTGCTCGACGCGGTGAAGCGCCGCGGCGCGGGCCGGGGCGCGAAGCCGGAAGGCACGGACGACCAGCCACAGGGCGGCAATGACGAAAGCGAGGAGGATGACGATGCGGACCGGATCCGACACGACCCGCCACAGTCCGAACCACGAGACGATGGCGAAGAGGCCCGCGAGCACCAGGACGGGTGCGACCAGCGGCCACACCGCCTCCCAAAGGAGCACCAGCCGGGCGCGACGGATGGCGCGCTCGATGCGGCGGCGGGTGTCGACCTCGAGGCCGGGGGAAATCGCGCGTCCGTGACCGTCTTCGGCCCTGGCCATCAGCCAATCGCCTTTCGCCGCTGTGCCTCCCCGATGGAAAGCCTAGCACAAAGTTAGGGGAAATCGAGACAACGCCAAGGGAGAGGGATTACTTCTCCGTGAGCCAGGGGGCGATCCGGTCCATGCCGATCAGTTCGTCATAGGCCTGGCGGGCGCGGACCACCGCATAATCGGCGCCGTTCACAAGGACTTCCGGGAGAAGCGGCCGGGTATTGTAGGTCGAGGCCTGGACCGCCCCGTAGGCACCGGCGGTCATGACGGCGAGGAGATCGCCGGCCCGGACTTCGGGCATCCTCCGGTCGAGGGCCAGGAAGTCGCCGGTCTCGCACACCCCGCCGACCACGTCGGCGACCACTCCCGGCGCATCCGGCTCGGGACTGCGGATCGGGCGGATGTCGTGGTGGGCGTCGTACAAGGTGGGCCGGATCAGGTCGTTCATGGCGGCGTCGACAACCACGAAGGTCTTGTAGGCACCGCGCTTCACGTAGACGACCTCCGTGACCAGGATGCCGGCATTGCCGACAAAGACCCGCCCCGGCTCGAACAGGACGCGACAGCCGAGATTGCCGAGGCGACGGCGGACGATCTCGCCATAGGCGGCAGGCTCGGGCGGCGGCGGGTCGTCCAGACGGTAGGGAATGCCGAGGCCGCCGCCGGCGTCGACATGATCGATCCGGTGGCCGTCGGCGCGCAGCTCGCGAACGAGGTCGGCGAGGAGGCCGTAGGCCTCGTCGAAGGGGGCGAGGTCGGTGATCTGGCTGCCGATGTGCATGTCGACGCCGGCGAGGCGGATGCCCGGGAGCGTGGCGCCGTGGGCGTAAACCTCGCGCGCCTTGAGCCAGGGGACGCCGAACTTGTTCTCGGCCTTGCCGGTGGTGATCTTGTGGTGGGTCCTGGCGTCGACATCCGGGTTGACGCGCACCGCGACCCGGACCGTCTTCCCCTTCGCGGTGGCGATCTCGGAGATGCGGGCGATCTCGGGCTCTGATTCGGCATTGAAGCAGTAGATGCCGGTATCGACGGCAAGCGCGATCTCCCGCGCCGTCTTGCCGACGCCGGCAAAGACGATCCGCTCCGGCGGACAGCCCGCGGCGAGCGCCCGGCGGAGCTCGCCCTCCGACACCACGTCGCAGCCCGCTCCCTCCGCGACGAAGGTGCGGATCACCGACTGGTTGGAGTTGGCCTTCATGGCGTAGCAGATCATGGTGTCGAGGCCGGCGAAGGCCTCGCGGAAGACGCGGTAGTGGCGGAGGAGGGTGGCGGTCGAATAACAGTAGAAGGGAGTGCCGACCGCCGCCGCGATGTCGGGCAGCGGCACGTCCTCGGCGTGGAGCACGCCGCCGCGGTAGTGGAAGTGATTCACGGAAGTCCGGTTCTAAAGCAGGAAGTCGAGCGGGAAGCTGCGGTTCGGCTTGGCGGCCTGGTTGGGGGTGTCGTCGGGGTTATCGCTGGTGACGTCGGCCTTGGGCGGCGGCTCGAGCGGCCCTTTACGGCCGCACGCGCTCAGCCCGACGGCCGAAATCACGACGGCTGCGAGGACGGCGCGAAGGATGACCCGACGATCGTTAAGCGCCACGACAGAAACCCCCCTCATGCTCCCCATGCGCCCGACGCCCCGGCCGCTTCGCCGAGAGCGCGACCGCCTTCCTAACATAACCCGCGCGGGCGCGCACCCTGTCGCCGGCGCCGTCGAAAGCGGGGTTCATTTCCGCCCCTGCGGAAACGATTCATTTTGACACGCTCTGCCCTTAGTCGGACAATTAAAATGCACCCATGGCGGTCATGGGCAGGCTGTCTCCTTGGGAGGGTTGTGATGGCTTGGCGGATGACTGGCACCTACTATGCACCGTGCAGCTGCAAGGTGAGCTGCCCGTGCGAACTGGGCGAGATGGAAGCGGACCAGGGCTGGTGCTCGGGTTCGATCGCCTTCCAGATCGACAAGGGCAATATCGACGGGGAGGATATCTCCGGCACCAAGGTGGTGCTCATCGGCGACTGGCCGAAGGCCTTTCTCGCCGGCGAGGGAGTCGGGCGGCTCTATTTCGACAAGGGCACCCCCGAAAAGAGGCGCGCCGCGCTCGAGAAGGTGTTCGCGGGAAAGATGGGCGGGGTCTGGGAGCCCATCGGCACGCTGGTTCCGACATGGAAGCCGAGCAAGGAAGCGGCGATCACCATCCGGAAGGAGGGCGAGACGACCCGCATCGACGTCGCCGGCTTCGGCGAACTGGTGAGCACGCCGCTCAAGGGCGCGACCGGGCAGCCGACGCGGCTTCTCCATGGTGCGGCGACGTTCCGGGACGACATCACGCTCGCGCGCGGCATCGGTTCGTCGTGGCGCGACCCGGAGATGCGCGGCTGGTCGAGCGGCGGCCACTCCGAGGAGTGTCACTTCGACTGGAGCGCCTGAGCTTTTCACCGAGCCTCCGCCGGGCGGGGCCGAAGGCGCCGCCGGCGGGCGCTCCGCGGCAGAGCCGACCATGACAGCCCGCGAAGCCGCGCCGCTAGCGCGCGAACGAAACGTCATCGCGGCCGCGCTCGCCATACTGTCCGCGGCGGCGTGGGCAATCCTCATCTGGCAGGCCGATGCCGCCGACATGTTCTCCATGGCTCCGACCATGGGGATGACGGCGGTCCTGTTCATCCTGATCTGGATCGTCATGATGGTCGCCATGATGTTCCCGACGGCGGCGCCGATGATCCTTCTCTTCGGCCGCGTGCAGGCCGAGCGGCGGTCGCGGGGCGAGGCCTATGTGGCGACATCGGTCTTCGTCGGCGCCTATCTGCTCGTCTGGTCGGCGGCCGGCATCGCCGCCTTCATCGCCGCGATTGCCGCCGAGCGGCTCGCCGGCGCCCTGGGAATGACCGCGGAAGCCGCGGCGCGGATCGGCGGCGGGCTGCTGATCGCGGCCGGGCTCTACCAGCTCACGCCGCTCAAGCTGAGCTGCCTCAGCCATTGCCGAAGCCCGCTTTCCTTTGTCATGCATTCCTGGCGTCCCGGCACCGCGGGGGCACTTCGGATGGGGCTCGAGCACGGGCTCTATTGCCTCGGCTGCTGCTGGCTCCTCTTCGTCATCCTTTTTCCCCTCGGCATGATGAAC
>DASSPO010000098.1:0-3448 GCA_035699585.1 Bauldia sp.
ACGCTACGACGACCATTGGCCTGGGTGCAGACGAACCGTTACAGACTTGTGTCGAGGCTGCCATGAACGCCTTGGTCAACGACCGCTGGCTGGTAAGGCGCGTGGTGCCGATGACCAAGGCCGCCGGCTTTGACATCGTCCGCTTCGACAGCCACGGATATGTGCAGACGAGCGAACCGGATTACATGATGACGCTTGTGACCCGAGGGGCTGATATCCTGGCTGCCTCCGGTCGCATCGGATTGCAGTTGGCAGACTCCCTGAAGGAGGAAGGTAAGCGGCGGGTGCGCGAAGGGACCTTCTTCGGGTTCATTGCCTTCGCGAGCCTGATTGCCGCCAAACCGAAATAGAGCTTGGCGTCCCCGCAAAGCATCGCATGTTCGGGGCGGGACACATTCCTCCACAGCAGCAGCAACTGTTCAGCGCTTGGGAGACCGTCATGACACTACCACCCTACGCGATGAGCCAGACCAGCTTTCCGGAGCTCTACGAGCGTTACCTCGTGAACTCCCTGTTTCGGCCGTGGGCAGAATTGACTTTTGAGGAGCTGAAGCCGTCGTCCACTGATCGCATTCTTGATGTCGCGTGTGGGACGGGAATCGTTGCCAGGGTAGCGCGGGAGCGACTGGGGGAAGGTGCAAGCATCGTTGGCGTCGACATCAGCGCGGAGATGCTTGGCGTAGCCCGCAGGGTTGCTCCGAGTATTGATTGGCGAGAGGGAAACGTCACAGATCTGCCTTTACGCGACGACGAGAGGTTCGATGTCGTCGTCTGCCAGCAAGGCCTGCAGTTCTTTCCGGACAAGCCGGCGGCGGCGGCTCAAATGCGCCGAGCCCTGGAAACCGGGGGAACGCTCGCCATCCTCACGTGGCGGCCGGACGACGAAGTGCCCTTCTTCTCGGACCTGCGAAAGGTGGCTGAACGCCACCTCGGCCCCATCACCGACCTCCGGCACAGCTTCGGTAGCGACGCCCCGCTCCGTGCGCTTCTCGAAGCGGCGGGCCTCAAGGATGTGGTCATAAGTACGGTATCGAAGACGATCAGATTTGACGATGGAGTTGCTCTCCTCAGATTGAACACGATGGCACTTGTGGGGATGAGCGCCGCGGGGAAGGCGCTAAGCGAAGACGACCGGAAACGGGTCATCGAAACCATCGCCAAAGAGAGCGCTCCGATCCTCCAGCGATACACTGATGGCGCCAAAACCGCCTTTGATCTCAGCACGAATCTCGCGACAGGGCGCAGCTAGTTTACCGCTATCGCGGCATTAGGGGCGCCGCACACCGAGATGGTATCGCCGGGCTGAATCTGACTGTTCCTCGGCGATCATCCAACCCATGAGCAAATTGCCGAAGAACTCGTCGCGGGGAACACGGCTCAAGGCGAACGACAGCCTCGAGTGCCGCAGCGGCCATCCGCCGGTCGCCGTGGACCTGTCCCGGCAGGCGCCGCGCCGCCGAGTTCCCATAACGGATACCTGTTGTCCGGAGTCGCGACCTGCTTCGACTGTCACAAAATGGATCGCCACGAACTGCCGAACATGGAGGGAGTGGATCAGTGATGCCGTGCGCCTTCCTCTGAGCTAGAGCTGATCGCGTCCGTTCATCCGTTCCGAGACTAGCCGCCGCTCTTTCTCAGCGAGAGCAGGCGTAGCAAAAGGGAGTCTGCGTGCGCGCCGAACTCTGCTTCGATGAATAGCCACGCTGAGCAATGATCGGCGCGATGAACCGTCACGTCGCAAACCGTCGATAGAGCTTTGCGACAGTCACCGAGCGATCGGCTGCATTGCCCGCTGCGTGCTGAGGCAGCGGTCGCGAGGTCGGCCCCTTTGCGGGCACGGACCTGGCTCACCACTATGCCGCCAGCCCACCAGCCCCGCCTCTCCTCGGGAGGGAACGAGATCGCCCCGGACGGCGTTCATCCCTAATCCGGCAAGCACGAGGAACCCGCGATGAACAACTGGCTCCAGATCCTCGTCGCAGTCGTTCTGGTGGGCGGAGTGCTGGGCCTGTCCACACTGGGAAATGAAACCGGCCAATTGGCGTATGATCCGGACGTCGTCACGCCCGCCTCTCAGGACGTGGTTGCCGCGCCAACTTCTCTGGATACCGTTACAGCAGCTTCTCCGGAAACCGGCACCGACGAAGTGCGGACGCCGACGCCCCAGCAATCGAGTCCTAAACCGCCGGCCGCGACCGCCGAGTCCGAGCCGCACCGGTCAGCCGAAATCGCGGCAACCAGTGCAGATCGGGCCGCCGAGACCGGGGCCGGCCCCGGTAGCGCCGACCTCGAAGCCGGCATGCAAGTCTACCGCAAGTGCCAGGCGTGCCATGCTCTCGAGCCGGGGAAGAACCGCCTCGGCCCGACGCTAGCGGGCGTGATGGGACGTAAGGCTGGCGCGGTCGAGGGTTTCGCGTATTCGCAGGCGATGCTGGACTCCGGGCTGGTCTGGGACGAGGCGACGCTCGATGCTTACCTCAAGGATCCTCAGCATGTAGTTCCCGGCAACAGGATGCCCTTCCCGGGACTGAAGACCGACAATCAGCGTCGAGAGGTCATTGCCTATCTGGCTTCGGCTTCCACCGATGGAGCGATACCGGAGGCCGATGAGGTCGAACCCCCGGTAACCAAACCAGCTCGGCCGTCGGTCCAATATCTGCCCGATGTCCGCTACACGCTGCGGACGGAGGCCGAAGGCGAAGGGAGCGTCTTTGTAGGTGTCGGAGGTGCAATCGACGGCGAGAAGAATCCTGCGTTGCAGGCAGTAGAGGGACAGGTTGTTCAGATCACTCTGATCAATGGCGATGGAAGGGAGCACGACATCGTGTTTCCCGATCAGGACACCAGATCGCCGCGTGTATTCGAGGAAGGCAGCGGTACTTCGATCGCATTCCGCGTCACAACAGCTGGAGACTTCACCTATCACAGCAGCCTCCCCGGTCAACGCGAGGCGGGCATGTCGGGTCGCCTGGTCGTGGCGCCCCAGCCGCCAGCGGAGTCGGTCGTGCAAGCAGACCTATCCCGAAATCCTGCCGACCTGCCTCCACCGGAAGGTCCGCGCGAACCCCAGACTGTTCGGCTTGATCTCGTCACCGTCGAACAGGAGGCCCGTCTGGCGGATGGGACGACCTACATCTTCTGGACCTTCAATGGGAGGGTCCCGGGACCGTTCATAAGGGTCCGCGTCGGTGACACCATCGAGGTGCATGTCAAGAATGCCGACGACAGCAGCATGATCCATTCGGTCGATTTCCACGCTGCTACGGGTCCGGGCGGCGGAGCGGCTTCGCTCCAGGTCGATCCAGGCCAGGAGAAATCAATGCGCTGGAAGGCGCTGACGCCTGGACTCTATGTCTATCATTGCGCCACGCCAATGGTGGCGCATCACATAGCCAGCGGGATGTATGGCCTGATCCTCGTAGAGCCTGAGGGTGGATTGCCGCCCGTC
>DASSPO010000099.1:0-3801 GCA_035699585.1 Bauldia sp.
GGGAGAGGGTGCAAGCGGCACCTCGGTCCGCCGGACGGTCATCTCGTCGAGGGTGTTCTTGCGCGGCTTCTTGGCGGCAAGGTCACGCCCCTCACCCGGAACGCCCCGGACTGCGTCCGGCGCGTTCCGATCTCTCCCACCGGGAGAGGTGGCCCGCATCGCCGACCGCGGGCCGCGACCAGCGTCACGCCCTGATGCGCCGTCGCCGTCGCCCGGGTTGCGGGCGAGCGGATCGTCGGCGATGGCGAGATCCATCTGCTCGAGCCGCCTGATCTCGTCGCGCAGCCGCGCCGCCTCCTCGAACTCGAGGTCGGCGGCCGCATCGCGCATTCGCTTCTCGAGGTCGGCGATGGTGGCCTTGAGGTTGTGCCCGATATAGGTGCCTTCGTCCTCGCCGAGTCCCGTGGCGACAGTGACGTGATCCTGCTCGTAGACCGAGGCGAGGATATCGCCGATCGACTTCTTGATGCTCTCCGGCGTGATGCCGTGCTCGGCATTGTAGGCCGCCTGCTTCTCGCGGCGCCGCGCCGTCTCGGCCATGGCTCGCTCCATCGAGCCGGTGACGTGGTCGGCGTAGAGGATGACCTTGCCGTCGACGTTGCGCGCGGCGCGGCCGATGGTCTGGACCAGCGAGGTCTCGGAGCGGAGGAAGCCCTCCTTGTCGGCGTCGAGGATCGCGACCAGCGCGCATTCCGGGATGTCGAGACCCTCGCGGAGCAGGTTGATGCCGACAAGCGCGTCGAACACGCCGAGACGGAGGTCGCGGATGATCTCGATCCGCTCCAGGGTCTCGACGTCGGAATGCATGTAGCGGACGCAGACGCCATGCTCGTGGAGGTACTCGGTCAGGTCCTCGGCCATCCGCTTGGTGAGCACCGTAACCAGCGCGCGGTAGCCCTTCGCCGCCACCTCCCTCACCTCGCCGAGAAGGTCGTCGACCTGGCTCTTGGCCGGCCGCACCTCGACCGGTGGGTCGATGAGGCCGGTGGGGCGAATCACCTGCTCGACGAACACGCCGCCCGTGCGCTCCATCTCCCACGATCCCGGCGTCGCCGAGATGTAGAGGGTCTGTGGGCGCATCAGGTCCCACTCCTCGAAACGTAGGGGGCGGTTGTCCATGCAGGAGGGCAGGCGGAAGCCATACTCGGCAAGCGTCGCCTTGCGGCGGAAGTCGCCCCGGTACATGCCGCCGAGCTGCGGGATGGTGACATGGCTCTCGTCGACGAAGACCAGCGCGTTGTCGGGCAGGTACTCGAACAGCGTCGGCGGCGGCTCGCCGGGCCGGCGGCCGGTGAGATAGCGGCTGTAGTTCTCGATCCCGGCGCAGGACCCGGTCGCCTCGATCATCTCGAGGTCGAAACGGGTGCGCTGCTCAAGCCGCTGCGCCTCAAGCAGTCGCCCCGCGGCGGTCAATTCGTCGAGGCGGAACTTGAGTTCCTCACGGATGTTCTTGACCGCCTGCGCGAGCGTCGGCCGCGGCGTTACGTAGTGGGAATTGGCGTAGACCTTCACCGTCTTGAGCTGGCCATAGGCCGAACCGGTGAGAGGGTCGAACTCGACGATCGACTCGATCTCGTCGCCGAACAGGTTGATGCGCCAGGCGCGATCCTCAAGGTGGGCGGGAAACAGGTCGACGGTATCGCCACGGACGCGGAAGGTGCCGCGGCGGAAATCGGAGTCGCTCCGCTTGTACTGGAGCGCGACCAGATCGGCGATGAGCTGGCGCTGGTCGATCCGCTCGCCGATGGTGAGCGCGAAAGTCATCGCCGTGTAGGTCTCGACCGAGCCGATACCGTAGATGCAGGAAACCGAGGCGACGATGACCACGTCGTCGCGCTCGAGCAGGGCCCGCGTCGCCGCGTGGCGCATGCGGTCGATCTGCTCGTTGATGGTCGATTCCTTCTCGATATAGGTATCGGTGCGCGGGACGTAGGCCTCGGGCTGGTAGTAGTCGTAATAGGAGACGAAGTACTCGACCGAGTTCTCCGGAAAGAACGACTTGAACTCTCCGTAGAGCTGGGCGGCGAGCGTCTTGTTGGGGGCGAGGATCAGTGCCGGGCGCTGGGTCGCCTCGATCACTTTGGCCATGGTGTAGGTCTTGCCGGAGCCGGTGACGCCGAGCAGCACCTGGTCGCGCTCCTGCGCTTTGACTCCCGACACCAGTTCCGCAATCGCCTGTGGCTGATCGCCCTTCGGCTCGAAGTCGGAAACGATGCGGAAGGGGATGCCGCCTTCGGACTTCTCCGGCCGCGGCGGGCGATGCGGAACCCAGGTCTTGTCGCGAAATTCAGGCCGTCCGCCTTCGATCAGCGCCGACAGCGCCTGCACCGTGGCGGTTACGCCGCCCGCCGGCAGTTCGGTGGCGCCCCCGGGCGAAGGCCGATCGGCTCTGCCCCGCCGCGGAGCCTCGGCAACCGGCGAGGGCTTGAGCGTGGCGAGGAACGCTTCCGCCTCCTCGAGGCTCATGTCGATGCCCGGGACCGGGTTGAGGCCGGCGGCGGCGCGCTCGCGCGCCGTGCCCTTGCCGCCCATGGATGTGCCACGGGCGGTCTTGAGCGGCTTTTGCGGAGCTTCGGCGAACCCTGTCTTTCGGCGCGGCATGAGGCGGACTATGGGCGATCGGGACGGCAAATGGGAGACGTTGAAGATAGGGTGTTCCACGGCCTGATGACAGGGGCCGTCAGGAGACGGGAGGAACTGCCGAAGCATATGAAGCGTTGACCGCGATACAAGGAGATCCGCCATGACCGAACGAAAGCGCGAGCAGCCGCCCGAACCGGCGCGGGAGGCCGACAGCGACGAGATCACGCTGGCGGAGGCCGACGGTGCCGGGGAGATCGACCACCGGAAGCGGCGCAAGGCCGCGAGTTCGCTGCTCAGCCCCGCGATTCCCCCCGCCGGCGCCGGCGCGCTGATCGACGCCGACCCGCGTCTCGATGACCGGAGCGAGACCGAGGAAGCGCTGGAACGGGCCAAGGGAACACCGGACTGAGCCGATATCGGCCAAGGCAGCCGGATCGTCGGCGCCCCGCCGGGCGTGAATTCAAGTCTACCCGGTCCGAAGATTCTCGTAGGCAGGGCCGCTCGTGCTCGGGTACACGTCCGCATATCCTCGCGGCATGACTTCTGCCGCTTGGCGGCCGGCAATCGCCTCGGGTTGGTTGCCTGTCACCTATGCGTTCGTCTCCCGCCGTGGAATAGTCGCCAGGTGAATCGCTAAGGCGCAGGGGGGCGCCCATGATCATCGACGGCGTCATGCTTCTCTGGTTCGGGCTGACCGCGCTCTCGGTGGCTTTTGTCGCCCTCGACATCCGCCGGACCCCGGAACATCCCGTGATGAAGTGGGCGTTCGTTCTTTTCACCCTCTATTCGGGTCCGTTCGGCGCCTTCCTTTACGTGCTCGGTTGCCGCGAACCTTTGCCGGGTCTGCACGAGCGTTACGTGGCCGCACGCTGGCGGCAGGCGCTTGGCTCGACGATGCACTGCGTTGCCGGGGACGGTGTCGGCATTCTCGTCGGCGCCGTAATCGGTGCCACCATTGCCCTCCATCTCCTCGTCGAGATCGCACTTGAATACGTGCTCGGCTTTGCCTTCGGCTGGACGATCTTCCAGGCGCTCTTCATGCGCGGGATGGCGCGTTCCTACGCCGAGTCGCTCCGTAACACCTTTCTCCCGGAGCTGCTGTCGATGAACTGCCTGATGGGCGGGATGGTCGCGGTGATGGCGACCGCCTTCGCCGACAATCCCGAAGCCCACGACCCGACCCGACCACTCTTCTGGTTCCACATGTCGCTGTCGTTG
>DASSPO010000100.1:0-6940 GCA_035699585.1 Bauldia sp.
GGATCGAACGCATCACGGTGTGCAGGGTGTCCATCAGCTTCGGCCTCCAAAGCGGTCGTTGAATCGGGAAAGCTCGCGCACGAACTCGTCGAACCGGCGGATCGCCGCGGCGAGCTCGCGCAGCGCAAAGCCGGCGACCGCGGTCGCCGACGCCGCCCACAGGAACAGCGCGACATGCGCGAGATCGCCGCGCTCGCTGAAGGTGCGGACCAGGTCATCCATGATGGTGCTGAGTTGCCAACGAGGCTGCGGTTGCGGGTTGCGTCGCCGCTGTTCATGCGCCGGCAGCGCGAAACACTCGGTGCGTCCCCTCCCCGCTTGCGGGGAAGGGTTAGGGAGGGGGGTAAACACAGGCACCGGACTCGCGATCACCCCCCTCCCCCACCGCAAGTCGGGCTTGCCCGGGTTCCGTTGGGGGAGGGAGCCCAGCGGAGTGCGCCTCGATGCTCAGGTCTAAACGCGTGATCGCTACCCCAGCCGGTCGCCGCCCACGATGGCGCCGTAGCCGACGGCGGCGCGCTGCTCGTTGATGGTGAGGAACGGCGCACCGGTCACGCGCTCCCACAGCGCGGCGCGGTCGGCCGAGAGCGCCTCGATGCGGTCGGTGTCGACCGCAAGCGCAATGTCCTCGCCGAACACGGGCGCGAGCCATTGCGTCAGTGCGGCCGCGGTGCGGTTGACCAGCGGCAGCACGGTCGAGCGCCAGAGCACCCGGTTGGCCTCCTGGTAGTTCGAATAGGTGTTGTCGCCGGGGATGCCGAGAAGCATCGGCGGCACGCCGAAGGCGAGCGCGATCTCGCGCGCCGCTCCGTCCTTGGCGGCCATGAAGTCCATGTCCTTGGGGCTGAGCGACAGCGCCTTCCAGTCGAGCCCGCCTTCGAGGAGGAGCGGCCGGCCTGCGTGCGCCGCGCCGATGAAGCTCGTCTCGAGCTCCGCCTTCAGGCGCTCGAACTGCTCGGCGCTGAGATTGCCGCCTTCCTTGGCCTGGTAGACCAGCGCCCCCGAGGGCCGCGCCGAGTTGTCCAACAACGCCTTGTTCCACGCGCCGGCGGCGTTGTGGATGTCGAGCGCGGTCGCCGCCGCCTCGATCGGCGCGAAGCCGTAGTGATCGTTGAGCGGATGAAAGAACGAAAGATGCAGGATCGGCGACAGCCGCCCCTCGCCGGGGTCGGGAAAGCGCACCGTCCGCCCGCCGACCGTATATTCGTAAGCCGACGGCCAGCCGTCCGGCCCCGGCACCACCTTCATCCGGTCGGGGCGGAGCGCGTGGAGCTCGCGCACCGCGCCGTCGATCTCGACCGCCTCGACATAGGCGTTGCCGGACACCATCAGGTGCCCGACCAGCGCTTCGCGGAAGGCGACGCCCGACTCCCGCCGGTTGGGCCGCGAAAGCAACGACAAGAGCGGATGCCGGTCCACCTCGGCGTCGCCCTCGTAGAGGAGCCACGGCACCGAGGCGCAGGCCTCGGCGATCATCCGCACCGAGCGGTAGACCACCGCGTTCCTGGCGAAGCCCTCGCGCGCCAGCGCCGCATAGTCGCGCGGCGTCCAGGCGGCGCGGCCATGCGTCTCGAAGGCGATGAGGGCCGCAGTCCGCGACGCCTTGGCCTCGACCGCCGTCGCCACCGCAGCCGCGGTGCCGCGTTCGCGTCCGAAAAACGGAAAGCGCATGCTCCTGCCCTTTTTCAGTGATTGGCGGTTCAGCCCGCCTGCCGTCGCCGCGGGGGTCCGGGAAAACCAAAAACGGCCGGGATGGCTCCCGACCGCTTGCCCGTCGCGGGCGTCTCCGCCCGCACCTGTCCGACGATAGCTGCAACCTGCCGGATCAGCGTCACGCTGTCAAGGAAAAAAATCCTATGACGGCCACTTTTCTTCGCCCCCGTCGAATTTGACGAGTCAGCAACCGAATTATGCTGTAGGTTGGAGGAACAGGACGTGACGATCAGGAGTCGAAGCGACCGAGCAGAAGGGACCGAGCGTGGCCGAAGCAGGCGTCTTTCACTTCGTGATGATCAAGCCGACGCATTACGACGACGACGGCTACCCGATCCAGTGGTTCCGCTCCGCGATCCCCTCCAACACGCTCGCCTGCCTCAACGCCCTCGCCGAAGATGCCCGCCGGCGCCAGGTCCTCGGCCCCGACGTCGAGATCAAGCTCCACACCTACGACGAGACCAACCGGCGCGTCCGTCCCGACCGCATCATCCGGGAGATCCGGAAGGACGGCGGCCGGGCGCTGATCGGCCTCGTCGGCGTCCAGTCGAACCAGTTCCCCCGCGCGGTCGACCTCGCGCGTCCGTTCCTCGCCGCCGGCATCCCGGTCTGTATCGGCGGCTTCCACGTTTCCGGCTGCATCGCCATGCTGCCCGAGCTTCCGCCGGACATCCGGGACGCCCAGCGCCTCGGCATCTCGCTCTTCGCCGGGGAGGCCGAGGAGCGCCGTCTCGACGGCGTCCTCCGCGATGCCTGGAGCGGTACGCTCAAGCCGCTCTACAACTACATGGACAACCTGCCCAACCTCGCCGGCGAGCCGCCGCCGATCTTGCCGCGCAAGCACGTCACGCGCACGTCCGGGTCATTGTCGAGCATCGACCTTGGCCGCGGCTGCCCCTACCAGTGCTCGTTCTGCACCATCATCAACGTCCAGGGCCGGAAGAGCCGCATCCGCTCCGCCGACGACCTTGAGCGGATCGTGCGCGAGAACCACGCCGAGGGTATCAGGCGCTTCTTCATCACCGACGACAACTTCGCCCGCAATCGCGAGTGGGAGTCGCTGTTCGACCGGCTCATCGCGCTTCGCGAGGGCGAGAAGATGAACATCGGCTTCACCATCCAGGTCGACACCCTCTGTCACAAGATCCCCGGCTTCATCGAGAAGGCGGCGCGGGCCGGCGTCCGCCGCGTCTTCATCGGGCTTGAGAACATCAACCCCGACAACCTGATCGCCGCCAAGAAGCGGCAGAACAAGATCACCGAGTACCGCGCCATGCTGCAGGCCTGGCGGAACGCCGGCGCCATCACCTATGCCGGCTATATCCTCGGCTTCCCGGCCGACACCAAGGAAACCATCCTCCGCGACATCGAGATCATCAAGCGCGAGCTCCCGCTCGACATCCTCGAATTCTTCTTCCTCACGCCCCTCCCGGGCTCGGAGGACCACAAGGTGCTCTCCGCCGGCGGCGTGTGGATGGACCCGGATATGAACAAGTACGACCTCAACCACCGGGTCTCGCACCATTCGCGGATGTCGGACGCGGAATGGGAGGAGGCCTACCGCCTGGCCTGGGCCACCTTCTACACGCCGGAGCACATCGAGACGATTCTCCGCCGGGTCTGCGCCAACCCCCTCGGCCGGCCGAGCACGACGCTCACCACCATCCTCTGGTTCACCCTGATGATCCGCTACGAGGGCGTCCATCCGCTCGAAGGCGGCGCGCTCCGCTTGAAGTACCGCCGCGATCGCCGGAGCGGCATGCGTCGCGAGAACCCGCTCGTCTTCTACCCGCGCTACGTCATCGGCACGGCGCGCAAGGCGGCCGGCTATCTCGGCGTCTACCTGAAGACCCGCAAGATGCTGAAGCGCGCCCTCGCATCGGAAGACCGCTGGACCTTCTCCGACCTCGCCATCGCCCCGCCCGAGGCGGATGAGTTCGAGGCGCTCGAGCTCTACCACGCCACCGCCGGCGGCGAGGAAGAGCTCGGCCGCATGCGCCGCGCCGAGGCGATCCGCGCTCACGTCCACGCCCACGCCGAGGAGACGGCGGCGGCGGGCTGAGCCCCCCTGAACCGCCGCCGCGTCGCCCGCGTTCGTCACGCCAGGATCAGGTCCCCCGCCCCGACCTTGACGTTGACCCACACCTCGAAGTCGGCCTTGCCGTTGCCGTCGGTGTCGCCCTGGAGGAGATGCTTCGAGCAGCGGAGCTCCCCCGCCTTGTCGTGGAATTGCTTGCCGCCGATGAACTTGAAGTGCTGGAGGCCGCCCTTCTTCTCCTTCGCGTCGAGCAGCGAGAGGCTGATCTGGTCGCCCTCGGCGCGGCTGAAGTCGAGGATGGCGTCGTGGTTGAACATGCCCTTGCGGCTCTCGGCAGCCGAGGTGAAGACGAAATAGTCGCCGCCGGCATTGCCTGAGAGATAGTCCTTGCCGCCGCCGCCGATCAGCACGTCGGCGCCGTCGCCGCCGGAGATCGTGTCGCCGCCGCCGCCGCCGGCGAGCGCATTCGACGCGGCGTTGCCGGTGATCGTGTCGTGCCCTTCCCCGCCGATCGCGTTCTCGATCATGCCCCGCGCGTCGCCGCCGGGGAGGAGCGCGTTGGCGATGCAGCCCCGCGCGAAATGCGTGCCCGGATGCTCGATGTCGAGGTCGGCGCGCTGCGCGGCCGACGGCGTCGACCAGGCGCCGGGATTGAGGTCGATGACCGCATTGGTCGTGTAGTTGGCGAAGTTGAGCGTGTCGATGCCGCCGCCGTCCCAGATGGTGAGGAAGATCTTGCCGTTGAGCGTCGCGCCCTGGCCCTGGCCGTCGACGAACATCTCGCCCGTGGTCGGGTTGAACGAATAGACCGTGTTGCCGGCATGGTGCGCGAAGTTCGCCCCGTAGAGGTACTGGAGCGCGGCGATGTCGTTCTGCATCAGCGTCGTGGGGAATTCGATCGCGTAGACGATGTCGTCCTTCGCCCCCGGAAACGAGCGGTAGCTCATCACCGTGAACTCGATCGAGTCGCGGTCGAAGGCGAGCGCCGGGTTGGTGTAGAGATAGGTGCCGTAGGCGTCCTCGACCTCCTGGGTCTGGTCGGTGTGCTTGAGGCCGACGGCGTGGCCGATTTCGTGGAGGAGCCCCGAGGCGAAGGCGTGGCTGCCGGGAACCGGGTTGTTGTAGGTGGTGTGGTTGAACCAGGTATCGCCCTGCGCCGCCGGCGGCGAGAAATTCGGGTCCGGCGCCCAGCCGAACGCGCTGCCGATCGGGTAGTCGCCATAGCCGTAGCCGACGTTGATCCAGTCGGCCTCGGCCATGCGGATGTTGGCGAAGCCGGTGCCGGCGAAGACGAAGTCGAGATTGCACACCTTGTCGAACTCGGCGACCGCCCGGTGACCCGCCGCCTGCTGGGCAGGGTTGAAGGGCTGGAAGCCGCCGATCCAGTAGTCGTAGCTCCAGGTCGCATCGGGAAAGCCGTAGGTGAGCTGCGTGTGGCCGTTCGGCTGGTTCGAGGCCCAGCGCCAGCCCCAGGCGACGCCGTCGATATCGGTTACATGTGACTGGACGACCGGATGGCTCGTCATGGGATCCTCCCGACAGTGGGGTTCATGTCGGGACGCCGCCTCGCCGTGGGACGGCCGCGGGCCGCGTCGCAACGGCCGGCCTTCTAGCCGCGGCGGCAGCCGGTTTCTTGGACGGGCGCGACAAAGGCGCGGACTGGAACGACGGCGGCGGTGCTCTTGTGACCTCGGTCACACCCCCCGCAGCCGCGGCTCTCCCGTCCCCGTCAGCATCAGCGCCGTGATCGCCCAGACCAGCGCGTCGAGCCGGTCCGGCGAGCGGCCGGAGGAAAGCCCGTCGGGGCCGAAGTCGCACATCTCGTCCTCGAGGTGGCGGAAGATGCCGGCGTGCCGCACCCGCCCCTGCGCATAGAGGGCCGCCACCGGCTCGGCGCGGAGCCACTTCCCCCGCGTCGCCCGGACCTTGGTGACCGGCACGGTCGGGTCGACCTCGCGGAGCACCGCCTCGACCATGTCGCCGCCCTGGTTGACCTCGGCGACGAGCGCGTCGGCGGCGAGCGCCCGGTACGTGCCGAGCGCCCGCGCCGCCCAGGCGCTCGGCCGCACCTCGGCGACGGTGCGGTCGGCGAGCACGTAGCCGATACCGTCGGCGGCGAGACCGACGGCGACGATGCCGCAGGTGCCGCTCCGCGCCGACGCCGGCGGGTCGACCGCGACGACGATCCGCCGGAGCCGCGGCGGCGACTCGACCCGCCCGCGCTCGATCTCGTCGCGGCGGAAGAGCGCATCGCCGCGGTCCTCGATCAGCTCGCCTTCGAGTTCCTGCCGGCCGAGCCGCGTCCCCGCGTAGCGGGCGACGACGCGGGTAAGGAACGTCGCCGCGAGGTTCGCCCGGTTCATCGCCGTGGTGGCATGGGTGACCACCGTCGATGGGTCGTCGATGAGCCGTCGCAACAACGGGATCGGGCGCGGCGTCGTGGTCACCATCTGGCGCGGCCGGGCGCCGAGCCGGAGTTCGAACTGGAGCATGTCCCAGGTCTCCTCGGCATGGCGCCACTTGCCGAGCTCGTCGCTCCAGGCGGCGGCGAATTGCGGGCCGCGGAGCGCCTCCGGGTCCTCGGAGGAGAAGGCCTGGGCCACCAGCCCGCTCCGCCATTCGAGCCGTCGCCGCGACGGCGTCCATACCGGCCGCTGCCCGGCGGGGTGAATGGTGAGGATGCCGGAGGCGCCCTCGATCATCACCTCGCGGACGTCCGAATAGGTCTCCCCGACCAGCGCGATCGGCCCGGTCGCCTCGTCGGCAAAGGGCCAGATGCCGAGCGCCATGCCGCGCACGAACTCCGCGCCGGCCCGGGTTTTTCCGGCGCCGCGCCCGCCAAGCATCAGCCAGGTCAGCCAGTCGCCGTCGGGGTCCGGCGGCTTCTGGTCGCCGGCCCGCGCCTCGCTACGCCACAGCTTGTAGAGGTGTTCGACCTCCGCCCGGGGCAACTCCGCCCGTAGCCGGGCATAGGCTGCATCAATATCCTTGCTCGCCGCGAGCCCACCTTTTAATTCGTTCGGCCAGTCTCTCTTCGGCGTCTTCGTCACGGTCCGGCGGCTCCGCATCGTTCGAGGTCTTGCCGCTCTCCCCCATCTGCATCAGCGTGCTCAGCGTCTTGGCGAGGTTGCTGAGGATGCGCGCATCCTTCTCCTCGACCTCCGCACCCATCTTCCTGATCCGCCCGTC
>DASSPO010000101.1:0-3516 GCA_035699585.1 Bauldia sp.
TCGAATGTGACCGCTCGCATGCGGGCTTCCAACGGCTCTTCCGTGCGAGAATGGTTCGGCGGACATTCCGACGTTGAACTGGATGAACAGGTTCTTGGGCTTGGGCGCTATGGGCTAACCCTGACGGTCTTGAGTACCGAAACGCCTCCGCCCGATCCGTACGAAGAGGAAGATGAGGAGGCGCAGTTGATCGAAAGTTACACGCCCAAGTTCGCGTACGGCCGATGAAGTGCCGCGCTTTTCCACCTCGCCTAGGTGCATCAAAATGCGTCAGTGACCCTCCTCTCGTGCATCAGAGGGGGATGAGGTGCGTCAAAACCGATAGGAAAAGCACGCGGGCGAGGCGCGGGGCCCAGCGCCGCGCTTAGGCTTTACTGCGATCGCTAGTGTCTGCTCTCGACCCATTGCGGACACGAAAGCTTACAGATTGCGCTTTATCATCCTGTGTTGGGGATTGTGGGCTGGCCTTCGCGCGACAACCCATCAACGGAGTGTTCGCCCATCGGGAAGCGATTCGCGTTCCGACGACTCAGGCCGCCTTGGATGAAGGGATATCGCGAAGGGAGCGTGCGGCTTGAACGACGCGATTGCGACCTTCCTGCTTGGCCCGATAGAGGGCGCGATCGGCATCGGTCATCGCCTCCTTGGCCTTCGACGTTTCCGAAATTGTCGAAACGCCGAACGAGGCACTAATCGGGATACCATGGCGGTCCGACAGTCGCTCAATGCGATTGCGCAGTTGCTCCGCCTTGGTCGCTGCCTCGTCTAATGAGCAATCCGGCAGCAGGACAACCAACTCCTCGCCGCCATAGCGACAGGCAATGTCGCATGGCCTGATCGTCCCGAGAATGGCCGTCGCGGCCTCCGCCAAGATAGCATCACCCATGGCATGCCCGTGCTCGTCGTTGAGCTTCTTGAAGTGGTCCAAATCGATCATCACGATCGACATTGGTGACTTGGTTCTGTTCGCCTGGTCGGAGTAGCGCTCCAGGGCATCCTCCATGTATCGACGGTTGTAGAGGCCAGTGAGCGCATCTCGCAGCGCTTGGGTGCGGAGCCGTTCGCGAAGGGCCAGGTTAGACAGCGACAACGACATCGCATCGGCGAGGGCAGCGGCAAGATTGGCCGTCTCCCGGAGTTCCTGCGCCGCTTCGTTTCCGTCGCGCTGCACTAGTAAAAGGCCATAGATCTCCCCCCGCGCCATCATCGGGATTTCCATCGTCACCAGACCAGATTCCTGGTGTTCACAGCGAAGCGCATTGTGGTCGGCAAGATTGAGGTGGAGCTTGCCGCGCTTGATCGCCCAGCAATCAGAGGGGGATATCGTTTCGCTGGGGGAACTGGCTTCGGGCCAATGCCACGACGTGGACAGCTCCAGCCGGTCGCCTGAATTGTTGAAGATGTAAAGGGCTCCACCGAAGCCCGGCATGAGCGAAGATGCTGTCGACCGCAGCACCGAGTTGGCATCCGCATGACCGAGTGCGCTCTGCAACATGTCGGTCATCTTGAATAGAAGCTCGATATGACCGCGGGCCTGATGGGCGTGGCTGGCCGTCGTCGTGCGAAGCCGCAATTCTTGGAGAATCTGGGGTGATGCCGCGCCGATTACTCCCAGAAGCAGCAGTTCCAGGCCGAGACCCAAAGGATATGAAGCCTGTTCGAAGGTTCCTGTGAAAAACCGGGCATGTTCGAGCACCTTGTGCACAATCAGGGCCGCGACAATGGAGCCAATCAGCGAAAGGTAGAGCACGAAGCGTCGCTCTGACGCCCTGCCGTCGGCAGGCTGCAGATGAACTTGAAAAGGCATGAGGCACTTTCGGAAGAGGCGCGGCCTGGACTAACCTAGAATGGTCAATAAACCGGCAACCACCGGTCCAGAATGGATCTTTCAGGGGTCCGACGCACCTTTAGCGGCAACAACGATGCCGGAAGAACGCTCTTGGGGACAAAAGCGGTGTTCCGGCTAATGTCAGCGTCTGACCCATTGCGGACATTCAAGACACTACGATAGTCTAATGCAAAGGCGTGGCGAGTTGCTCCGATGCAGCGCAAGTTGGCGAGTGTTTCCGAGGGGGCTGCATAGAGGGAAATCCGGCTCTTGGGGGCTAATGCCTCTCCCCTTCATTCTCTCTATTCCTCGATCCAAATGCCGAGAATGTTCGCTTCCGTTGGCGGACGCGCCCAGCCCCGATATGGCGCTGTTCTTCTCGGTGTTTCTCAGCAATCTGCTTTACATCGTCACGCTAATCTGGCTGATCGTTTTACTCGCTGGCCCGAGCGAGGCAGCGCAGAGTGCCTAACCCATCCGTCTAAGGCTTCTCGTGATCTGAACAGCTTCCTATAGCCAAGCGGATGCGGGGGGTGAGCTTTGGCCGGCGACCTGGATCGAGGCGGCAACGGTCAGTGGACTGATTGGCAATCCACTGAGCCCGCTCGGCCTTGAGGCTGAGTGAGCGAGGTTGGCAGGATCCCGCTTCGACCCATTCCAGACATTCGCTGAGCGTCCGCTTTCGACCCGTCGAACACATTGCCGCTCGCTTCCAGCTACTTGAACCAGCAAAGCTGCTCGGTTGTCGCGAGTAGGGTCCCTTGCCTGCTCCAAAGACGCGATCGTGAACCGACCAGCGAGTGCTCGATACGAGTGCCCTCTGCTTCGCTAAGAACATAGTCGTCAGCAACTGCGGCCAGTTCTTCGGGTGCAGCAAGAAAGTAGGTCGATATTGTGAGCGTCGACGAAGGGCGAGGCCCTTTGCTGATGTGAAACACGCGGGGTGCGTAAACGTCAGACAGATAAGCAAGCTGCACGGCGTCGACGTGCCTTCCGGAGTTTTCCCGAACCCAAGTAAGGGACCTGAGGTCTGCGCGGCTGAAAGGCGGTTGCCCGTAAATAGCGCGCGTTTCGGTTCGACGGCCGAAGGCGCCTGGGGGATTGGAAGGTGACAGTTCGTCAGGAGGCGGAGCGGCAGGAGCGCGAAAATCGATCGCGCTCTCGGAAGGCCGACGCAGCGCCAAGACGGCCATAGCGCTTGCAAGGAGTTCGTCTCCTTCGCTGCGCTGAAGATCCACCCGCCAGTGCGAAAGAGACTTACTCTCACCAAGCTTGGTCGGCCTGATGAGCAGACGGTCTCGGGGAACCACGCGGGCAACGAAATTCACCGTCAATGCCGAAGCGCTGCCGGCACTATCGGGATGATCCAAGACAGCCTTTAGCAGCAGTGCCGCGGTCCATCCGCCGAACATACCGGTGTTGGCTTCATATTCCGGGTCGGCAACGGCGATTTGGGCATCACCCACCGTTTGCATGGCTAAGGATTGCTCGAGCAGTGACATGGACTTCCCCGAAATGGATCACGGCGCCGTCGTGGTCATGTCCTTTATCACATTGAGCGGCATGGCAGCTTGGTGTCTGCTTCCCACCCATTGCGGACGAGGGCGCGAACGAAATTCAGACATCTCCCTGGGCGGTGGCGGGATTCGCCACGCGCAAGAAAGGAGAGTACAATCCGATCATCGCCG
>DASSPO010000102.1:0-7870 GCA_035699585.1 Bauldia sp.
CGGACAGGTTCTCCTTGAAGCCGCCCGGCATCGCGCCGAGCTCGGTGATGTCAAGGGCAAGTCCGTCCCGGACGAGACGCGCCGCATCCTCGCCCGACCAGTTGAAGAAGACGTCGGGTGGATCGGAACCGACCAACGCCACCTGGATCGTCGTCTTGTAGGCCTCGTTCGGGAAGTCCTCGAAGACGATCTCGACGTCGGGATGAGTCTTCTTGTACTCGGCCTTGGCGAACTCGATGAACTCCGGATAGCCCTCGGTCTTGAGGTTCCACTGCTTGATCGTGATCGGTTCGGCCGAAGCGCTTGTGGCCAGCCCGACGAGCGCGGACGCCGCCACGGCGCCCATCGACAAACGAATAAGGCGGGCGCGTCGGCCCGCGTCGATCTTCATCATGCCTTCCTCCCTGGCATATCGGCTTCACGCGGCCTTGCGGCCGGTCTGTCGTTGACGTTGTCGGCCGACTGCGGCCCGAAACGTTTCGACGAATTATCATGCATGCGGTTTTGCGACAAGACCTGGACTGCTGTTCCAATCTGGATTGGGAAAGAGAAATCGGATAGTCCGTTTGCCGAAACGTTTTGTGGCGAAGGCGATGGCGAACATCCGGGACGTCGCGCGGAAGGCGGGGGTGTCGATCGCGACGGTGTCTGCGACGCTGAACGATCGCGGTCCAGTGAGCGAGGAGACGCGGCGCCGGGTCTGGGACGCGGTGAAGGCGGTCGGCTATTCTCCCAACGCGGTGGCGCGGAGCCTCCGCCTCGGCAAGAGCCGGCTGATCGGCGTCGTCCTCGGCGACATCACCAATCCTTTCTGCACGACGCTCGTCAGGGTCGCGGAGGAGGCCGCGCTCACCGCGGACTACTCGATCATCGTCTGCAACAGCGACGACGATCCGGAACGTGAGCTCAGGCTGATCGACCAGCTGCGCGCGCAGCACGTCGCCGGCATCCTGCTCACGGCCTCCGGCCGCGGGCCCGACTACACTCGCCGCCTCGAACGGCGCGACCTGCCGCCGCTCGTCACCATCGACCAGCGGGTCGAGGGCCTCGATCGCGACTTCGTCGGGGTCGACAACCGCGCCGCGGCACGGATGCTGACCGAGTACCTCATCCGCCTCGGCCACCGGCGGATCGCGATGATCAGCGGTCGGAAAGGACTGTGGACGGCGGACGAGCGCATCGCGGGTTTCAGGGAGACGATGCAGGCGTCCGGCATCGCGGTCGAGTCAGCTCTTTGCATCCAGGCCGCGTATCGCAGCGACATGGCGGAGAAGGCGGCGGTCGAGATCCTGACCGGTACCGCTCCTCCGACGGCGATCATCGGCGGCAACAACGTCATTGCGCTCGGCGCGCTCCAGGCGATCCTCGCGCTCGGCTTCCGCTGCCCTGACGACATTTCGGTTGCCGGCATCGATGACGTGCCGTGGAGCGGCCTCGTGCGGCCGCGGGTCACCACCGCCGCCCAGCCGATCGCCGACATTACCGCGCTCGCCATGGAGTGGCTGCTCGCGCGGATCGCCGATCCCCGCAAAGAATCGCCTCCGGCGCGGAGCAGGGTGTTCCAGCCGTATCTCATCGCCGGAGACTCCTGTCGCGCCGTGATCGCACATTCCCCACCCGCGCCGGCCGTGGCGTAGACCGCGCGGTATAGGTCGGTCAGGTTCGACCTCACGACCCAAGTTCACTCGCATTGATGCACAGTGAAACCTTCGCCTATGGCTTCCCACGGCAAAGGGATGCTACCAGTTTGCGGCAATGACTGAAGGCGTCGAGCATCGTCAGCCCACGCTATCCGATGTCGCCCGCCGGGCGGGCGTCTCGCGGAGCCTTGCCTCGCTCGCGCTTCGCGGCGAGGCCGGTGTCCGTCCCGACAAACGCGACCGTATCTTCAAGGCCGCAGCGGAGCTCAACTATCATCCCAATCTCATCGCGCGCACGCTCGCCAGCGCCGGCGCTCATTCCATCGGCGTCGTCGTCGGTCGGATCGTCGATCCGCTCCAGGCCGCCGTCGTGCAGGAGATCGACCGGATCGCCGTCGCCGCCGGCTACGACGTCCTGCTCTCGATCACCGCGGAGACCGATGAGGGCGCCGAACAGTCCGTCCGGATGCTGATGGCGCGCCGCGTTGCCGGGGTCCTGCTTGTCGGCGCCCCCCGCGCCAAGTCCAGCATCGCCCGGGTCGCCAAGATGGTCGCCGCCACCTACATCGGCCGGCTTCTCGCCAGCGTCGAGATCGACAGCGTCTCCACCGACGACCGGTTTGGCGCGCGGATGGCGGTCGATCATCTCGTATCACTTGGCCACGAAAACATCGCTCACGTGAGCGGAGGCAACGAGCCCGGTGCCATCCGTCGCCGCGAGGGCTACGAGGCCGCGATGGCGGACCATGGCCTGGAGGCGCTCGTGATCGATGGCGGCTACACGGTCGATGACGGCGCTTCAGGCATGCTTCGCCTGTTCGATCGCGGGCGGCGGCCAAGTGCCGTCTTTTGTGCGCACGACCTTTCGGCCTTCGGACTGATGAGCGAGGCGCACAGGATGCGCGTCGCCGTCCCCGGGATGCTGTCGGTTGTGGGCTACGGCGACGTCGAGCTTGCCGCTACCGATACACTTGCCCTGACCACTATCAACCAGCCGGCGGCGCAGCTCGCTGAAGCCGGGGTGAACGGCCTCATTCAACGGATCGGGAAGCCTTCGACCCCGGTTACCAAGACGCTGGTCGAGCCATCGCTCGTGGTTCGACACAGCACCGCGAGCCCCGATGCGATCCGAACGCGCACGGCGTTTGCGCATCTCAAGGCGGGTTCGCCAACCGGGCCGGAACCGAGGGCGAGGCGTCAGCGCACACGGCTTCCGTCGCCTTGACTCCCATCCGGGGCAGCCTTAGTCGTTAGATGACTTGGAGCGCTCCAATAACCGTCGGGAGGTGGGAATGGCAGTCACATCACTGACAATGCGCGGTCTCGTGGCGATGGCCGCGGGCCTGGCGATGACGGCAACCGCCTGCGCCCAGACCGAGGTCAATGTTGTCGCCTTCGCGCCGGGTTTCGCCTGGGCGAATCTGTTCGGACCGTCGGGAACCGAGAAGACCCCGGAGCTCCTTGCCTTCGAGGAAAAGGAAGGCATCGTCGTCAACATGGAATATGCCGACGAGGAGGTGGCGCGGCAGAAGGTGCTCCTCGATCTCGTCAACGGCACCGGCAACTACGATCTCGTCATGCTCGGCAGCGACGGCGCGGTGCAGACCTACAGCTACGCCGGCTACCTCGAGCCGCTCGACGGCTATCTCGACAAGGCAACGGAGTATTTCGACCCAAGCAAGGTCTACCCGCAGTTTCTCGAGGCGAACCGGGTGAACGGCAAGCTCTGGGCGCTTCCCTATTACTCCTTCGGAGCCGGGGTCATCTACCGCAAGGACATCTTCGAAAAGTACGGCATCACCGAGTTCCCGAAGACCACGGAGGAGCTCGAGAAGGCGCTACAGACGGTGAAGGACGGGCTCGCCAAGGACGGCGTGACCAACATGTATCCGCTCACCATGCGCGGTGCGCCGGGTGAGGAGCCGACGTTGGATCTCGCGGGCTTCGTCTATGCATATGCCGGATATCCGGCATGGTTCGAGGGCGGCCCGACGACGCCCGAGGAGATCAAGTCAAAGAAGGCCCAGCCGATCTTCACCGGCGACTTCAAGCCCGGCTTCGAAACGTTCGTGCGCTGGGCAAAGGACTTCGGCCCGCCGGGCATCGCCACCCACACCTGGGTGGACATGATGAACCTTTACGGAGCAGGACAGGCCGTGGTGCTGATGCCATCGGCAATCAACGGCTTTGCGGCGCTCGGCGGTACGCAGGACGAAGGCGTCAAGAACGGTACGGCCTTCGCTCCGAGCCCCGTCGGCCCGTCCGGGAAACCGATCCAGAGCTTCTGGACCTTCTCGGTCGGGGTGAGCAACTTCTCCAAGAACAAGGACGCTGCCTACAAGGTCCTCGCCTTCATGACCGGCAAGCAGTCGATGGAGGCCTTCGCCAAGCAGATCGGCTGGCCCTACACCACGTTCCCGGAGATCATGCACGGGCCGGTGCTCGCCGAGAAGTGGCCGAAGGAAGTGCTTGACGCCGTCGAAGCCTCCTACGAGCAGGCCGTGCCGCACTACTTCCCGTACATCCCCGAGCTCAACGCCTACATGGACAGGATCGGCACTTCCGCCTCCGAGGCGATCTCGGGCGCGGCCACCGTCGATGCAAGCCTCGACAGCCTGCAGGCATGGGCCAAGGAACAGATGGACAAGGCAGGATACTACAAGTAGGCGGCGTGAGCCTGCCGCTCCCCGGCGAGAGGAGCACGGCCATGGCCCGGCCCACAGTCGGGCCATGGCTTTTCAGCGACCGTCGCATCGGGTCTCGCCCGCCTTCGATCCTGCGTGACTGGCGGCTTTGGTTCGTCGCTCCGGCGGTGCTTGCGCTCGCCCTCGTCGTCCTCTTCCCGAGCGGATACCTGATCTGGATGAGCCTGATGCACTGGGTCGTGACCGATCCAGACATCACGTTCGCCGGCGCCGACAACTTCGCCGCCATGCTCGGCTCGGCGGACTTCTGGAGCGCCGCTCAAGTGACGCTCGCGTACCTCGTCTTGTCGACCGCGTTGATGATCGTCCTTGCGCTGGGGCTCGCACTGACGCTCAGCGGGACCCGCTCGACCGGCGCGCTCCGTGCGCTTGTGGTGATGCCTTTGATCATCCCGCCGGTGGTGGTGGGCTTCACCTGGCGCTTCCTGCTCAACGGCGAGATGGGCTTCCTCGGCGCTTTCCTTTTCCCCATGGCAGGCATCCGCATCAGCATGCTCGCCGATCCGGTCGGTGCGCTGTTCTCGGTGGTGATTGCCGACGTCTGGAGCCGGACGCCGTTCATGTTCCTGATCTTCCTTGCCGCACTCCAGAGCATCCCCAAGGAGTATTACGAGGCGGCGCGGTCCGATGGTGCTTCGGTCTGGCAGGAGTTCCTGCTGATCACGCTGCCGCTGATCAAGGGCGCGCTGGTGCTCGGAATCCTCTTTCGCGTCATCGATGCCATCAACACCTTCGAGCTGATCTACGTGATGACCAAGGGAGGACCCGGCCGCGCCACCCAGACGTTGTCGATCCTCGGCTGGAAGACGGCCTTCCAGGGCTTCGACCTCGGCGGCTCCGCCGCGCTCGGCGTGATCATGCTCATCGTGACCATGGTCGTGGCCATGGCGATGTTTCGCCGCTTCCTGAGGGTGAAGGCATGACAACCGCCATGGCCGCCGATGGTGTCGCGTTCCACCGTCCGGTTTCGCTCCGCATTCTCCGGGCGGTGTTTCTCGCCCTTGTCCTGGTGTTCGTCGTCTTTCCGCTCGTGTGGCTCGCCATCGGCTCGCTCAAGACCCGGCACGACGCCCTGGCAGTGCCGCCGGAGATCGTCTTCGAGCCCACCTTCGAGGCCTACTCCAAGATCGTCGCCGGCGGATTCCTCGGCGCGTTCGCCAACAGCATCACCATCGCCGTTACCAACGTCATCCTTGCCCTCCTCCTCGGCACACCCGCCGCCTATGCCCTGACCCGGATGGCCGGGAAGACCCAGGAGAATCTCTCGTTCTGGGTGCTCTCGATCCGCATGGCCCCGGTCTTTGCGGTCATCCTGCCGCTCTACGTCCTCTTCCGGTCGGTGGGTTTGCTCGACACGCGCTTCGCGGTGGCGCTCGCGCATCTCACACTGACGCTGCCGCTGGCGATCTGGATGCTGATGACTTACTTCCGAAGCCTGCCGATCGAGATCGACGAGGCCGCGACGCTCGACGGCGCATCGCACTGGCAGACGCTTGTCCACATCATCGTGCCAATCAGTCGGCCGATGATCGCCTCCGTCGCGATCATCGTCTTCATCTTCTCATGGAACGAGTTCCTGCTTGCCTTCGTGCTCACCTCGCGGAGCGCCCAAACGGTCCCCGTCCTGGTGGCTGGCCTCGCCGGGACCATGACCTTCGACTGGCCGCTGATTGCCGCCGTCTCGATCTGCTCCATGATACCTGCGTTCCTCTTCGTCGGCTTTGCCCAGCGGCACATCGTCAGCGGGCTTGGCTCGGGCGCGGTCAAGTAGGAGCCTGAACGTGACCAGGTGGCTCGATGCGGCACATGCGACGCTGCCCGAAATCCGTGCGTTCGTTGCGCACTATCCGTTCGCGATCTTCCCCGTCGGTTCGACCGAGCAGCACGGACCGCATCTCCCGCTCAACACCGATACGCTGATTGCCGAGCGGATCGCGGCCGAGACGGCGAGGCGGAGCGTCGGCCTGGTGCTTCCGGCAATGCCGGTCGGCTACGCCTGGGTCTGGCGCGACATCCCGGGCACGATGACGCTCCGCTTCGACACCTACATGCGTTTCGTCCGCGACGTGGCGGAGAGCCTCGAGCGATGGGGAATCAGGGCGGTGTACCTCATCTCCGGCCACGGCTCGAATCCGCAGCCGATCAAGCACGCGGTCCGCGAACTGATCCACGACCAACTCGGCATCAAGGTCCTCTACGACGTCTATGCCGGGCTCGACCGCATGCTCGCCGAGGCGGACAGCCGGAAATGGCACACCGAGATCCATGCCGAGGAGATCGAGACCTCGATGATGCTCGCGATCGCTCCGGAACTGGTGCGGATGGACCTTGCCGAAGCCGACTACCCGCCGGTGCCGTCCGATTATGCGAAATCGGAGCTGTCGATGGGCAGCCTGATGCGCAGCGGCGTCTTCGGCGACCCGCGGCCGGCCACCGCCGAGAAGGGGCGCCGCTGGATCGACTACGCCGCCGAGCGCTCGGCAAGGCTCTGGCTCGAGTACCTTGCCCGTCATGGCCTCTACGAGGAAGAATGAGATGACCGACGTGATGACCGTCCGCGGCCCGATCGACCCGAGCGGCCTCGGCGTGACCGACTATCACGAGCACCTCTACGTCGAGCCACCCGCATGGCTTCATAGAATCGATCCCGACTTCGCGCTCGACTCGGTCGAGAAGTCGGCGACCGAACTGAAGACCTTTGCCCACGCCGGCGGCCGGACGCTCGTGGAGATGACCGCCGTCGACTTCGGGCGGAACGTAAGGAAGATCGTCGAGGTTGCCGACCGCGTGCCCGAGGTCAATGTCATTATGACCGCCGGTTACAACCGCCCCTACTACATGGGCCGCTGGGCCCATGCCGTGAGCGAAGCAGACATGATCCGCGACACGGTGCGCGATCTCACCATCGGCATCGACGGCACCGCGATAAAGGCCGGCATCATCAAGTGCGGCACCGAATACAACAACTTCAACGAGATCGGAGAGAAGCTCGTCCGGGTTGCCGCCGCCGCCCACAAGGAGACCGGGCGGCCGATCATCACCCACACCACCGCCGGTACCATGGGTTACGAGCAGGCAGCCTATCTGATCGAACACGGCGTGGCGCCTCACTGGATTGCGCTGAGTCACATGGACCGCAACGCCGATGCGCCCGAGCACAAGCGTATAGCCGGGCTTGGCGTCTATGTCGGGTACGATTGCTTCGGTAAAGCCAAGTACGGGCCGGAATCGCGGCGTATCGCGCTCATCCGCGACATGATCGATTCAGGTTTCGGGCGACGCCTCCTCATCGGCAACGATCTTGGCCGGCCGAGTTACTGGCGGGCTTATGGCGGAGGGCCCGGTCTCGACTACGTGCTCACAGCGCTCCGCCGGCGGCTTATCGATGAAGGCTTCACCGACGCGGAATTGACCATGCTTTTCGTCGACAACCCGCGCCGCTTCTTCGCCGGCGAAACCTGACCATGCGGGCCTTCCTTGGCGTCGACGTCGGCACCTCGGCGGTCAAGGCGCTGGCGGTATCGG
>DASSPO010000103.1:0-2519 GCA_035699585.1 Bauldia sp.
GCGATGCGCGAAGCTCCCGCTGGGCTCCGCGCACCAGACTTCACAATCGCCGCGCAACCAACAAGGGGATGCGCGATAATACCGCCTTAGGTCACGGCTTTCTCGAAAGGCTGTTCACCGATGTCGCGCAGAACGGTACCGACTCTTCGACACGGAATTTCTCGTTCGCGGGTGTGTAGTCCCTCGGCACGATGTAAGTAACGTAGACCGTTGCTCCTCCTGGGCTGACCGCTTCGTGCACATGATCTTCGCCCTCGACGAAGACTGACCCGGCCCCGTGCACTTCGGTGCCGCAGCTGCCGTCAACGAGCGTCAACGACCCCGACTGAATCGATACGATCACCACACCGGGATGGTGGTGGAAACCGGTGCGGCCCCCTGGAGCGAACTCCAGTTTTTGCACACGAACAGTGGTCGGGTCCTTCGTCTGGAATTTAACCCGGTTGTGGTTGAAATCGACGGCCTCGGTCAGATCCGATGTCACGTAGGTCGTCGGAGTGACTCCTGAGCCTGGCGATGCCACCGCTAGCGTCGGGACAGCACCTGCTGTCGACACGGCAACAATCGCGGCGACATGTTTCAGAGTTTTCAAAGACATGACCGTACCCCTTCTTCTTGCCTTATCGGGATGACGGCTTTGGGTCTCGAAGTGGAGGACCAGAACCTGATGCGCGCCTGATATTTCACCGATATGCGTGAACCTTCAGGCGGTTCGGTCAGACGGCGCGGAGATAGTCGGGCTGGATGCCGGACTCACGCCAGTAGCGTTTCAACCCGATTTCCTCAACCAGCCGGTCGAAGCGCGGATCGGTTCGCATCGGTTGGGTTACAGGCTCGAACAATAGGCGCGTCTGCCGCTGGTCGGGCGTGAACTTGCTTCCGGGCGTCGGGAAATCGGGGACAGTGAAGCCACGTCCAAAATAATAAGCGTTCGCTATCGCGAAGGCGTCGTCGATCCGGCCGACGGCGCTCGCGACGCGGATCGAGTATTCCGCGCTGAATGCTGCCTTGCGCGAGCGCTCTTTCAGAATCGCCATAAGGGCATCGGTCTTGGCCGGGTCGCGGCTTTCAATCGCGCGCGCTTCGGCAAGCAGGACCGCCTGAGCTGAAGCGTCCGGAAAGGTCGGCAGTTCTTTCACATCTTTCAGAAGTGAAACAGCGGCGGCTGGATCCGCGCCGAACATCGTGATGTTGAATCGCGTAAACCAGATGAAGGCTTGCGTCGGATAAAGCGCCGCAGCGTCTTCCATCGCCCGGTCCGTCTCCTCCATCCGGCCCGCACTCCACAGGGCATTGATGTAATTGTTGTAGGCACTGGGGCCGAGTGGCCGCTCCTTGATCTTCTCAAAGCTCTGCAACGCTTCCTTGGCACGGCCGACGAACATCAGGGCGACCGCCTGAAAGGCAAGCATGTCGCTTTCGGCGGGGCGATCGGCCAGCGCCCGCGCGAGGCCCTTCTCCCGCTCCCGCCAATAACCGATAAACGGCGGCGAGATCGCCAACGCGAGCTCACCATAGCCATTGCCGGGGTCAAGCTCCAACGCGCGCCGTCCGGCTGATTCGGCACGGGCGCGCAAGGCGATACCCTCCTCCTGCTCGCGATAGTGGGAAGGGATGGCATATGCGCATCCCAGCATTCCCCATCCGTCGGCATAGGAGGGCGCTATCTCGACCGCTCGCCTGAAGAGACCGATCGCCTGGTACTGCGACTCTCGCGTACCCTGTTCGCGCAGTTGTCGTGCTTGCGAGACTAATGTCTGGACCTCAGGCGGCACCGACGGTCGAACTGACTGGCGATAAAGAAAGGCGGCGCCAGCTGCGAGGGTTGCAACTCCAGCAGCTGCGGCGCCGACCAAAAGGCCGCGGCGACTTGGGTTCGCCGGCGTCCCGTTCGAAGTCGGTGCCTGCCCATGAGTGTGCAATCCGACGCCGCCGCTCGTGGCGGGACCATCACTGATCAGGCGATAACCGATCTTGGTGATCGTCTCGATCTCGATCGAACCGGCGCCAATGCCGGTTGCCAGCTTGCGCAACCGCGAGATGACACGATGAATAGAATCCTCGCCGACTACACGGCCATCCCAGCAGAGCATGATCAGCTCGTCGCGGGTCACAATGCTGCCCTCCGCCTTCCTGAGCGCAATGAGGACCTGCATCACGCGATGTTCGATGACTTCGCGCTGGCCGTCGTCGCGAACTACCTCCCGGCGCGAAGGCGAGACGGTAAGCCGACCCAAGGAGAAATCCGGCTCGTGCGCGAGCTCGACCCTGTTCGAAACGGTCATACCCCTCCCCAAAAAGGGACAAGGGCGCGGAGCTTATATCGTCCGAGGAAGAGCGTCGAGCAGCAGGAGCTAGTTGATAGGCTAATGTCCGCAATGGGTCGAAAGCAGACACTAAGCTCTCGGCTCACCTACCGCGAGTTGGAAGTCCGCCGAATGAAATTCGCGACCTTGTCGTGGATTTCGATGAGCGACGGGTGGTGCGCGTACACCATGTGGCCGGCCTCGTAGTAATGA
>DASSPO010000104.1:0-3706 GCA_035699585.1 Bauldia sp.
ACACCGAGGCCGGTGCGGCAAAGGGTTCAGGGGGTTACCGGGGTGTCGGACATCGAAGCACGTGCCGTCGACGGGCACGCGAATGCGCTGCGGGACGGCGTTTCACCACTACCATCGCGCGATCTGGTCCTGGTGGATGACGACGACCAGTATCGCGAAGTCTTGTCAGCGGACCTGGCAGACCGCGGATTCAGCGTCGCGTGTTTCGCCGACGGGCCGTCTTTCCTCGAGGCCATGAGCAGCGGCGCGGCGGCACATGTCGCCGTGCTGGACTGGGCGCTGCCGGGGATGTCGGGCTTCGAGCTGCTGGGCATGCTGCGAGACCGCGGATTTGAGCTGCCGGTCATCTTCCTGACCGGATACTCGCTGGCCGAGCGCGAGCTGCAGGCGCTGGGTCGCGGCGCCGTCGATTTCGTCGACAAGGCGCGCGGCACGGAGGTGCTGGCCCACCGGCTGCGCCGCATCATCAAGCGCCGGCACCGGCCCCTTCCCGAGGCGCAGCCGCTTGTCGAACGCCACGGCGACCTCACCTTGCATCGTTCGACGGCACGCGCCCTGTGGCGCGAGCGCGATGTCGACTTGACGATGACGGAATACAAGATCGTCGCGCAGCTGGTGTCGCGCAAGGGGCGGCCCCAGACCTATCGCTCTATCTACGACACGGTCCACTATGCCGGGTTCGTCGCCGGCAGCGGCGAGGAAGGGCACAATTCCAATGTCCGTTCGCTGATAAAGCGGATCAGGAAAAAGTTCATGTCCCTCGATCCCGCCTTTTCGGAGATCGAGAACGTGGCGGCGGTCGGCTACGCCTGGCGCGCCGAACCACCGATCCCGAAAGGGGCCTCATGAAAATCGATCCTGCGCCCCCGTCGGCGACAATCGCCATCGCCGAGGCTTCCTTGGCATCGAAGGCCACTTGATAACCGATGTAGTGACCATGGAAGCGGTCATCTTGCGCTTCCCAAATGCCGGCGTGGCCCCTGACCTGGGGTCGGCGCTCTGGAACAACCGAGCCGCCCCCATCCAATACTCATGGAGTCAAGAATGACAACGCAAAATCTTCCTGCAGAGATCGGGTCAAAGATGAATGCACTCGGTTATTCCGCCGACTTCATCGATGCCACCACTGAGGCTTGGAAGAAGCTTGGCAAGACCGGCTACGTTACGATCAGTGCGCACGACACGGACCCGACGCCGCTCTTTCCCAATAACTGCTTGCACGCCAATACCAGCGCGAAGGTCTGGAGCGTCCGCTGCTGCACGCCAAGCCATGCTCTTAAGCAGGAGCGGCATGGCCTCAGCTTGAATGAAGCCGTTGCACAGGGCGTTGCTTATGAGAGCGCTTAGCACCGTACCCCGCGCCTCCAGGTCCAACTACGGCTCTGGTTGGCCACCGCTCAACTAGCTGCAGGCTTTGCCTGCACGGCAAGCAGGCCCTCGCGGCGCGGCGGGGCTGGGTCGTCTCAACTGTCCAGACCGTGATGCAGCCAGCCTCAGGACGCTCCGACGATGCAACGTCGAGATTTGCGGACCGTTGGATTGGCGATGCCCTGCTGCCAACGGGCGTCTTGTACAAAGTCGCCGGGGAGCAGACGGGCGCCCGGCGCCCCAGAGCGTTCCGTCAGCGGAGAAAATGATGAAAGCTCTTTTCCGCCTGATCGTGGCGTCGGCCATTTCGGGCCCGTGGGCGTATCCGGCCTCGGCTCAGTTTGGTTCTCTCGCGATCGATAGTTGCGACGACTATGTTGCCCGGGCCAAGAGCCAAGTTCAGATAGCGACGGGCTGCAATTTCGGGGGGCCGCGATGGAGCCTGGACTCCCTGGAACACATGAACTGGTGCAAGCGTGCGTCCCCGAAGGACCGTGGTCGGGAGTATGATGAGCGCCGCAAGGCTCTGGTCGGATGCAGGGGCTATGGCGGTGAAGTCCCCATCGCAAATTGCAATGAGTACGCAGCTCGGTTCCGGAGCCAGCTGGATCTTGCCAAGTCCCTGGGCTGCAGCTTCCAAGGCATGCGCTGGAGTGAGAATCTTGTTCAACACACGCACTGGTGCAACCGAACTGACGCCAGAAGACATGAGTATGAGGACGCGGCACGCCGCAAGGAATTGGCGGAATGCAAGGTTCCCAAGTAGCCAATGACTGCTGTTGAACGCAGGCGCAGCGGCCTCTCGTCAAGATTGCCCCCGTGGCGTCGCTTGATCGCGAAAGCGGCGGCGCAATCTGATTAGCTTATGTCTCTTAAGAGACACATGTCGGGAAAGATGGGCGCCCGGGCTCGATGCGCGTTCGACGCGCTGTCGAGATGATTGTGCGTGGCAAGCACAATCCCAACTGTCACGTTCCGGTGAGGACATGCGGAGTCCGCTCCTATATGTCCGTTACCGGACACATTCCGTCGGCCACGGGTCATTGCCCGTTGACTCGTCAGTGCAAAGAGCGCCTTGGTGTGGTCCCTCGCAGACAAAGTGTGCGCCTAACGCTCACCGGCAAATGGCGCGCATTGCAGTCTCATATCGCGCTCCCTGGCGGATGTCCGCCACGGCTTTCAGACGACAGAGGTTCAGCCCGAGAGCTGAGAGAGTGAGCGCGCCGTGGCCCAGGAATACGCGAGCTGGCCGCCGCCAGAGCCGGAATCGAAATGCAAAAGCCGCTCGCTTCGCCGCGATCGAGCTCAAGCTGCTCGAGTGAAACGTGTCGATGAAGTGGGTTGTGGTGTGGGTCGCTCGTGAGTCGGGAACTTTTTGGGGGTGATGTGTCGGATCGGATGAAAACACTGCTGATCGCTTGCGAAGCGGCAGTCGTCGGCGGAGCGCTGTTGGTGCTGCCGTCTGCGTTGATTGATCTGGCGTTGGGGACCGTTTTCCTTGGGCTTCTCGCTCAGGCACTGCTGGTTGCGGTCGTCCTCATTGGGATCCTCGCCTTCGTGGCGATCTACCAGGGATGGTTCGGCGACTACTTTGCCGGAAACAGGACCAGTACGCCGCCAAAGTCAGAACGACAGGACCCGCCTTCGTAGTCTTCTGTCGATCCCGCCTTTTTCGGAGATCGAGAACGTGGCGGCGGTCGGCTACGCCTGGCGCGCCGCGGGCTCTGAATCGTCTGCCGCACCAGCGGTGGGCCCGCTCCCCCTCCGTCATGCGTACTCGTTGATCGCCGCCGATACCCGGGCGTTGCAGGATTGGATGCCGCGCCCGTCGGGCAGCCAAAGCGGACGGGAGCGCCGTCAGACGCCCAAAGGGGCGTCCTCGCCGACGACCTGCTTGTAGAGCGCACGGACCTCGTCCGACACCCGATGCGTGTCTTCCTTCAGGTTGCGCGGCGTGATCGCGATGAAGGCGATTTCCCAGTTGTCCGGCTTGGGCACGCCGACCTTCGGCACGAAGGCATGCGGCGCGCCTGGCGCGTTGTGGAAATGGCTGCCGCCCACCACCGGCTCCAGCACCGGCTTGCCGTTCTCGTCGAGGGAGAAGCCTTCCGCCTCGCCCACGACATACATGGGGAACTGATCGGTGCGGCTGGCGACGTGGGTGTGAAGCTCGACCTTCGGCAGGAACACCGCCGCGACGCCGCGGCCGTGCCGGTTCTGGCCGAGACGCCACGGGCCGGGTCCGCTGAGATCCGGCTCAGCGGCGGAAAGGCGATATTCGGGGCGGGCCAGGATGGCGCGCAGCGCTTCCTTGGGGTTGAAGTCGGGACCGGCCGCG
>DASSPO010000105.1:0-2753 GCA_035699585.1 Bauldia sp.
CGCCCCGACCTGTCGGGCCCGGCGAGCGAGCGTCTCCACCAGCGTACCCCGCGCCAGTCTCCTCGACTGGCTAGCTCACTTGAGCCAGCGACCGCCGATGGAAAGCAGGTCGTGCTCATGATTGCTGTACTGAACACGGCGCATCGAGTAGCGGCAAGACCACCTGGCGCGATCTGCAACCGGCGGGGACGGCCACGCTGCGGCCTTCCCCTGGACATGCCGACGGTATTTGCCCTTCCGATTCGCCGGCGCCGGGATCGAGGCTGATGCCGGCGCCGCCACCGCAACGTAGAGTAAGGCCGCAAGAAGGAGGTTCGAAGATGGCTGGACCGCTCAGCGGCATTCGTATCGTGGAAGTTGGAGGGATCGGCCCGGGCCCATTTGGGACCATGCTCCTCGCGGACATGGGCGCGGATATTGTCCGCGTCGATCGTGTCACGAACGTCGGCACCGGCTCCGACCCCAAGTTTAACGTTTTGAACCGGGGCCGCCGATCGATCGCGATCGACCTGACGAAGACCGAGGGCCAAGAAACGCTCATCAAGCTCGTGGAGGGCGCTGACGCGCTGACGGAAGGCTTCCGGCCGGGTGTCATGGAAAAGCTCAATGTCGGCCCAGACGCCTGCCTCGCCCGCAACCCGAGGCTCGTTTACGCCCGGATGACCGGCTGGGGCCAGGAAGGTCCTTACTCGATGACCGCCGGCCACGACATCAACTACATCTCGCTTGCCGGCGCGCTCGCCCACTTCGGCCTTAACGGCGGGCCGCCTGTCCCGCCGCTCAATCTTGTGGGCGACAATGGTGGCGGCGGCATGTTCCTCGCCTTCGGCGTCGTATGCGGGATCCTCGAGGCAAGGTCGTCCGGCGCGGGCCAGGTCATCGATGTCGCCATGGTCGATGGCGCCGCCACCCTCATGTCGCCTTTCTTCGGGCAGCTCGCTGCTGGTGGCTTCGTCGAAGAGCGCGGCTCGAACTCCATCGACTCCGGAGCTCCCTTCTACGGCGCGTACGAGTGCGCCGACGGCGAGTTCATCTCCATCGGCCCGCTCGAGCCGCAGTTCTACGCTGACCTCCTCAAGCGGCTGAATCTCCAGGACGACCCCGAGTTCCTCAACCGCGACGACCGGTCGCTGTGGCCGTCGCTGAAGCGGCGCTTCACCGAGATCTTCAAGTCCCGAACCCAGGCGGAGTGGCGCGCCACATTGGAAGGCACAGACGTCTGCTTCGGCCCAATCCTCCGCATGAGCGAGGCAATGAAGCATCCGCACAACGTCCACCGAAAGTCTTTCATCGAGATTGAAGGTGTGAAGCAGCCAGCTCCGGCCCCGCGGTTCTCGCGGACCGTGGCGGAGGTGCAGCGACCGTCACCTCGTGCCGGCGACCAGACCCGAGAGATTCTTCGCGATTGGGCCGGCTACGACGACGAACACATCGCGAATCTCGTGGCGGCCGGTGCGGTGGCCGAAGCGTAGCGCACGCTGGGCGGGCCCGGTCCCCGGTCGGTTTCGCCCAGAGCCAGCTGTTGCTCCGGTAGCCGCGGACCCCCAGATGCCGTCCGGCCGCACCGCGAGCGCCATCCGCGGCCGGAAGACGAAGGCCAACGCCACGGCTTGATGGCCGCCGTCCACGTCATCGTCGATGCGCCAACACTGCCCCATCGGCAAGGCCTCGCTCGAAGTGCTGCGCGAGCCTTTCCCGTGGCTCGCCCGCAACCTGGCACGGGTTCTCGACCGCATCCCACCCAACGACGGCGACAACCCCGTCCGCACCAACAACCTGATGGAGCGAGGCTTCCGGGAGCTGCGCCGCCGCACCAGGGCACATGGACGGCGTCGGCTCCAACCAGGGACCCGCCAACTTCCACCTGCTCTGGATGCTCAAGGAGAACGGCCGCCTCAACGGCCGTGATTACCTCACCGAGATCATCCCCTAAGATGACCATTGCAGCTGCCGCCCCGAATCCCCTTCCATGAATTAACGGACCGCTACTGCGTCCGGCCGGCACCAGGGTGGCCGTCGAACGGGTCGCGTAGCACCGAGCTCGGTCGGCACTCGTCACGGGCGCCGCCTCAGCCGTGGGCCTTGACCACCTGGCCGTTCACGTTCGGCGCACGCTTGGCGGATGGCGGGAGATGACCCCCGCGAAAGCCATCCGCGAGGACATCCGCCACCGCCCATCTACCTGGGCGAGTTCCGCGTCGCCGCGCGCTGGCTCCCTTACGCCTTGTCCAGCTCGGCAGTCCCGGCGGGCAGGCTACCGGCGCCCTCCTCGCTGACGTATATTGCCGGCGCCTGCGAGGACGCCCCGGCGGCGGGCGAGAAGGGACAACGATGAAACGCAACAGCGTGGCCATCGTCGGCGCATCCGAGACTTCCCAGCTGGGCACCGTGTCCACCGTCTCTCGGCTTGAGCTGCATATCGACGCGGCGCGCAACGCTCTCGCCGACTGTGGCCTTACTGCCGACGACATCGACGGGGTCGCCACCACGGGTATCGTCTCGCACGTCGCGCACTATCTCGGGATCGTCCCAACCTGGGTCGACGCCACCGCGGTTGGCGGCTGTTCGTTCATGCTCCACGTCCGCCCCGCTGCGGCCGCGGTCAACGAAGGCCTCTGCAACACCGTCCTGATCACCCACGGCGAGAGCGGCCGCTGTCGGGTCGGTGTCGGCGGGCAGAGCCCGGACCCTGCGAGCTTCGCGGGTCAGTTCGAAGCGCCCTTCGACCCCGCCGGCCCGCCCTCGATGTTCAC
>DASSPO010000106.1:0-6468 GCA_035699585.1 Bauldia sp.
GCCCGCGATCCCAGGGAAGTTGATTCGCAAATCGTTCCGCGGCCGAGCGGCAAGAAGTGAGAAGGCGTCAGACGCCCTTCGCTCACATTCTTGCGAAGAGAGTCGCGAATGGCCCTTTCATTACAGAAGTTTAATCCCGCTGACAGTGATCGGTAAGGTTGGCCTACCCATATTCGCGGGCAACAGGCGCTGTGGGGTTAATCAGCGTCCAGAAGACCCGGAGACTTGCATATGATCAACCAAGCTTTTTCTTCTCAGGGACCGAAGTCGCGCTCGGCGAAGAAGCGCGCGCTGCTCGGGACGGCGGCCGCCCTGATGGTGGGCGGCGTTATTGCCGGTCAGGCGTTTGTGTTGCCGGAGTCCCCGGCTTTTGCCGAAGCGGTGCGCGTCGACGGCGTTCAGCCGGTGAGTTTCGCCGACGTCGTCGAAAAGGTACGGCCCGCTGTGGTGAGTGTCCGCGTCAAGACCAAGGCGGACGAGGACATGGCGGCGATGCCGTCCGTGCCCTTCGAGCAGTTCGAGGAGTTCTTCGGCGACCGCAACTCGCCGATGGAGCGCTTCTTCCGTCAATTCCGTGACGGGCAGGGCGACGGCGAGGGGAACCGCCAGTTCCGCTGGCAGAGCCCGTTCGCAACCAGCCTCGGCTCCGGCTTCATCATCTCCGAGGACGGCTACGTGGTCACCAACGACCACGTCGTCGGCAAGGGCCAGTCGGTGACGGTCATTCTCGATGACGGCACCGAGTACGAGGCCAAGGTGGTGGGCGTCGACGAGAAGACCGACCTTGCGCTCCTCAAGATCAACAATCCTGACCGCAAGTTCACCTATGTGAAGTTCGCCGAGGACCAGGTGCGCGTCGGCGACTGGGTGGTCGCCGTCGGCAACCCCTTCGGCCTGGGTGGCACCGTGACCGCCGGCATCGTCTCGGCGAGCGGCCGCGACATCGGGTCCGGTCCTTACGACGACTTCATCCAGATCGACGCGGCCGTGAACCGCGGCAACTCGGGCGGTCCGGCCTTCAACCTCCGCGGCGAGGTGATCGGCGTCAACACCGCGATCTTCTCGCCCTCGGGCGGGAACGTCGGCATCGCTTTCGCGATCCCTGCCTCGGCCGCCGAGAAGATCGTTGCCGACCTCAAGGATGACGGCAAGGTCGTCCGTGGCTGGCTTGGCGTTCAGATCCAGGGTGTGACCCGCGATATCGCGGACGGCCTCAACCTCAAGGAGGCGAAGGGCTCCCTGGTCGCGGAGGCCCAGCCCGACAGCCCGGCAGCGGCCGCCGGTCTCAAGTCGGGCGACACCATCCTTGCCGTTGACGGCAAGGAGGTCGAGGGTCCGCGCGAGCTCGCTGCCATGATCGCCGAGATCGACCCCGGCACCAAGGTGAAGATCACCTACTGGCGCGACGGTGCCGAGCACGACATTGACGTGACGCTCGGCACTCTGCCGGGCGAGGAGCAACTCGCCGCCGTCGACCCGTCGGAGCAGGCGGAGCCGGAGCATTCCGCGCTCGATGATTTCGGCCTGGCCGTTGCGCCCGCCGAGGACAATTCCGGCGTGATGGTGACGGACGTCGATCCCAATGGGCAGGCCGCCGAGCGCGGCTTGCAACCCGGCGACGTCATCCTCTCCGTCGGTGACGACGCGGTCGCTTCCCCGGCCGACGTCGAGAAGATGGTCGAAGACGCGAAGGAGGGCGGCATGAAGGCCGTTCTCCTCAGGGTCAAGTCTGGCGATCAGACGCGCTTCGTTGCGCTGTCCTTCGCCCGGGCCTGACCCGGCTACCGGAGCGGAAGCGCTCGATCGTCGCCCCGAGACACTTCCGTTTCCGTGGACGGCAGGCCGGTCCCCCGGCCTGCCGCTCTTTATTCCGGCAACCCGATCTGGCAATGCTGCCACGATTGGAGCACCGTGGCATCCGGAAATGCGCATTCTCATCATTGAGGACGACAACGAGACGGCGACCTATCTCGGCAAGGCGCTCAGGGAGGCGGGCCACATCACCGAGCACGGCGCCGATGGCGAGACCGGCGCCTTGATGGCGGCGGAAGGCGGCTATGACGTGATCGTCGCCGACAGGATGCTTCCCAAGCGCGACGGACTCTCGATCATCGAGGAGCTGAGAAAGCGCGGCGACCACACGCCGGTCCTGGTGCTCTCGGCGCTCGGCCAGGTGGATGATCGCGTGACCGGCTTGCGCGCCGGCGGCGACGACTACCTCGCCAAGCCATATGCCTTCACCGAGCTCCTGGCGCGCGTCGAAGCTCTGGGCCGCCGGCGGCGGCCGGGGACAGCGGACACGGTCTACAAGGTGGGCGACCTAGAGCTCGACCGCCTGGCCCACACCGTGACGCGGGCGGGCCAGGCGATCCCTCTCCAGCCGCGCGAGTTCCGTCTGCTCGAGTACCTGATGAAGCATGCCGGTCAGGTCGTGACCCGGACGATGCTGCTCGAAAACGTCTGGGACTATCATTTCGATCCGCAGACCAACGTGATCGACGTCCATGTCTCCCGACTGCGCGGCAAGATCGACAAGGGTTTCGGCGAGCCGCTCCTCCACACCGTGCGGGGCGCCGGATACATGATCCGTGACAGCGCTCGGTAAGGCCGTCCGCACGACGGCATTCAAGCTCTCCGTCATCTATTTCGCGGTCTTCTCGATCTTTGCCGTCGCCTTCGTGCTGTATCTCTCGTGGAGCACGAACGCGCTTCTCGAAGCGCAGCTCAAGGAGACCATCGAGGCCGAGATCAGAGGCCTCGCCGAACAAGGGCGGAGCGGCGGCCTCGCCGCGGTGTTCCAGACCATCGAGCAGCGCAGCCATACGCCGGGCGCGAGCCTCTACCTGATCACCGATGTCAACGGCCGCATCCTCACCGGCAATGTCAGCCAGGTCCCGGCCGACCTGTTCGAGCGATCCGGCATGGGGATGATAACCGTCCCCTATGAGCGAAATCTCGGTGAAGGTCCGCAGCACCTGGCGATGGTGCAAGTACTGCGGCTGCCCGGCGGCTTCTGGATGCTGGTCGGGCGCGACATCGGCGAACGCGAGCAGTTCCGCGAGATCATCGGCCGTGCGCTGGCGTGGACGGTCGCACTCCTCATCGTGCTGGCGTTGGTGAGCTGGTTCTTCGTGAGCCGGCGCGTACTCAAACGGATCGATTCAGTGGCGGCCACGAGCCGCCGCATCATGGCCGGCGACCTTTCACGACGGTTGGAGGTGACCGGAACCGGCGACGAATTCGACCGGCTCGCGAACAGCCTCAACGCCATGCTCGAAAGGATCGAGCATCTCCTCCATCAGCTTCGCGACGTTTCCGACAACATCGCCCACGACCTCAAGACTCCGCTCACCCGCCTGAGGAACCGGGTCGAGGCGACGCTCGCCGGACCGCCGAGCGACGAAGCCTATCGCGCGGCGCTGGTGGCCACGATCGAGGAATCGGACCGACTGATCCACACCTTCAACGCGCTGCTGATGATCGCTCGGATCGAGGCCGGGCCGCCCGACGGGGCAATGACCGAGGTAGAGGCCGGTGGCATCGTCCGCGACGTGGTCGAGCTCTATGAGCCGGTCGCGGAGGAGAAGGGAGTCGAGCTCGATGCGGTGACCCCCGAACCGATCACGCTCAAGGCCAGCCGCGAACTCCTCGGCCAGGCGCTCGCCAACCTTGTCGACAACGCGATCAAGCACGGACAGCCCGAGGGCGCCCAACGCCCGCTGCGCATCGTCATGTCGACGGCGCGCGAGGGAAACGACCTTGTGCTCCGCGTCGCCGACAATGGCGTCGGCATTCCGGAGAAGGATCGCGAGCGCGTCCTGCAGCGCTTCGTACGGCTGGAGAAAAGCCGGTCGACCGCCGGGAGCGGGCTCGGTCTCAGCCTTGTGAACGCGGTCGTTGCCTTTCACAAAGGCACGATCGAACTCGGCGACAACAACCCGGGACTGGTGGTGACGATCCGCCTGCCCATCGTCACGCAGTCTTGATGGAGCGTACCCACCGCCCTTTGTGTTGAGGGCGAGGGTGTTGTCCTGTAGCAAGGCAGGGCACTCCACGCCAACAGCAGTGACCAAAAGCATTTTGGCCAAGAAGGCTAGGCAATCCCCGCGGGCTCAAAGAGCGCCGCGCGCACCGACCGCCGACAACCTGGCGAGCTTGATTCGCCCCCGCGCGAAGACGGCGGCCAATTGGAAGACCCGCGCCGTCGAATTGCGCAACGCGGCCAAGGCAGTCGCCGCGGCGGGCATGCCCGGCGCGAGCGACCAGAAAACGTGGCGCTTCCTCGGTTCGATCCTCGAATACTCCCCTTTCCTGCGCGGGCTGATGCTCGAGGATCCAGCGCGGCTCGCGGCGCTCCTCGAGGCAAGTCCCGCAACCAACCTCGAACGAATTGTCGCTGACGCCGCCGACGCGTGGAGGGCCGAGGATCAGTCAGTACTCATGCGCCGTCTTCGACGCGGACGGCAGGAATTGGCGCTGCTTGTCGCGCTCGCCGATCTTGGCGGGGCGTGGGACGTGATCGAAGTGACCGCGGCGCTGACCGCTTTCGCCGATGCGGCCGTCTGTTCCGCGGCGCGATTTGTCCTGAGGGAAGGGGCCAACGCCGGGCAAAACATCCTCTCCGATGACAGCGATCCCGCACGCGGGTCAGGCTGGATCATCCTCGGCATGGGCAAGCTCGGCGCGGGCGAGCTCAACTATTCGAGCGACATCGACCTAATCGTGCTGTTCGATCCCGAGGTGGCGAGACTCCCCGGCGAGGGGGAACCGGCGGTGGTCTTCGTCCGGCTGACCAAGAAGCTGGTGCAGATCCTCAACGAGCATACCGAAGACGGCTACGTCTTTCGCACCGACCTTCGCCTCCGCCCCGATCCGGGCGCGACCAACATCGCGATTTCCACCGAGGCGGCGCTTCAATATTACGAAAGCCTGGGCCAGAACTGGGAACGGGCCGCGCTGATCAAGGCGCGACCCATCGCCGGCGACATCGCGGCGGGAGATGCATTCCTCGGCGAGCTCGTCCCTTACATCTGGCGGAAGTATCTGGACTACGCCGCGATCAGCGACATCCATTCGATCAAACGCCAGATCCATGATCACCGCGGCCACGAGGAGATCGCGGTCGGCGGCCACAACATCAAGCTCGGCCGCGGCGGCATCCGCGAGATCGAGTTCTTCGTCCAGACCCAGCAGCTCATCGCCGGCGGACGCAATCCGGAGCTCCGCAGACGCGGCACGTTGGATACGCTGGACGCACTGGCCGAGGGAAGATGGATCGACGCGACGACGCGGGACGACCTTAGGCACAGCTATCTCGAGCTCCGGCGGATCGAGCATTGCCTGCAGATGATCGCCGACGAGCAGACCCATTCCCTTCCCGAGGACGAGGAGGGTCTTGCGGTGGTGGCGGCGATGGCCGGTTATGAGGATACCGCCGGCTTCTCGTCACAACTCACGAGGACGCTGGGCATGGTGCGCGCCCGCTACGCGGCCCTGTTCGAATCCGCACCCTCGCTGACCTCGCCGCTCGGCAGCCTCGTCTTCACCGGCGATTCCGACGATCCCGAAACCCTCTTCACGCTCTCCAAGCTCGGCTACAAGCAGCCGGAGCAGGTGACGGCCACCGTGCGCGGCTGGCATTTCGGCCGTTACCCGGCAATGCGCTCCGCCGCGGCGCGCGAGCGGCTTACCGAGTTCGTGCCGGCGCTGATCGAGGCGCTGGCGACGACCAAGAACGCCGATGCCGCCTTTGCCGCCTTCGACCGCTTCCTCGCCCGGCTGCCGGCGGGTGTGCAACTCTTCTCGCTACTCTCCTCGAATCCGGGCCTGCTCGGCCTGCTGGCGACAATGATGGCCACCGCACCGAGGCTCGCGGACACCGTGGTGCGGCGCGCCCATGTGCTTGACGCACTGATCGAGCCGGCGTTTTTCGGCCGGGTGCCGGAACGGGTGATCCTCGCCGAGCGAATCATGCGCTCGCTCGCCCAGGCCGACGGCTATGAGGACGCGCTCAACCGCGCTCGCATCTTCGGACAGGAGCAAGCCTTCCTGGTCGGCGTGCGCGTGCTTGCCGGCACCATCGGCGCTCGCGCCGCCGGCGCGGCCTACGCGACACTGGCTGAAGTGGTGGTGTCGGCGCTGCTCGACGAGGTCCGCCGCGAGTTCGAGCGCACCCACGGCAGGATCCGGGGCGGCGAGGTCGCCGTACTCGCCATGGGCAAGCTCGGCGGGCGGGAAATGACCGCAGCGTCCGACCTCGACCTCATCTTCCTCTACGATTTCGACGATCGGGCTTCGGCCTCCGACGGTGAACGGCCGCTTGCCGGCACACAATACTACACGCGCCTGACCCAGCGGCTACTGGCCGCCCTCTCGGCGCCGACTGCGGAAGGGACGCTCTATGAAGTCGACTTCCGCCTCCGTCCGTCGGGCAAGTCCGGACCGCTCGCCACACATATCGAGGCCTTT
>DASSPO010000107.1:0-7994 GCA_035699585.1 Bauldia sp.
CGGGCATATGATCGCCCTCCATATCGTCGTCGGTCTCAGGCTCGGCGGCTCCGAGGCCTATCCCGGCGTCTTCGCCCCGATCGGCGGCTATGCGCCGGACTGCATCCTCACCGACGGCGCCATCGCCCCGGGCCCCTTGCCAGGCTTCGGCCTCGAAGCCAAACCCGACCTCGCACCGCACATCGCCGAACTCGTTGCCTGACCGGAAGCAGCTCCGGTCGCCCGACCACCGTTTCGACACGACGAATCGGCGCATTGTGCCTCGCACAGCTTTTGCTATAAAGCCCGCCGTCAAGGGGGATGTCTCCAGGAGAACACGAGAATGGCTGAGCATGGCGCCGTCGAGTTCGGCACGGCCACTGGCGTGGACTACAACGATCATCTGGCCGCCTACCGGCGCTTCCTGACGCTCACCAAGTGGGTTGCGGTCGGTGTCATCATCGTTCTGGTTCTGATGGCACTCTTCCTGCTTTAGCGGGTTCTGACCGGTCACCGCCGACCGGAACGACTTTCTTCATTGTTCGACTGCCGACACCTCTGACCGGATGCCGCCCATGAAGATCGCCGTCCCGACCGAAACGGACAGCGCCGAAAGTCGGGTCGCAGCAACGCCTGAAACGGTGAAAAAACTCACTGGTCTCGGGGCCGAAGTCTCGGTGCAAGCCGGTGCCGGGACGGGATCGCGGATCACCGACGCGGAATACGAGGCAGCGGGCGCAACCGTCGCCCCCGACGTAGCGACTACTCTCCGCGATGCCGACATTGTGCTCAAGGTGCGCCGTCCAGCTGCCGACGAACTCAAGTTCATGAAGCGCGGGGCGATCGTCGTCGCCAGCATGGATCCCTACGGTCACGACGATGCGGTCAAGGCGATGGCCGACGCGGGCGTCGCGGCATTCGCCATGGAGTTCATGCCTCGGATCACTCGGGCCCAGGCGATGGACGTCCTTTCGAGCCAAGCCAACCTTGCCGGGTATCAGGCCGTAATAGACGCAGCCGCCAACTACGGGCGGGCGTTGCCGATGATGATGACAGCGGCAGGGACAATTCCGGCGGCGCGCGTTTTTGTCATGGGGGCGGGCGTCGCCGGGCTCCAGGCGATTGCCACGGCCAGGCGGCTCGGCGCAGTGGTCACGGCCACTGATGTGCGGCCGGCGGCCAAGGAACAGGTCGAGTCGCTCGGCGCGAAGTTCGTCGCCGTCGAAGACGAGGAATTCAAGCAGGCCGAGACAGCCGGCGGCTATGCCAAGGAGATGTCGCCGGAGTACCGGGCGAAGCAGGCGGCGCTTGTCGCCGAGCACATCAAGAAGCAGGACATCGTCATCACGACCGCTCTCATCCCGGGCCGGCCGGCGCCCCGCCTGGTCACGGCCGACATGGTCGCCTCGATGAAGCCCGGGTCTGTACTGGTCGACCTTGCCGTCGAGCGTGGGGGCAACGTTGAGGGAGCGAGGCCCGGCGAGGTGGTAGCAGCCGGCGACGTGAAGATCGTCGGCTATCTCAACGTGCCCGGCCGAGTCGCCGCCAGCGCCTCGGCACTCTATTCCCGCAATCTCTACGCCTTCGTCGAGACGATGATCGACAAGGCAAACAAGACCCTCGCCGTGAACTGGGACGACGAACTGGTCAAGGCGACAAATCTCACGCGCGAGGGTGCGGTGGTGCACCCCGCCTTCGCGCCGAAGGGAGGATCGTGATGGAGACGATGACCCCCGAACAACTGGTCGAGGCGGCCCGCGCTGCCGCTGACGCCGCAAAGGCCTCCGCGGTTACCGCGCAAGATGCCGCGGTTGCTGCTCAAGGCTACGCCGACCAGGCGGCCGAGGCAGTCGGCGTTGGTGTTTCGGCGGCATCCGGTGGCGTGATCGATCCGTTTGTCTTTCGGCTGTCGATCTTCATCCTTGCGATCTTTGTCGGCTACTACGTGGTCTGGTCGGTGACGCCCGCGCTCCATACACCCCTCATGTCCGTCACCAATGCCATCTCGAGCGTCATCGTCGTCGGCGCCTTGCTTGCGGTAGGCGTCACGGCGGCCGAGGCGGTCAGCGCGGGAAGCGGGTGGGCGCGCACCTTCGGGTTCATCGCGCTGGTACTCGCCTCGGTCAACATATTCGGCGGCTTTCTCGTCACCCATCGCATGCTCGCCATGTACAAGAAGAAAGAGCGCGCCTGATGTCGGCCAACCTCGCCGCGCTGCTCTACCTCGTCGCCGGCGTTCTCTTCATCCTCGCCCTCCGCGGTTTGTCGAGTCCGGAAAGTTCCCGCCGCGGCAACCAGTTCGGCATCGCCGGAATGGCGATCGCCATCATCACCACGCTTCTCCTTGCCGCACCCGGTTGGGGCGGGCTCCTTCTGATCGTCCTCGGCATAGTCATCGGCGGCGGCATCGGGGCGGTGATCGCCCGCCGCATTCCGATGACGGCAATGCCGCAGCTTGTCGCCGCCTTCCATTCGCTGGTGGGACTCGCGGCGGTGTTCGTCGCCGCGGCCGCGCTCTACGCGCCGGAAGCGTTCGGCATTGGCGAGCCGGATCACATCCACGGCGCAAGCCTCGTGGAGATGTCGATCGGACTCGCCATCGGTGCGCTCACCTTCACGGGGTCGGTGATCGCCTTCCTGAAGCTCGACGGGCGGATGTCGGGCGCGCCGATCCTTCTCCCCAACCGGCACTGGATCAACGCCGGGCTAGGCGCGCTGCTCATCGTCCTCATTATCGTGTTCGTCATTACCGGGCACCCGGTCTTCTTCTGGCTGATCACGATCGTCGCATTGGCGCTCGGCGTCCTGATCATCATCCCGATCGGCGGCGCCGACATGCCGGTGGTGATCTCGATGCTCAACTCGTATTCGGGCTGGGCGGCCGCCGGCATCGGTTTCACCCTCGGCAACACGGCGCTGATCGTCACCGGCGCGCTGGTCGGCTCCTCGGGCGCGATCCTGTCTTACATCATGTGCAAGGGGATGAACCGGAGCTTCATCTCAGTGATCCTCGGCGGCTTCGGCGGCGAGACAGCGGCAGCCGCCGCCGGCGCCGAGCAGAAGCCGGTCAAGCTCGGCTCGGCCGACGACGCGGCCTTCATCCTCAAGAACGCGGCCAAGGTTATCATCGTGCCCGGCTATGGCATGGCAGTCGCCCAGGCACAGCACGCGCTCCGCGAGATGGCCGACAAGCTCAAGGCCGAGGGCGTCGAGGTCAAGTACGCGATCCACCCGGTCGCCGGCCGCATGCCGGGCCACATGAACGTACTGCTGGCCGAGGCGAACGTGCCTTACGACGAGGTGTTCGAGCTCGAGGATATCAACTCGGAGTTCTCGCAGGCCGACGTGGTCTATGTGATCGGCGCCAACGACGTGACCAACCCGGCAGCCGAGGATGACCCGAAATCTCCGATCTTCGGCATGCCGGTGCTCCAGGTGTGGAAGGCGGGGACGGTGATGTTCGTCAAGCGGTCGCTGGCGTCAGGCTATGCCGGCATCGACAACCCGCTGTTCTACCGCGACAACACCATGATGCTCCTCGGCGACGCCAAAAAGATGACCGAGGGCATAGTTAAGGCGCTGTAGGCGTCCCCACTCAAGGTAGTTCGCGATCTGCCGAGAAGCGGCCGCCTCCTTCATAGAAGGCGGCCGTCGATGGATATCCTACTGGCTCGCGGCTTCGGCCTTGAGGAAGTCGCCGACCTCGAGGAGGACGAACTCGTTGTCGTCGGCCTTGTCGAGGGTGCGGCCGGCCGAGAAGGGCAGATTGTTGTCGTCGGCGACGATGATATGGGTCGCGTCGACGATGTCGACGTTCTCGATGGTGTTGAACGGCATGTCGTAGAAGCCCTCGCCGCCGCCCTGACGCTTCACATTGTCAGGGTCCTTGATGTTCAAGAGATCGATGTAGCCGATCTTGGTGACCGGCTGGCCGACGTTCCCGTCGCCGAACTCGATCTTGTAGATGCGCTTGAATTTCGCCGGGGTGGCGAAGCAGTCGGGGGTCGGCGCCTTGGGATCGGGGCAGGCCTTGTCCGGCGTGCCGGCGCCCTGGTCGCGCTCGATGACCAGCGCGGTGGTCTCGTCGATCATGTTGAAATCACCGATCGCGTCGCCGCCATCGGAGAGCCGGTAGAGCCAGGTGCGGCCGGTGAGCGTCGCGGTGGCGGCGTCGAGCTCGACGATGCGGAACACGCGGTTGCCGTCGACCATCTCCATCGTGCCGTCCTCGAGGAAGAGGGCGCCTTCGAGCAGGCCGTAGATCTTCGTACCGTCCTTGGACTGGGCGAGACCTTCATAGCCGCCGGAGCGCGTGAGGTTAAAGGCGGGTACGGGGAGCGTCGGGTTGGCCTGAAGGGTCATGGTCGGATGGTCGGGCGACTTGACGGGCTTGCCGTCGACGATCGTGTCGACGACGGCCACGACCTTGCCCGCCTTGTCGACCTTGACGAAAAAGGGGCCGAACTCGTCGCCAATCCAGAAGCCATCAGCGACCGGCTGAATACCCTCGATGTCGAAGTCGGCGCCGGTGAGGTAGCGTTCCTTGGTGCCTTCGTTGACGATCGGGAACCAGACCTTCTTCTCCGGATCACTCAGAAAGATTGTCTCGACCCGCTCGACCTTGCCTTGTTCCCAATCGATCTTGAGATGGTGCAGCATCAGCGCGGCATCGACCGAGTTGAGCTTGTTGCCGAAGCCGTTGTCGGAGAGCGACCAGAAGGTGCCGTCCTCGGCCAGCTTGATGCCGGAGAAGCCCTGCACGGCTTGGCCGTCGAAAGGCACCGAAAGGCCCGTCGGCCGAACGCCGTCCATGCCGGGGACACTGCCCAGGATGTCGGCGCGATGCCGGTCCGGGGTCGTGTATTTGCCCGCTGTCGCGAGCGACGAAGGCGCATCCGCGGGCGGCTTGATAAAGGTTGCCGCGGGCAGGATGGCGTGCCCGACCAGCGTGGCAGGATACTCCTGCTCCTCGGCCCGAGCCGAGGCTGACAGGAGTGCGGCGATCGCGGTCGCTGCGAGTAGGGTTTGGCGCATTGGCAAGATCTCCTCGTGCATTGCGCATTCCGGGCGCGACCGGATTGGGGAGGGATGATCTTTTCGTGCGCATGACGCAGCGATGAAGATTGCGTGGCAGAGAGAAGTTCCCCACCGTCAATTCTCGCCGACTGCAACCCCGTGACGGTCAGGGTCGCGCCGGTCGCAGGCCTGCGACCTGCGGGAGAAGGTGAGGTGATGCCTGACGAACCGGCCTGAGCCGGTCCGGAGGCTTGCTTCCCGGGCGCCGTCCGCGTTTATTCGGGCGCGAGAGGAACCCGCCGCCGAATTCCGGCGGGATGCGTTCGGGAGGAGTCATGTCCGAAAAAGTCTACCCCGTCCCGGCAGAGTGGGCGGCGCGCGCTTTCGTCAACGACGCCAAGTACAAGGAGATGTACGCCCGTTCGGTGAGTGACCCGGACGGGTTCTGGCGGGAGCAGGCGCAACGGATCGACTGGATCAGGCCGTTCACCAAGGTGAAGAATACCCGCTATGCACCGGACGTCTCGATCAAGTGGTATGAGGATGGAACACTCAACGTCGCTGCCAACTGCCTCGACCGTCACCTTGAGAAGCGCGGCGACCAGGTGGCCATCATCTGGGAGGGCGACGATCCCGATCAGTCCCGCCACATCACTTATCGCGACCTTCACCGTGAGGTCTGCACCTTCGCCAATGTGATGAAGAAGCTCGGCGTCGGAAAGGGCGACCGCGTCACCATTTACATGCCGATGATTCCGGAAACGGCGGCTGCCATGCTCGCCTGTGCCCGGATTGGCGCCATTCACTCCGTGGTTTTCGGTGGCTTCTCTGCCGACAGCCTCGCGGGCCGCATCGACGACTGCAAATCGAAGCTGGTCGTCACTGCCGACGAGGGTCTGCGGGGGGGCAAGAAGGTTCCGCTCAAGCACAACACGGACGAGGCTCTGACGAAATCGGTCGGTGATGTCCAGGTGCTGGTGGTCAGGCGGACCGGCGGCGAGGTGGCGATGCACGAGGGCCGCGACTTCTGGTACCACGAGCTGGCGGCCAACGTCTCCGCGGACTGCCCGGCCGAAGAGATGGGTGCCGAGGATCCGCTGTTCATTCTTTACACCTCCGGTTCTACCGGAAAGCCGAAGGGCGTCCTTCACACCGCCGGAGGATATCTCGTCTACGCTTCGCTCACGCACCAGCTCGTCTTCGACTATCACGACGGCGACATCTACTGGTGCACGGCCGACGTCGGGTGGGTGACGGGGCACACCTACATCGTCTACGGCCCACTCTGTAACGGCGCAACGACGCTGATGTTCGAGGGCGTCCCCAACTACCCGACCACCAGCCGTTTCTGGGAGGTGGTCGACAAGCACAAGGTCAATATCTTCTATACCGCGCCAACTGCAATCCGCGCGTTGATGGGTGCCGGCGACGAGCCGGTCAGAAAGACCTCGCGGAAATCGCTCCGCCTCCTCGGCACGGTCGGGGAACCGATCAACCCGGAGGCCTGGGAGTGGTACCACCGGGTCGTCGGCGATGGTCGCTGCCCGATCGTCGACACCTGGTGGCAGACCGAAACCGGGGGAGCGTTAATCACGCCGCTTCCCGGCGCCACGGCGCTCAAGCCGGGCTCGGCGACGCGACCGTTCTTCGGTGTGAAGCCGGCGCTGGTTGACAACGACGGCAAGTTCCTGGAGGGCCCGGCCGCGGGCAATCTGGTCATCACCGATTCGTGGCCCGGCCAGATGCGCACGGTCTACGGCGACCACGAGCGCTTCGTGCAGACGTACTTCTCGACCTACAAGGGCCTTTACTTCACGGGCGACGGCTGCCGTCGCGACGAGGACGGCTACTACTGGATCACCGGCCGGGTTGATGACGTGCTCAATGTTTCCGGCCACCGGCTTGGCACGGCGGAAGTCGAGTCGGCGTTGGTTGCCCACGAACACGTGGCGGAGGCGGCAGTAGTCGGCTACCCGCACCCGATCAAGGGCCAGGGCATCTACGCCTATGTCACGCTGATGGCGGGCGTGACGCCGGACGAGGCGCTTCGCAAGGAGCTGGTAACCTGGGTGCGGAAGGAGATCGGCCCATTCGCCGCGCCGGACATCATCCAGTTCGCGCCGGGCCTGCCCAAGACCCGGTCGGGCAAGATCATGCGGCGCATTCTCAGGAAGATCGCGGAAGACGATTTCTCGAACCTTGGCGACACTTCGACGCTCGCCGACCCGACCGTCGTCGAGGACCTGGTCAAGAATCGCCAGAACAAGGCACCGGCGTAGGGAGCCGCTACAACGTCTCCCTGAACAGGACATCGCGGTCGCGGGCGAACTTGGCGAGGAGCGGAAGACACGCTCCGCCGATCGCCCGCGCCCCCGCGCCGATCGCCCCTTCCGCCACGGTGTAGGGCGACAGGCCTTGTTGGTCGAACTCGCAGACCCGTTCGCGGATTCGCGCGACAATGCGGTTCCTCACCGAGGTCGGGAAGGCGCCATCGATCACCACGGCCTGGAAATCGATGATAGAGACCGCCGAGACCACCGCGAGAGCAAGGTCGCCGGCGATGGCCTCGATCCACTCCTCGACATACGGCTCGATGGCCGACCAGTCCTCAGGCGATTCCCAGACCGCCCGCGGATCGCCTCCCGCCAGCTTGATACGGCGCTCCAGCGTGTAGGTAGAGGCACTGCGGAGAAGTTGCTGGAACCGCAGGCGTCCGTTCGGCGCCCCCGTCGGTACAGGGAGTGGACCGACGGCTCCGGCGTAGCCACTCCGCCCCGGAAACAGGCTTCCGCTCAGCACTACCCCGCCACCGATGAACCAACCGATGAAAACATAAAGGAAGTCGAGGTAGTGGTTCCCGTTGCCGAACACGAGCTCGGCTGCGCAGGCGCCGGTCGCGTCGTTGCACACATAGACCGGCCACCGCGACACCGCCTCAATGGCCGCCTTGATGTCAACTCCGCGCCACGCCTGCATCACTTCGTGCGGGGCGCCGACCT
>DASSPO010000108.1:0-23081 GCA_035699585.1 Bauldia sp.
ATCGCCCTGCAGGCGATCGGCGAGGCCGTGGAGAACACCCCGAGCCAGGTGGTCCAGCTCCTCGGCCTGGCCATCACCGGCGAAAAGGGGTCTCTGCCGGCGCCTGCCGAGCCGGCGCCGCCCGCTGAGCCCGGCGGGATGACCCCTTCCATCGAGCCCTCGACACCGCCGACCGATGGCGGGGACGGCACACAGGGGATGATGCCGTCGTCACCTCCGTCCGATCCGGGAACCGGACAGGCCGGAAGCGGCTCGACTCCGTCCGCACCCGCCCAGCGGAGCGCACCCAACAAGCCTGATGAACTCCGCGAGACGCTGAACCCCGGCGGCTGAAGCGGACGCTGGCGGTCGCTCCTGGCGGCCCGGGACGCGCTACTCGGAGAGCGCCAGCCTGATGCCGAGCTCGCGAAGCTGCTTCTGAGTCACCTCCGACGGCGCTCCCATCAGGAGATCCTCGGCGCGCTGGTTCATCGGGAAGAGTGTCACTTCGCGGAGGTTCTCCTCCCCGCAAAGCAGCATCACGATGCGGTCGATGCCCGGCGCGATGCCGCCGTGCGGTGGCGCGCCGAGATGGAAGGCTCGCCACAGCGCTCCGAACTTCTTCTCCACCGCATCCTCCGGATACCCCGCTATGGCGAAGGCCTTCAGCATGATCTCCGGCAGGTGGTTCCGGATCGCCCCCGACGACAGCTCGATCCCGTTGCAGACGATGTCGTACTGCCGTGCCTTGATCCCGAGAATGGTCTCCCTGTCGCGCGGGTCGAGCGCCAGGAATTTGTCGTGGTCGTAGTCCGGCATCGAGAACGGATTGTGGGAGAAGTCGATCTTCTTCTCCTCCTCGTTCCACTCGAACATCGGGAAGTCGACGATCCAGCAGAAGGCGAAGCGGTTCTCATCGAGCAGCCCCAGCTCGCGCCCGATCTTCTGGCGCGCAAGGCCGGCGAAGGCATTGAATTTCTCCGGCCGCCCGGCAAGGAAGAACACGGCATCGCCGTCGCGGAGCTTGAGCATCTCGCGAATCGCCTCGGTACGCTCCGGTCCGATGTTCTTGGCGATCGGTCCCGCGCCTTCCCCGTCGTCGCGGAAGAAGATGTAACCCAGGCCCGCCTGGCCTTCGCCTTGCGCCCACGAGTTCATGCGGTCGCAGAACGCCCTGCTGCCGCCGTTTGGCGCGGGGATCGCCCGCACCTCCACCTTCGGGTCGGCGGCGATCATTCCGGCGAAGACCTTGAAGCCCGAATCGCGGAAGTGCTCCGTCACGTCCGCCATCTCGATCGGGTTGCGCAGATCCGGTTTGTCGGTGCCGTATTTGCGAAGCGCCTCGGCGTAGGGGATGCGCGGGAATGATTCGGTCACGGACTTGCCGTCGCTGAATTCGACGAAGAGATCGCGGAGCACCGGCTCGACGGCCTGAAAGACGTCCTCCTGCTCGACAAAGCTCATCTCGATGTCGAGCTGGTAGAACTCGCCCGGACTGCGGTCGGCACGGGCGTCCTCGTCGCGAAAGCAGGGCGCGATCTGGAAGTAGCGATCGAACCCGGCGATCATGATCAGCTGCTTGAACTGCTGCGGCGCCTGCGGCAGTGCGTAGAACTTGCCGGGGTGCAGCCTTGACGGCACCAGAAAGTCGCGCGCGCCCTCGGGGGATGAGGCGGTCAGGATCGGGGTCTGGAACTCGAAAAATCCGGCTTCCCGCATCCGCCGCCGGATCGATGAGATGATTTCCGAGCGCCTCATGATGTTGCGGTGGAGCTTTTCGCGCCGAAGGTCGAGGAAACGGTACTTGAGCCGTGTTTCCTCGGGGTATTCCTGGTCGCCGAATACAGGCATCGGCAGTTCGCCCGCCGCCGACAGCACCTCGAGGTCGCGAACGAAGACCTCGACCGCGCCGGTCGGCAGGTTCGGATTGACCGTTTCCGGCGTACGCGCCTTCACCTCGCCGTCGATCCGGATCACCCACTCCGCCCGGACTTTCTCGGCCGCCCCGAAGGCGGGCGAATCAGGATCGGCGACGACCTGAGTGAGCCCATAGTGATCGCGAAGATCGATGAAGAGCAGTCCGCCGTGGTCCCTGACGCGATGCACCCAGCCCGAAAGGCGGACGGTCTTGCCGACGTCCTCAAGCTTGAGCGCGCCACAGGTATGGGTGCGGTAGCGGTGCATGGAGATTCCAGTGGTCTTTGGCGGAAATCGGCCGCTTCGGGCGGCGGGAAAAGCGCATGGCGGCGCTCCCTTGTCAAGCAGAGGCAAATCGACGCCATGGCTACAACTGCAGGCCACCAACTCTCGTTACGCCTGCAATCGCCCGGCCCGGTTCAACCGCGTCGCCGCGACGCGCAGCCGAGGTCTGTCGCCATCGTTGACAACATTCGCGCGTTCTGCGGGGCAGGGCTAAGGTACAACCATAGAGAGAACTACTCGACGCGATGCCCACACTTTGCAAGCGTGGATCACGCCTGAGGCGCTCTTTACGGCCCCTCCCCGCCTTTGCTAAGCCGCCACCCTCTCTCTTGGGAATTTCCATTCCGGCGGGCGACAAGAATCGTGCGCTGGGCTATAGGAACGGAATGTCTATAGTTACCCGTACGGACGAGCTCGCGGCCATCTGCAAGCGCTTCGCGCATTTCGATTTCGTCACCGTCGATACCGAATTCATGCGCGAGACAACCTACTGGCCGAAGCTTTGCGTCGTACAGATGGCCAGTCCGGAAGAAGCCTTCATCATCGATGCGATGGCGCCGGACATCGACCTCGCCCCGTTCTTCAAGCTCATGAAGAATGAGAAGGTGGTGAAGGTCTTCCATGCAGCCCGGCAGGACATCGAGATCGTCTATCATCGCGGCGGCCTTATTCCGCACCCCGTCTTCGATACCCAGGTCGCCGCCATGGTTTGCGGATTCGGCGACTCCATCAGTTACGACCAGCTCGTTCAGCGCACCAGCGGGGCGCGGCTCGACAAGTCGTCACGCTTCACGGATTGGACCCGCCGCCCCCTCAGCCAGAAACAGGTTGAGTATGCGCTCGCCGACGTGACCCACCTCCGTGAAGTCTACCTCGCCCTTTCGGCGCGCCTGGATGAGCAAAGGCGAACGGAATGGGTGCGGGAGGAAATGGAGGTGCTTACCTCGCCCGACACCTATCGGCTCGAACCGGAAGAGGCCTGGAAGCGCCTCAAGCTCCGTGTGCGCAAACCGGTGGAACTGGCCATTCTGCAAGAGCTTGCCGCCTGGCGGGAGCGCGAGGCTCAGACCCGCGATGTCCCGCGCGGTCGGGTGCTCAAGGACGATGCGATCTACGAGATCGCCCAGCAGCAGCCGACCACCCCGGCGGCCCTGTCCCAGCTCCGCACTGTGCCGAAGGGCTTCGAGCGGTCGCGCGCCGCCGAAGACATCCTCACGGCCGTCAAGAAAGCATTGGCGATTCCCAAGGATCAGATGCCTCGGATTCCCAAGCATCGCGCTCAGGCCAACGGCAACGGTGCCGCGGTAGACCTCCTCAAGGTTCTTCTGAAGATGATCAGCGAGGACCATGGCGTCGCGGCGAAAGTGATCGCGACGGTGGACGATCTGGAGGCGATCGCCTCGGACGACCGCGCCGACGTTCCGGCGCTTCACGGCTGGCGGCGGGAACTCTTCGGCGAGGCGGCGCTCAAGATGAAGCGGGGCGACATGGCCCTCGCCGTCCGCCAGAACCACGTCGTCGCCATCGAGACCTGAACCGGCCGTCTCGGTGCCGGCGCGGACATGGCTTCGGTCCTTGCCTGAGCCCGCGGCGGACGCGTTTACGACGATCCCTCGTCGCTCGGATCTCCGCGTCGTCGCGACGCGTAGCTGCCGAGAGTTTGCGCTTGCCAGTGGCATTATCATCCGACAATTTGACGCTCCCCAGGTCGAGTGAGAATCCACCTCGGGCAGAGCGAGAAGAATGGGAGGAAATGCGATGCGTGACTTCGAGATGACCCCGCAGTCGAGGCGCGAGTTTTTCAAGAAGGTCGGCGGTTCGGCGGCGGCAACCGCCGCCCTGTTCGGTGGCTTCGGGATCAGTCCTGCGATGGCCGAGGCGGTGGTCGCCGGCATGTCGGAGAAGCCCCTCAAGGCGGCGTTCTCCAACGCCGGCCTTCAGGCCACTTGGTGCGCCCAGGGCAAGGCGGCGGCCGAATACTGGGGCAAGTTGTTCAACGTCGAGGTTACGTGGTTCGACGGCCAGCTCGACGCCGTCAAGCAGCGCGCCGCCATTGACAACATGGCGTCTCAGCAGTGGGATTTCGTCGCCATCCAGGCCTTCGGCATCGGCACGCTCACCGCACCCGTCCAGAAGATGATCGACGCCGGTATCCCGGTGATCGACATGGATACGCTCATCGCCCCGCTCGAGTCGATCAACGTCCACACGTTCCTCGCCCCGGACAACGAGTTCATGGGCGCGTCGATGACCCAGGCGCTGGTCACCGCCATGGGCGGCAAGGGCACCATGGTCATGACCCAGGGCGCGCTTGGCCATACCGGTGCTCAGGGCCGCGCCCGCGGCTTCGAATCGGTCGTCAAGAACTACCCCGACATCGAGGTCCTCGACACGCAACCGGCCGACTGGGACGTCTCCAAGGTCGCCCGCATCTGGGAGACGCTGCTCACCAAGTATCCGGTGATCAATGGCGCGTTCTTCCACAATGACGACATGGCGCTCGCGGCGGCCGAGGTGATGAAGCGCCACAACCGCACCGAGACTCTGATCGGCGGCGTCGACGCGATGCCCCCGGCGATCGAGGCGGTCATCGACGGCCGCATGCTCGGCACGGTACGCAATCCGTCCTGCCGCATCCATGGTGGCGCTATTGTCGCCGGCGTGGCTGCGGTTGCCGGCGAGAAGACCGGCGCGGGCATCCCCAAGAACATCGTCACCGACGGACCGGTCGTCACCAAGGCAAACGCCGAGGGCATGCTCTGGATGGAGAGCCACTACCTGATCTAGGGGCGGTTCTTCAGGCCCAAAGCTGAAACCATGGCTGACAGCAGCGACAATCCGCTGCTCGAAATGATCGGCATCTCGAAGTCGTTTGGCGGCGTCCAGGCGCTTCGGGATGTCGATTTCTCGCTGCGTGCCGGCGAGATTCACGGTCTCGTCGGCGAGAATGGCGCCGGCAAGTCGACGTTGATGAAGATCATCGCCGGCGTGCACCACGAATACCACGGCACGATGCGCCTCGACGGCCGGGAAGTGCGCTTCCGCTCGGCGCGCGATGCGCTCGATGCCGGCGTCGGCATGGTGCACCAGGAACTTTCGATCGTCCCCGACCTGACGGTCGCCGAGAACGTCTTCCTCGGGACGCAGCCGCTTACTCCCTTGGGGACCGTCGACTGGCGGCGGATGGTGCGCGAGTCGCATGAGCATCTCGCCGGTCTCGGCATCGATGTCGATCCGAAGATGCGTATCGGCGCCCTCCCCATCGGCCTGCAACAGCTCATCGAGATCGCCCGCGTGCTTTTCTCCGGCGCCCGCATCATCATTCTCGACGAGCCGACTTCCGCCCTGTCGCCGCCCGAGGTCGAGCGCCTGTTTGCGACCCTCCGCAGCCTCCGCGACAGCGGCCGGTCCATCATCTTCATTTCCCATTTCCTCGACGACATTCTCCGCATCTCCGACACGGTGACGATCTTCCGAAACGGGCGGAAGGTGCTCACCTCGCCCGTGTCGCGGATCGACAAGCGCCAGGTCATCGAGAACATGATCGGCCTCGGCCACCGCGAACTCGAGGAGAGCTATACCGGCGAGATCAGGCTCGACACCCGCTTCGACGCGCCGGTGGTCATGGAAACCGAAGGGTTGACGGTCGGGCGCGCCTTCCGCGATGTCTCACTCAAGGTCCGCGCCGGCGAGGTGCTCGGCATCTACGGCTTCATGGGCTGCGGCCAGGTCGAGCTGGCCCGCGCCCTGTTCGGCAAGATCCCTGCGGACGGGACACTTCGTCTCGAAGGGAAACCGATCCGGTTGACCCGGACCTCGATCGCGCGTGAGGCCGGTATCGCCTATGTGCCTGAGAGCCGGCGCGCGATGCTGTTCCATCACGAACCGCTCTACAAGAACATGTCGATCAGCATCCTGGAGCGGATTTCCCGGTACTTGCTGAAGCCTAACGCCGAAAGAAGGATTGCCCGCGAGCACATCGAGAATCTCCGCATTCGTACGCCCGGCCCCGATCAGCTCCTCGGCAACCTTTCCGGAGGCAACCAGCAGAAGGTCGCCCTTGCCAAGTGGCTGACCCATCCGCCCAAGGTGCTTATCCTCAGCGAACCGACGCGCGGCATGGATGTCGGGGCAAAGGAGGACGTGGTGCGGATCGTCCGCGGGCTGCGTGACCGGGGTATCGGGGTCGTTGTCGTCTCGACCGAGCCCGAAACGGTGCTTTCGCTCGCCGACCGCATCCTCGTCATGAAGCGGGGAGAGATCGTCCGCGAGTTCGCCGGCGACACGGTCAGCAAGGATCGGCTGCTCGAAGCCGCCTAGAGGGGGAACTGGGATGTCGGACAGCGGAGTGGCGGCGGTGCGTCGCGGCGGAGCCGGAAGCTGGGTGCGCGGCCAGATGCGCAATATCGCGCCCTTCGCCACCCTCCTCTTCCTGGTCGTCTTCTTCAGCGTAGCCAGCGACTCGTTTCCGACGGTCACGAACTTCGCCAACATCCTCAATCAGGTGTCGATCACGGCGATCATCGCCGTGGGTCTCACCTTCGTCATCCTCTGCGCGGAGATCGACCTGTCGGTGGCGGCCGTCGCCAATGTCACCGGTATCGTCGTCGCCTTCTTCACGCTTCAGGAGAGCTACGTCAACATCGCCAATCTGCCCCTCCCCGGCTACCTTGCGGTCCTCATCGCGCTCGCCGCCTGCTTCGGGCTTGGCCTGGTCAACGCCTTCGGCGTGACGATCATCGGCATTCCGTCCTTCATCATGACCCTCGCCATGATGCAGATCGCCGACGGAATGTCGGCCCTCTTCGTACGCGGTCAGATCGCCTACGCGGTGCCGTCGATCGTCCAGACGCTGGGCTCCGGCTCGATCTTCGGCATCCCCTGGATCGTCATCCTGGCGTGTTTGTTCCTGCTCGTCGCCCACCTCGTGCTGACCTACACGCGCTTCGGTCGCTACGTGTACATGGTCGGCGGAAACCGCGAGGCGGCGGAATATTCCGGCGTCAACGTCAAGTTCGTGATTGGGGCGGTCCTTGTGATCGGCGCGGTCTGCTCCGGGGTTGCCGGCATGGTGGGTGTCGCCTATTTCGGCAGCGCCCAGCAGAACGAGTTCACGACCTATCTCCTCGACGCAATCGCCGCGGTGGTCGTCGGCGGCACGAGTCTATTCGGCGGCCGTGGCGGGATTCCCAACACCATCGTCGGCCTGCTCGTCCTTGGCGTTCTGAACAACGGGCTCGACCACGTCCAGATCGACCCGTTCTTCAAGATCCTGATCCGCGGCCTGATCCTGCTCGCCGCCTTGATCATCAACGTCTATGCCCAGCGGTTGCGCGCGCAGAGCGAAACCGGCGGGGACTGAGCCAAGGCCGGGTTCGGCTATTCGATCATAATCGCCGGCTCCAGGCCGGCGAGTTTGGCGAGCTGGCCAAGGCGGCGCTCGACCCGCGAACCGCCGAGCGGCGCAAGGTCCGGCGGGAGGATCAGGGCCAGTGTCTTGCCCCGCTGCTCGACGCGCGTGCGTCCGACGACCCCCGGCATGCCGGCCGAGATCAGGTGGGCGACCCGGAGTGTCGCGCCGAGCGCCCTCGCTCGCTCCATGTACCGCGTCGGGGCAAGCTCGCGGATATGCGGGCTGAGCGCTTCGTCGATCAGGCCCTCATGCCGGTAGAAGTTCGCAAGCGCGAGATAGGCTCGTCCGGGGTGGTCGACGCCGATGAACGCGGCATGAGCGATGAGGTTGAGGCTCTGTTCCCCGCGATACTCCGGATGAGCCCGCCAGCCGATGTCGGCCAGGAGACACGCCGCGTGGCGGAGGCGCGCCTCCTCCTCGGTCTCGTCCAGACCTATGGCTGCGAACGCCTTCTCCGACCACGGCGGCAGCTCGCGCACATGAGCCGGCGACCGCGACCGGAGGAACGCCAGTTCCTCGCAAGCGACGATCAGGGGGTCGCGCGCCTTCTCGGCCGGGGGCAGGAGATCGTAGAGGTGACCTTCCCGCACGCCGAGCGCCGAGAGCACCACCTCCGACGGGTGCATCACCCTGATCACCTGGTCGAGCACGACGGCCCCATAGGCGAGGAGCGGCCGGCGATTGCGCGACACGACCTCGATCGAGTCGAGCGAATCGATGTCGCGGCGCGTCACCATGCGACAGAAATCGGCGGCCTCGCCGGCCTTGATCGAGTACTGGTGCATGACGTGAAGCGGGTAGCCCTTCTGACGCATATGCAGTCGGGCAAGCGAGCGCCAGGTGCCACCGATGGCGTAGAACGGCCGTCCGGCTCCGCCGGGCAAGACCGAGGATTTCGCCAGCGCCTCGGCGACGATCTTCTCCGCCTTCTTGATCGACTTCTGTGACCCTTCCTCAAGCCGCAGGCCGCCGATCGGGAAGGTCTCGCCGATCCCGACCTGGGTTCCGCGAACGTCGATCACTTCGAGGCTGCCGCCGCCCAGATCGCCGGCAACCCCGTTCGGATTGTGGATTCCTGAGATCACTCCGAGTGCGGTGAGCCGCGCCTCTTCGGCCCCGGAGAGCATGTTGATCGGCACGCCGGTGATCGCCTCGACTGCCTTGACGAATTCCGGACCGTTGGTCGCTTCGCGCGGCGCCGCCGTGGCGAGCACATGCAGTTCTTTGACGCCGAGCTGGCCGGCGAGCGCCTTGAACCGTCGGATCGAGGCGAGCGCCGAGGCGATTGCCTCCGGGTCGAGACGGCCGCTGGTCTCGATGCCGCGCGCCAGGCCGCAAAGCTCTTTCTCGTTGAAGAGCGGCGTCGCCGAACGCGACAGGCGCTCGTAGACCACGAGCCGCACCGAGTTCGATCCGATGTCGACCACGGCGATCGGCCCGGATCCGTTGAGCCGGCCGGGGGCCAGGTTTGCGGTCTTCTCGGCCCTCACTCCTGTCCGGTTGCTCATCTCCGCGGCGGGGCCCTCGACGTTTCCGTCTTCCAAGTCTGCCATGATTCGCCCCGACCCTTGCCGTCCGCTCGCTCATATCCCGGGATATGTCGCACCCGGCCCCTCGGCTATAGCCCGTCCTGTCCGATCGGCAAGGGGCAACGAGGATGAAAGACGACGGACGAAATTGCTTAAGCGATGCAGGGCCTTGGACCGAGCGCCGGCGGCTTCGGTATATATTGCCGCGCTCGAAGTTTCCTTGCCGTGGCGCGGAAGGACTCACCGGCCGTCAACCGGATTTCACCGTGAAGCAAGACTCGTTCGAGAGCGTCGCCTATTTGCGGTTCACCGCACGCGTTTGACCGCGGTCTGAGCCGACCCGCGCCCGCGGAGGGGCTTCGGCGGGTTGGTCTTGATCGACTTGCCCCGTCCCGAGAGGCTTGGATTGGTCATGAAGTACTGGTGGACGTTGAATGGCGCCTCGCCCTTCTTGCGCACGATCCGTTCAGAGGTCCCATCCGACAGCACTGCCCAGCTTTGCTGGTTGTCGGCAAGGTTCGCGACCATGATCTGGTCGAGGATCTGCTCATGGACGGTCGGGTTGGTGATCGGAACCATGGCCTCGACCCGCCGGTCCAGGTTCCTCGGCATCATGTCGGCCGAGCCGATATAGACCAGCGCCTCTGGCGACGGCAGACCGTGTCCGTTGCCGAAACAGAAGATGCGGGCATGTTCGAGGAAGCGCCCTACGATCGACTTGACCCGGATGTTCTCGGACAGGCCGGGGATGCCTGGCCGCAGGCAGCAGATGCCGCGGACGACGAGATCGATCGAAACGCCGGCACTGCTCGCGTCATAGAGCGCGTCGATGATCTCGCGGTCGACGAGACTGTTCATCTTCATCCAGATCGCCGCGGGCCGGCCGGCTTTGGCGTTGGCCACCTCATCGGCGATGAGGTCGAGGATGCGGCCGCGAAGCGTGATCGGCGAGATTGATATCTTCTCGAGCTCGCCGGGCTCCGAATAGCCGGTGATGTAGTTGAAGATGCGTGCCACGTCCCGGGCAATCGCCGGATCGGCGGTGAAGAACGAAAGGTCGGTGTATATGCGCGCCGTCACCGGGTGGTAGTTGCCGGTGCCGATGTGGACGTAGCTCGCGAGCTGGCCGGCCTCGCGCCGAACCACCAGCGACAGCTTGGCGTGCGTCTTGAGTTCGATGAAGCCGTAAACCACCTGCACGCCCGCGCGTTCGAGGTCGCGCGCCCAGCGGATATTGGCCTCCTCGTCGAACCGCGCCTTGAGTTCGACCAGCGCGGTCACCGACTTGCCGCTCTCCGCCGCCTCCGCCAGCGCCCGCACGATCGGCGAGTCCTTGGAGGTGCGGTAGAGCGTCTGTTTGATCGCCACGACGTCCGGGTCGTTCGCCGCTTGGCGCAGGAACTGAAGCACCACGTCGAAGGACTCGTAGGGATGATGGACCACGAGGTCCTTCTGGCGGATCGCCGCGAAGCAGTCGCCGCGATTCTCGCGGATTCGCTCGGGGAAGCGCGGCGTGTAGGGTTCGAACTTGAGTTCGGGCCGATCGATGGCCACGAGCTGGGCGAGATCGTTGAGCGCGAGCACGCCATGGACGATGAATATCTCGTCGCCCGCGACCGATAGCGCCTCCGCCACGAGCTGGCGAAGGTCGTCCGGCATCGGAGCTTCGATCTCGAGGCGAATGACCGAGCCGCGACGGCGACGCTTGAGGGCCGTCTCGAAGAAACGAACGAGATCTTCGGCTTCCTCCTCGACCTCGATATCCGAGTCGCGGATCACGCGGAACGCGCCGAGCCCCTCGACCGAATAACCAGGGAAGAGCCGCGTCACATAGAGGGTCACGAGCTGATCGAGGCTGATGAAGCGGTCCACGCCGGGCTCGCTGGACGGCAGGCGAATGAAGCGATCGAGCGAGTTCGGCATGCGCATCAGCGCCGTCATCCGCTTGCCGCCGATCTTGCGGACCAGTTGCAACGCGACAGTCAGCCCCAGATTCGGGATGAACGGGAAGGGATGTGCTGGGTCGATTGCGAGCGGCGTAAGTGCGGGGAACACCGAATCGAGGAAATAGTGGTCCAGCCACTCCCGATCCTGCTCGCTGATCTGCGTTGCATCGAGAAGCACGATCCCGGCCGCGGCAAGCTGCCCCCGGAGCGCGCCCCAGACCCTTTGCTGGTCGGCCGCGAGGCTTGCGACCGCGACGCCGATCCGGCGAAGTTGCTCGGACAGCGACTGGCCGTCGTCGCTGATCATGGCGATGCCTTCGCGCTGCTGGCCACGCAGGCCCGCCACGCGCACCATGAAGAATTCGTCGAGATTGTTCGCCGAGATCGACAGGAAACGGAGCCGTTCGAGCAAAGGATGGTGTGGATTGCTCGCTTCCTCGAGAACCCGCCGATTGAACTGGAGCCAGGATAGTTCGCGGTTGATCAGGCGCTCCGGGCGGTCGCGAAGCCGCTGGCCGTAAGACGCGTCGACCTCCGCGAACGAGGCCTCGCTGGGCGTAACGACGTCGGGGGTTCTCTGGTCCATGATGCGACCCAATATAGGATCGGCGACGTTAATCTTGAATTATGACATTACGCCAAACGGCCTGCGGTTTCGCGGAGAAAGCATGGACGCCGAGATCAAGGACAACCCGGTCCGACACCGGTACGAGCTTCAGGTGGACGGCCAGGTGGCATATCTCCGCTACAGGCGCATGCCTGGCGTCCTTACCCTTGTTCACACCGAGGTGCCGAAACCGCTCGAAGGCAAGGGGATCGGCGCCCGTCTCGTCCGGCATGTCCTTGATTTGGCCCGGTCAGAAGGGATGAAGGTCGTGCCGCTCTGTCCATTCGTCGTCGCCTGGATGAAGCGGCATCCCGAGTACGACGACATGAGGGTTCCCGCCGAAGAACCGGGCTTGCGCGCTTGATCGGGAAACTGTGCCTGGAACCCGCGGGAAAGGGATCCATCTCCGGGCTCGCATCATGCCCGTGAGGAGCGCGGGTATCCTCGTTTTCCGGCGGCCGCCGGGGGGCGGTGTGGAAATGTTCCTGGCCCATCCCGGCGGCCCATTCTGGGCGAAGAAGGACGATGGCGCCTGGTCCATCCCGAAAGGCCTGCTCGCCGAAGGCGAGTCTCCGGAGGCTGCGGCGCGACGCGAGTTTGCCGAGGAAACGGGCGTGGCGATCGACGGAGCGCTCATTGCGCTCGGCGAGTTCCGCCAACCCGGCGGCAAGATCGTCACCGCCTTCGCCGTCGAAGGCGACATCGACCCCGCCACGATCAACAGCAACACCTTCGTCGTTGAATGGCCACCGAGATCGGGGCGTACCGCTGAGTTTCCGGAGATCGATCGTGCCGGCTGGTTCGATCCGGACACCGCGATGCGCAAGGTCGCGAAAGGCCAGCGTCCGATCCTTGACGCGCTTCTCGTCCGCCTCGGCCTTTAGCGCAAAGTGAGCAGCGAACCGCTGATCGCGGTCCACTCGTCGTCAAGCGGCATGGTTGCTACCGACTTGTCGGCCTTGCGATACCAGTACGCCGCATTGGCGTGGTCGCCTTCGACCCTGTGAAGATAGGCGTGAACCCAGGCGCCGGCCTTGCTTTCGTCGTCCTGGACGATCGCGTGGGCCTTGTGCCAGTCGCCTTTGGCCGCGTGCCAGAGCGCCGCAAGCGGTCCCTCGGTGCCCTCGGGTGGAGCGTCCAGCGCAGTGGATTTCCTGAAAGCATCGACGTCCATCATCGGCTCCGTCGGGTTCCGTTCGCGTCCCGCTAGATGTGAAGGAGAAGCCCCGCGGCGATCGAATCCCATTCCTGGTCGACCGTCTGCTGAGAGGGCGAACGGCCGGCCCTCTCGTACCACTTCGCTGCCTCTGCTTTCTCGCCCTTGCGCCGATGAAGATGGGCCCGCACCCACGCGGCGTCCTTGCTCGCATCCCTGTCGATCAGTTCGAGCGCCTTCGCGAGCCGCCCCTTGCCGACATGCCAATGTGCCTCGAGCGGTCCTTTCGCATTCGACGGCGGCAGGTCGTCCTTGAGCGATTCCCGGAATGAGCGAACCTGATCCGATGCCATTGTCCCCGGCCTCCGTGACGCCAGCCTACACCGTGATGTCGGCCCCCACCACAAGATCGATCGTGATCGATCGCGTCGAACGCGGCCCTCGGCTTTTACCTACCACCAGCGCTGCGGGCTGAAACGGCCGGCCGCGTCCTCGATCACCTTGCCGGTGCGGAACAGCATTGCCTCGTCGAACGGCTTTGCGATGACCTGCAGCCCGAGCGGCAGACCATCGGCGGTAAGTCCTGCCGGAACCGCGATCCCGGGAAGACCGGCCATGTTCACCGTAACCGTAAAGATGTCGTTGAGGTACATCTCGATCGGGGAAGCGAGCGCCATGGCGTCTAGTCCGAAGGCGGCAGTCGGCGTCGCCGGTGTGAGAATCGCATCGATTCCCTGGTCGAATACGATGTCGAAGTCGCGCTTGATCAGGGAGCGCACCCGCTGGGCACGAAGATAGTAGGCGTCATAGTATCCGGCGGACAGGACATAGGTCCCGATCATGATCCGCCGCTTCACTTCCTTGCCGAAGCCCGCCGCCCGCGTCCTTTCGTACATTGAGACGATGTCGTCGCCGTTGACTCTGAGGCCGTAGCGCACGCCGTCGTAGCGCGCGAGGTTCGACGAAGCCTCGGCCGGCGCGACGATGTAGTAGGCCGGCAACGCGTACTTAGTGTGAGGCAACGAGATGTCGACGATGGTGGCTCCCGCTGCGGCCAGCCATTCCTTCCCCTTCTCCCACAGCGCCTCGATCTCGGGCGGCATACCGTCCAGGCGGTACTCCTTGGGAATCCCGATGCGGAGTCCCTTAACGCCCACGCCCAGCGCCGCCTCATAGTCCGGGACGGGCAGGTCTACGGAAGTGGTGTCCTTGGGGTCGACGCTTGCCATCGATCGCAGGAGAATGGCGGCATCGCGGACGTCGCGGGCGATCGGGCCGGCCTGATCGAGGGAAGACGCGAAGGCGATCATGCCCCAGCGCGAGCAGCGGCCGTAGGTCGGCTTGACGCCGACGGTCCCGGTGAATGCGGCGGGCTGCCGTATCGATCCGCCGGTATCGGTCGCGGTCGCGCCCGCGCAAAGGAAAGCGGCAACGGCCGTTGCGGACCCGCCGGACGATCCGCCCGGTACGAGCGGCGCGTTCGAGGACAGCGACCGCCACGGGTTGGTCACCGGCCCATAGGCCGAGGTTTCATTGGACGAGCCCATGGCGAACTCATCCATGTTCAGTTTCCCGAGCATCACCGCGCCGTCGGCCCAGAGATTGGCCGTCACCGTCGACTCGTAGACCGGCTTGAACCCTTCGAGGATGCGGCTTGCCGCCTGGCTGTGGACGCCCTCGGTGCAGAAGAGGTCCTTGATGCCGAGCGGCACCCCTTCGAGCCGGCGCACTTCGCCCCTGGCGATCCGGCGGTCGGACTCCGCCGCCATCTCAAGTGCCTTCTCGGGCGTTTCCACGATGTAGGCGTTGAGTTGCCGTCCCGCCTCCATCGCCTTGAGATAGGCGTTGGTGAGCTCGGTCGCCGAGAACCGTTTCGTGCCGAGGCCATCCCTGATCTCGGAGATCGTGAGACGCGTCAGGTCGCTCATGCGGATCGTCGCGCCGCCGGGGCCATCGCCTTCTCGTAGAACACCGACCAGGGCGAATCCGGGTAGTCCAGCACCGCACCGCAGCGGGAGAATCCGCCGCGCTCGTAAACCCGCCAGGCAGCGGGATGGCGATCGCCGGTCTCGAGGACAAGCCTGCTGAGGCCGTCGCTCCGCGCCCTCTCCTCGATTGCCGACAGGATCGCGCCGCCGATGCCGCGTCCCTGGAAATCCGGCCTGGTGTACATCCGCTTCACTTCACCGATCCCTCCGCCGTGGCGCCGGAGCGCCCCCATCGCCACCGCGCGGCCGTCGATGCGGGCTACGAATACCGTTGTGTGCCCCGCCGCCATCTCCTCCGGCGTCATGTGATAGCAGTACTCGGCCGGCGTGAGCTCGAGGAGCGCTGCGTTGAGCTCCGCAATCAGCGCAAGCACGTCATCTTGGAGCGGGCTTTCCTCGGCGATGATCAAGGCTGCGTCGGCCACTACTCGACCACCTTGGGCACTGCGAAGAACGGCCCCTCCCGGGCCGGAGCATTGGCCAGGATCTTCTCCACCTGACCGCCGTCCGTGACCACGTCCTGGCGCTTCTTCATGTCGATGTGGACTACCGCCGTCATCGGCTCCACACCCTCGACGTCGACCTCGTTGAGCTGCTCGACAAAACCGAGGATGGCGTTCAGTTCGCCGCGGAGCGCCTCCGCCTCGCCATCGCTTACGGCAATGCGGGCCAGTCGCGCCACTCTGATCACCGTATCCTTGTCGATGGCCATGCGTGAAATCCCTGCCGGCGAGCCCCGGCGTTCCGTAGGCCGCCCTATATCACCGGCAGACGAACCGTCGCAACGGTGCCTCAGCTTCCGCTTCCCCTTGCCTCCGCCACCACGATCGCTCGTGCCGACTACGACGAGAGCGTGGCCGCGGCGGGTCCGGCCGAAGGCCCGCCGGCGGGGACCGGGTTGGGGATTTCAAAGCCGGAGTCTCCTCTGTCGGAATGCATATCGAGACGACCGGGACTATATTTCATCGCCTTGCAGCCCCGAGTCGCGAATGCCTGGCGACGGAACCGACCGCGGCGAAACCGCCCTCTGCCTCGATTGCCTTCGACGGGGGTCATCAAGCCATGCGCGTTGCGGGTATTGCGGAAGTCCGCGGCTGATCGCGCATCCGGAGCTCGACGCGCTCGCCATCGCCCATCTCGACTGCGACGCATTCTACGCCGCGGTCGAGAAGCGGGACGATCCCTCGCTTGCCGACCGGCCGGTGATCGTTGGCGGCGGCAGGCGCGGTGTCGTCTCCACCGCCTGTTACATCGCCCGCATTCACGGCGTCCATTCGGCAATGCCGATGTTCAAGGCGCTGCAGGCCTGTCCCGATGCCGTGGTCATCCCGCCCAACATGGACAAGTACGCCAGGGTGGGACGCGAAGTGCGCGCGCTGATGCTGGAACTGACGCCGCTCGTCGAGCCGTTATCCGTCGATGAGGCCTTCCTCGACCTCGCGGGCACGGAACGGCTCCATAATGCGTCCCCCGCCCTGTCGCTCGTCCGGCTCGCGCGGCGCATCGAGAACGAGATCGGCATCACGGTGTCGATCGGCCTCTCCTTCAATAAGTTCCTTGCCAAGATTGCGTCCGACCTCAGAAAGCCTCGCGGGTTTTCCGTGATCGGCCGGAGCGAGGCGCTGTCCTTCCTGGCCCCGAAGCCGGTCAGCTTGATCTGGGGCGTCGGCAAGGCGACGCAGGCGCGTCTCGCCGCAGACGGCATCCGCACCATCGGCGCTCTCCAGCGCATCCCGGAGGCCGTGCTTGTCCGGCGCTACGGATCTATGGGACTGCGGCTCGCCCGCCTGTCGCGGGCTGAAGATAACCGCAAGGTTGATCCGCGCGGCGAGGCCAAAAGCATCAGCGCCGAGACCACCTTCGATGAGGATATCGCCGACCCGCGGCGGCTGGAGGCGGTCCTCCGGTCATTGGCCGAGAAGGTCTCGAGGCGCCTGAAGCAGCAGGGCATGGCCGGTCGGACCGTGACCCTCAAGCTCAAGACCGCCGACTTCCGTCTCCGCACCCGAAGCCGGCAACTTTCCGATCCGACCCGCCTCGCCGACCGCATCTTCCATGAAGGGGGGATGCTTCTCGCCAGGGAGGCCGATGGCACGCGCTTCCGGCTGATCGGAATCGGGGTTTCCGATTTTGCCGACCCGGACCTCGCCGATCCGGTCGACCTTGTCGACGCCGCCGCCGCCAAACGGGCCGCCGCCGAGGCTGCCATCGACGTTATCCGCGGCAAGTTCGGCAATCACGCGGTGGAGACCGGCCTGGTCTTCGAGGCCGGCAGGCCGCGACGGGCTCCACGACGTCAGTGATTCTTGGATAACCCTTGTTCGTCGGCCCCGGGGCAGGGCGGTGGGGGGAGGAGTTCGAGACCTGTAAGCTTCCCCGACAACGAGAATTCGCCGTAGTCGATCCGCATGTCGCGGCCGATGCCGTTTTCGTAGACCACGAATGACAGCACGTAGAACGGCGTCTCCTCTCCGCCTCCCCGCTCGTCGAAGTAGCTGATCGTGACCGGCCAGTGCCGCATCCCGGCGATGCCGGCGTTCAGTACCACCGGCTCGTCGGCGGCATCGTTTGCGGAGGTCGAAACCTTGCCGATCACCCCCGCCGTGTCGAACACCGTCTCCCCGTTCTCCGATCCGTCATAGACCTCGAAGGAGACGAAGGCCTCGCCGCGCATGGCGGAGGCGAGAAGCCGCTCCATCTGCTCGGTCGGAAACAAGACGGAGTCCCGGATGACGATTTTCTTCTTGCCCGGTCGGGTCAACGCGATCGACACGTCGTCCCCGGTCTTGCTCGCTTTGCCCTCGGACTCCTCGGCAAGGACGTCGCCGGCGTAGGTCTCGTTGTTGAAGTCGAGGGTACGCCCGTCGGCCGTTTCGAACGTCGATGACCGTGAATCGGTCATCTGCCGGCCACCGTCGGAGTCTTGCATCTCCGTAACGAACCGAAGTTTCGACGTGTAGCCCGCGCACTCCGAGCCGGTGAACTCAAGAACCAGTCGGCCCTTGACGCTGGTTACGTCGGTGCCTTCCTGAGCCTCGAGCAGGGAAATGTCGTAGACGGCGCGGTGCGAAGCCAGCACCGGCGGCGCGGCTAAGGCCGGCGAGTCCCTGAGCCACAAGGCCGCTCCAAGAATAGCCAAGCCAATCGTACGCGCGTGCATCTCCGCTCCCTTGACCTCACCCGCGGGCCGTGCGCTCCGACCATGGCGGAAAGACGGCACCGCCCCTTGCGGCTCTCCCGATTTTGGGCCACACAGCCGGCCTTGATCTACCGGAGGAGGTCCATATGGCCGGTGAAATCGAAGCGCGCCTGAAGACGCTGGGCATCGTTCTTCCGGTCCCGGGCAAACCTGCCGCAAACTACGTGCCCTTCGTCGTCACGGGCAAGCTGCTTTTTCTTTCCGGGCAGGTTCCCATGACCCCGGAGGGCGTCAAATACGTCGGGAAGCTGGGCCGCGAATTCTCGATCGAGGAGGGGCAGCAGGCCGCGCGCCTTTGCGCCATCAACCTCCTTGGCGTCGCCCAGGCTGCCGTCGGCGATCTCGATCGTATCCAGCGCATCGTCAAGGTCGTGGGATTCGTCAACGCCACACCCGACTTCCCGGACGTCCACAAGGTGGTGAACGGCGCTTCCGATCTTATCACGGACGTCCTCGGTGACGCGAAGGGCAAGCACGCGCGGTCGGCTATCGGCATGGGCACCCTGCCGCTCGGCGTTGCCGTCGAGGTTGAGGCGATCGCTGAAATCGCCTGAGGTCCGTGGTGAACGGCCCGTCCTGGCTCGCGGCGCGTCCTGTCGCGCACCGCGGGTATCACGACCGCAAGGCGGGGCGCATCGAGAATACGATTCCGGCGGCCGAGGCTGCCATAGCCCGCGGCTTCGCCATCGAGTGCGACCTGCAGCTCACCCGGGACGACGTCCCGGTCGTTTTCCATGACGACACGCTCGATCGGCTCACCACCGCAACCGGTCCCGTCGCCGCAAGGACGCTGGCCGAACTCAAGCTGATCGCGCTTCGTGGCACCGATGCGCTTATTCCGACGCTCGAGGAGCTCCTGGCGGTGATCCGCGGCAGGGTCCCGCTCTTCGCCGAGTTCAAGAGCCGTTTCGACCGGAACCGCCGGCTCGAACAGCTCGCGGCGCCCGTGATTTCTGCCTATTCCGGGCCCGTTGCGGTCATGTCCTTCGATCCCGATTCCATGCTCGCCCTGAAGAAGCTTGCCCCCGATCTGCCACGCGGCATGGTCGCCGACAGCTTCACCCATGAGGAATGGAAAACGATCCCCTCGCTCCGCCGCCTTGTCCTTCGTCACCTCGCTGCCGCGCCGCTCGTCATGCCGAGCTTCATCGCCTATGGGGTCCACGACCTTCCGGCCAATGCCCCACTTCTCCTCCGTCATTTCGGCGTGCCGCTCCTCACCTGGACGGTGCGCACCGACGCCGACCGCGCGACCGCGCGGCGCTACGCCGACCAGGTCATCTTCGAAGACTTCGACCCCGAGCCTATGGGCACGGCTTCGGCGGGATCGGGCTGAACTCGATCAGCTTGAGCTGCATCGCGACCTCGCCGAGGTCGTAGACCGCCGCCTGGGCAAAGCCGTTTTCGTAAACCACCATGCTCGTCGAGAACGCTGGCGTCTGCTCTCCGTTCGCGCCGGGTGGGAAATAGCTCAAGGCCATCCGCCAGCGCGCCATGTCCTCGAAGCCGAGGCCGGCAGCAAAAAGCGCGTCCTCTTCGTCTTGGTCGTCCTCGTCGACCGGCGTGATCAGCACCGACACGGTCCAGACCTCCTCGCCCCTGCCCGTGCCGTCGAACGTGCTGAACTCGCGGAAGGTCTCCCCCGCCTTGGCGGCCGCGATGGCGGCCTCGAGCATCGCCACCGGGAAAAGCGCGTCGCCCTCAAGCGTGAACTCTCGCTCGGTCGGCTCCTTGAGCGTCACTGAGATCCCTTGATCGTTCCGGGTCGCGGTTCCGGCGGCGTGGTCGACCTGCATGCCGCCCAGGGTGGTCGTCAGCTCGAAGCTCAGGCTCTTCGCTGTCTCGGCGTGGCTCGAAACGACGATGAGCGGCAGGGTCGCGCCGTCCAGGCCGGTCAGGTCGGCCTCTAGCTCTGCTTCCGTCACGTACGTGTCGCATTCGCGCAGCAGCCGCGCCGACATCGTTCCGCTGATCGAGGCGACCCCTTCACCCTTTGAAGGATCAAGGCCCACCTCATAGACCGCGAGCCCAGTGACCAGGTCCTCGGCGACGGCGGGGCCGGAGAACAAAAGTCCAGCGAGGAACGCCACACCGAACATGCGCATCATCATCGCATCCATTAGCCTGATTCCCTTCCGTGTCGGCGGTGTCCTATCCTCGTGCCGTCCCGCGGCCAATTGCTGCTGTCACATCGCGGGTGCGATTTTTCCAGTTCGCGTCCTATCTTGCTTCAGCGATAGTGCCGCAAGGAAGGCAAGGTTCGAGTTTGGTCGAGAACGGCGACGCCGCGCTCCGTGTTCTTTCCTCGCTCCGGGAGGTCCGGCGCGAGGATTGGGATGCCTGCGCCAACCCGGTGGGCTTTCCCATCAACGGCAATGCCAGTGCCGCCAGTCCCTTGCCTCGGCTTCCGCAATCTGACTGTGAAGACCACTCGGCCGCGCTGAGCGTGGACCCGGTGGTCGAATACAACCCGTTCCTCTCCCACGATTTCCTCTGGTCGCTGGAAGAGTCCGGGGCGGCGACAAGGAAGACCGGGTGGCTCGGCCAGCACCTTGTCCTCGATGGCCCGGACGGCCGCCCGGCCGCCATCCTTCCGGCCTATCTCAAGTCCCATTCGATGGGGGAGTATGTATTCGATCACGGCTGGGCCGACGCCTATGAACGCGCCGGCGGGCGCTACTACCCCAAACTCCAGGTCTCCGTGCCCTTCACCCCGGTGACCGGTAGGCGGCTTCTTTTGAAGCCGGGTCCTGATGCCGACCGGCGCCGACTGCTGCTTGCGCAAGGCATCACCACGCTGGCCCGCCGCCACGGCGTTTCCTCGGTCCACGTGACCTTCCTGCCGCACGAAGAATGGACCTTCCTTGGCGAGGCCGGCTTCCTTCAGCGTACCGACCAGCAATTCCATTTCGTGAATCCGGGGTATCGCGATTTCGAGGACTTTCTCGCCGCTCTCACCTCGCGAAAGCGCAAGGCGATCCGCCGCGAGCGGCGGGAAGCCGTCGCCGCCGGCATCGACATCGTGCACCTTACCGGGCGCGATCTGACCGAGTCCGCCTGGGATGCCTTCTTTGCGTTCTACATGGACACCGGCTCGCGGAAGTGGGGCCGGCCATACCTCAACCGGGTCTTCTTTTCGCTCCTTGGCGAACGCCTTGGCGATCGGGTCCTCCTGATGCTGGCGAAGCGCGGCGGGAAACCTGTTGCCGGCGCCCTCAACCTCATCGGCTCGCAGACGCTTTATGGACGCTATTGGGGGGCTATCGAGGAGCACCCATTCCTGCATTTCGAGCTCTGCTATTATCAGGCGATCGAATGGGGAATCGCCCACGGTATGCGGCGGGTCGAGGCGGGCGCTCAGGGAGAGCACAAGCTCGCCCGAGGCTACGTGCCGTCAACGACCTATTCGGCACATTGGATCGCCGATCCGGCGTTTCGTCGGGCGGTCGCCAGCTATCTCGACCAGGAACGCCGACAGGTCGCGCACGACGTCGACGTGCTCTCCGGCTTCACCCCCTTCCGCCGTGGCGAACCGCCCGAATAACCCTTGCTCGGGCGAATTTTCCGTACCGACGCGCGTCCTTGATCCCACGCCAACGTTCAACGAGCCTCGGCCTTCCCACGTGACAGGGCGGTCGCGACCCGGCATTCTCCCCCGGGAGTGACGGCGGGAGGTATGAAATGGCGCGACCGACCTACGACGACCAGAATATCTTCGCGCGGATAATTCGCGGCGAGATTCCGTCACACCGCGTCTATGAGGACGATCACGTGATCGCATTCATGGACGTGATGCCCCAGGGAACGGGCCATACGCTGGTCGTGCCGCGGCTGCCTTCGCGCAATATCCTCGACGCCGACCCGACAACGCTCGGTCCCCTCGCCCGCGCCGTTCAGATCGTCGCCCGCGCCGCGACGCGCGCGTTCAACGCCGACGGCATCACCGTCCTTCAGTTCAACGAGCCGGTCGCCGGCCAGTCGGTCTTCCACCTCCACTTCCACGTCATTCCGCGTTTCGAGGGCGTCCCGCTCAAGCCCCACAGCGGCCAGATGGAGGATCCGAAGGTGCTGGCAGAGAACGCCGAGAAGTTGAGGAAGGCGATCGCAACCGTCTCGCCGCATTGATGACCCGGGACGACTTTCGCCGCATCGCGTTGAGCTTGCCCGAGACGGACGAAACCGACGACGACGGGATTGTGCATTTCCGTATCCGGGGTCGCGCATTCGCCCGGCTGCCGGCGCGCGATTTCGGCTGGGCCGATGTGCGCCTGTCCCGCCGCGACTCCGAGCTCTGCGGAGCGGGCGAACCGGAGATCTTCGCGCCGCTGCCGAGCACCTGGTTTCACACCGGCTACACCCAGATCAATCTGAGAAAGTGCGGCGAGCACACGCTGCGAAGTGCTCTCGCCGCGGCATGGCGCGAGGTCGCGCCGAAGCGCCTGGCGGCCCGGTTGGGCTGAAGGGGACGGCGCGCGATCAGTTCCGGCGCTGGTAGGAGTTCTGCAGCTCGTCCTGGATCAGGTAGGCCTCGCCGCTGGCGGTGAGCCGGAGTTCCGCGTCGAGGACCCGGCTCTTGTAGCTCCAGCCGCGCGGCAGCTTCAGCCGGTCGCCAAGACCGGCAAGGTCGTCCATCGTCAGATCCTTGTCGACGATCTCGGCGAAGGTCTGCATCACATAGACGTTCCCCTCGTCGTCGGTGATCTCGTACACCGGCTTGCCCGCATCGTAGACATAGGTGGTGTCGCGGTTGATGGTCTTCTCGGTGTAAGGCCGGCTGCCGAAGATGATGTCGCGGAAGGGAAGCGACAAGGTCGCCCGCTGCGTCGCCGCGAGGCCGTCGAAGACCTTGGTCTCGCCGTCCTTCGTCTCGCCGGAAGCGATGATGCGGTCCATCACCCAGAAGCGCGGCCCGTTCATCACCACCTCCGCGGCGCCGAGTTCCTTGGCAAGCGCCTTTGGATCGATGGCGTCCCACACCGCTGCAGGACAATCGTTCTGGCCCAGGGTGTTATAGACCTCGAGGCGGAATGACAGGCCGTCGCGGTAGACCGGTATGATCTCG